>CANHVO010000043.1 GCA_947463915.1 Planctomycetaceae bacterium
CAAGATGCCAAGTTCTTTTATGTCGAATCGAATTCGATGCCGGACCATAGGATGATGGTTGGTATCAGCGCTTGGCAGCAGCAAGTGCCGCTCCCGCAACCCTACTTTGGTGACAATGCTTGGCGGATTCCGCTCGAGCCCATTGTCGCTAAGAATCCCCTTTCAGCAAAGTCGCACTTCTTTCGCGGTGCGATCGCACTCGCAGCCAACGGCATTCCGATCTTCAACCCGATCAAGAATGATGGCAGAACTGATACGTTGCTCGCTGGGGAATTGGACGAGTTCGGTGGTCACTGCGGTCGAGCCGACGACTACCACTACCATATCGCCCCCACACACTTGCAGGAGATCGTTGGCAAAGACAAACCGGTAGCCTATGCGCTGGATGGGTACCCGATTTATGGGTACACCGAGCCGGATGGTTCGAAAGTCGTGGGGCTGGATGCATTCAATGGCCACACGTCTGCAGAGCTAGGCTACCACTATCATGCGACCAAAACGTATCCGTATTTGAATGGCGGCTTCCATGGTGAAGTCATCGAACGTGATGGTCAAGTCGATCCGCAACCGCGAGCTGGCGGAGTGCGCGAGGCATTGCCGCCGCTTCGTGGGGCAAAGATCACTGGCTTCGAATCCAAAGACAACAAGTCCTTTAGCGTGAAGATTTCTGTTGGAAACGAGACGCGATACGTGAATTATGTTCTCAACGACAACGGTTCAGTCAAGTTTGATTTCGTGGACGGAAATGGCAAAGTGAAGTCTGAAACTTATTCTCCGAGGCAGCGGGGCCCAGGCGGAAGAGATAACCCACCGCCTCGAAAAGAGCCGCCAGCCCAAAATGCTCCATCGCGTGGCAAGCAACCGCCCGAAGCGAGTTCTGTCAAAACAGAGAAGCCTGAATCTTCTGGCAACAAAACCACATTCGTTGTGTCGAGTTCCGCGATCGGTGCCGATGGATTGATTCCAGTTGAGTTTACCTGCGATGGCAAAAGTGCTTCACCACCGATCCAGTGGAAAGACGCGCCGGCTGGAACCAAGTCGTATGCGTTCAGTCTATGGCACACCGCCCCCGATCAGGAGAAGTCATATTGGCTCGTTTACAACATCCCTGCTAGCGTCGACCATCTCGATAAGAACGATAAGCAAACAGGAATCGTCGGCTTGAACGATAAAAGGAAAGCCGCTTATGATCCGATGTGTTCCAAAGGTCCAGGTTTAAAGAAGTACCACATTACTGTTTATGCGCTTTCATCTGAGTTGAAATTAACCAAGGGCAGCGACAATCGTGCGGCGTTCCTTAAGGCGGTGAAGGACGTCACACTCGCCAAAACAACCCTCGACTTTCAATACGAGCGAAAGAAGTAGATCTTGATGACGATGTGGAACCACGCCAAGTTTCTTCGCTTTGCTCAAGGCAATCGGCGGAATGAATACTACGGTAGCTGGATTCGCCAGGATTCTGAACGAACTGAATTCTGGCGAATCCAGCTACGATCCGTGTTATGTCCTTTCCTGCCCAGCGTCTTAGCCCTGTGCTTAGCACTGCTGCAATGGAACGCGATTGCAGTGAACGTTTCAGCGCAACCAGACGAATCCAAGGTTGGCGAAAAGTCCAATGATCAGCGTCAGCAAGATCGACGACAGGTTGGCGCACAATCACGCGGGCCTGGACGCAAAGGCAACGGTGGCAAAGGTGGAGGGAGCGGACTAGGCAATTACACAGAACCGCCGCCAGCGAACAATGTTCCTGAACATCTTTACAACATATTGCTTGGCAGACCAAGCGACTCCAGCATCACCATACGAGCTCTCTTTCACAAGGAGGCGAAGGTCTTTGTCGAATATGGACTTGAATCCGGCAAGCAGACCCTAAAGACGCCAGTTGCCAACATCGCAGCCAAAACGACCAGCGACTTCGACTTAAGGGAACTTAAAGGGAACAGCCGCTACTACTACAAATTGGTATACCGCGTCGGGTCGGGAGAGGAGCAATCCAGCGACGAGTACACCTTTCAAACGCAACGAGCCCCGGGTTCATCGTTTGCGTTTAGCATTACTGCGGATTCGCATCTCGATGAAAACACGAGCGGCGAAGTCTACTTGCGCACGCTTGCCAACGCCCTGAACGACTCCCCTGACTTTCATTTTGAACTTGGCGATACATTCATGACCGACAAGTATGTTAAGCCGGAACTTTCGGAGCCGCAGTATCTCGCACAGAGATATTACCTTGGCAGTCTCTGTCACTCGTCTCCCCTGTTCTTCGCATTGGGCAATCACGACGGAGAATCAGGGAATCGCGGTTCGACCGTTTGGGCAACTAAGACGCGCAAGCGGTTGTTCCCAAATCCACAACCCGATGCTTTTTACACTGGCAACGATCAACGCGATCCAGAAGTTGGTTTGCCGGAGGATTACTACCAATGGAAATGGGGCGACGCTCAGTTCATTGTCCTTGATCCTTTTCGTTACACAACGCAGCGAGGACGCGATCGAAACAACTGGTCTTGGACGCTAGGTGAAAAGCAATATCGATGGCTAAAAGCATCGCTGGAGGAAGTAGATGCCAAGTATCGATTCGTCTTTTTACATCATCTCGTCGGTGGTTCTCCAACCAACAATCGCGGCGGGGTCGAGGTGGCCAAGTATTGGGAATGGGGTGGCATGGGCAGTACCGGCGAAAGCGAGTTCGCCAAACAGCGACCAGGCTGGGAAATGCCGATCCACGACCTCCTCGTCCAACATGGCGTATCGATTGTGTTTCACGGTCACGATCATCTCTTTATCAAACAAGAGCTTGACGGAATCGTTTACCAAGAAGTGCCGCAACCAGGACACCCGCGTTCTGGCAGTACGAATAACGCGAAAGAATATGGCTATTTAAGCGGAGAAATGCAAAGCAGCTCAGGGTTCATCCGAGTGCGAGTCGGCAGCGACTCGGTCAGAGCAGACTACGTGCGAACCTACTTGCCAGGGGCCGAAAGCCAAAGCAAAAAGAACGGCGATGTTAGCTTTTCTTACGAGATCGTCAAACATCTGAGCCGCGGACGCTAGCCGCGTTACAGTTGACTTCGTTGAAAACGTGGCCCCGGCTGGTATCGTTTGCGGCTCAGTAATTCGCCTGTACCTGTTTCACTATTGCCTTACCCTTCACCGCCCGATTCTTTGATCACAAAGCGAGCTTGCAGTTTTGCGACTTCGGTTGCCAAGCCTGCTTGCTCGACGCTTTTTAGCACTTCGGCAAAATCCTTATAGGCATCTGGTGCTTCGTCAATCGGATAGTTGCGGTTGTTGCTGATCACGTCTGCTTCCTCAAGGGAACTCTTTACCTTGCGACCGTCCAGTGTCGCCTTGGCTTGTGTTCGACTCATTCGACGACCTGCACCGTGGTTCACACTGAACGCCGTCAAATTTGCGCCGGGCTTTGCTACCATCACCGAAGAACCATCCCTTGGATTTCCTGGGAGCAGAATGGGATGGCCCGTTTCAAAATAGGGAGTGTCGATCAACTCTTCGTGGTGGGCTGGAAAGGCACGGGTTGCTCCTTTGCGATGAATCCAATTGAGTTCGCCGTCTAGCTTTTCACGCCTTACGATGTTGTGGCTGATGTAATAAACGAGCTCGCCTCGAGTTCCCGGCAAGACTTTGTTAAACGCCTCCAGCACGATGGAGTTGAGAATGAGGTGATTCATCGTTGCAAAATTGGCGCCGAGCGCCATGTCCATCAGATACTCGTCCGCCTCAGGCGTACCAAACTCAGCGTAAACGAGTTGTGCGTCGCCATTCGGGTAAGCTAAGCCTCGTTTGCGGAACTTGGACTTGAGGGACAAGAATTGATTGGTGGCTAAAGCATGTCCAAGCCCACGCGAACCGCAATGCGACAAGAACGCAACATTGCCATCTTGCAAACCGAATGCTTTGGCAAGTGTTTTGGCCTCGTCGGTGGCCGCGACTCGAACGACTTCGCATTCGCCAAAATGATTCCCGCCGCCGTAAGAGCCGAGCTGCTTGCTCTTGTCTTCAAAGTCCTTAATCACATTTTGCCGAATGAGCTTATGCAACCGATGGGCCAAGCGATCGTGATCGCCATCGTTGGAGGTATGCTGAGTATCTTCGCAGCGGTCGAGCCAGTTCGCCGGAATTCCGAAGTGCTTGAGAACTTTTTTGGAGCCGCCATGCACGGCTGCCTCGAAGCCGGATTCTTGGTTGATGGCTTGCCCGCGGGCTGCGCGACGTTTGGTTGCCAGTCTCGCTTCGATCTCGCGAATCAGCTGTCGGCGAACCGTCGGATCTGCGACAGCTTCCTCTGGGACGTCGGTTTGCAACAAGCTCATCGAACATTTGATGTCGACTCCAACCGGACTTGGGTAAATGTGCGTTGGTGAAACGAGCACGCTCCCGACCGGGACTCCATATCCCCAGTGAGCGTCAGGGTTCAGAATAAACCGACTGACGCCTGGTGCCCTCGCGGCCGCAATGGCTTGCACAAGACAGCTATTGCCAAAAGATTCGCGGATCGCGGGTGTACCGACGACAGCGATCGGCGATCGGCTTTCGCCAATTTCGATTTGCCCGGTCGCGTTACCTGTGATGCGAATGAAGCCCGACGGATCGAGCTCCCCGATTGGGTGTTCAGCAGTTGCGTTGTTTGATTCGACAGTTTCGTTCATGGTGAGCAGGGACAAGCCAACTCACCAAAGGTTCGTGAAACGCAGACCAAATTCGGAACCTATTTCGACGTGGATGCTCGCCCGACCAAATGCTGCTTGGTCTGAGCAAATCCCACATTGGATTCCGAGTCGTAAACCAACTCGTCTCCCTGGAATGCCAGCTTCAGCGAAATCACAAATGGCGTTTCGACGAGACATAACTTGGCATGGAATTCCGAGTCGGATTTCCATGCGCCGCAGACAAAAACGGGCTGCTCTGGCATCGACCCCAGTTTCAGCTTGGCCGGTTTCCATTCTTTGAAACCACACGGCAAACGCTGTTCTTCGCCGTTGTACTTAAGCACCAACGTCGTTATTCCGGGAACGCTGCGTTCCAAGGAAACGCCTTCTAACTCTTGAGGATTCTTTTCAAAGCCAAACCGCTTCTTGTCGATAGAGTTCCATTTGTCGGTCCCATCCGTTCCCGTTGGTGTTGCCAAAGTGAGGGAGGTCAATCGGTACTTGAGTTGTCTTTCGGAATCCAAATCCACAGCTAAAGCTTCCGCATGAAACGCAGGGACAATCTTCTCCCAAACCAAAGTTAACACCGATTGCATGTCCTTTACGCCGCTTGTGATGGCAATCACAGCATCGTGCTGCGGGAGAACGATACAGTACTGACCAAAGGCACCGTCGCCACGATAATTGCCTCCCCGACACTGCCAAAACTGGTAGCCATAACCTTGCCCCCAATCCCCTTTCGTGTCGCGACCAGTGGAGACTTGATTGGAGGTAGCAGCCTTGACCCATTCTTCGGGGACCAATTGCTGGCCGTTCCATGCTCCCTTTTGCAACAGCAACTGTCCGAACTTGGCAATGTCCTCCGTTCGAACGCTCAATCCATAGCCCCCGAGCGATACGCCTTGCGGGCTCATCCCCCAAGTCGCTCCCTCGATCCCAAGCGGCTCAAAAAGTCTCGGTTTCAAATAGTCGTACGTTGTCATGCCTGTTTGCTTTTGCACGATAGCCGACTGCATGTAAGTGGACGGAGTATTGTAGAGAAAGTGCTTACCAGGTTCTTTAGATACGGGATGAGACAAGAATGTTTTCGTCCAAGCTTCCTTTAGTCCTACTTTGGGTTCGGACTCATGGCCTGTGGACATAGTGAGCAGATCTCGAACGCGCATGGCCTTGAGCTGGGGGCTCGCATCCGCAGGCACATCGTCAGGGAAGAATTTTACAACGGGATCATCGAGCTGGACTTTTCCATCGGCGATCGCGAGCCCTACGGCCGTTGAGGTAAAACTCTTGCTCAACGAATACAACTCATGCTTGGTCGCCGCGTTGTAGGGGCCCCACCATCCTTCGGTAACAACTTTGCCATGTCGAACGAGCATGAAACTGTGCAGCGAGTCGATGTTCTTGTCCGCCGACTGGATAAAGTCGAGGACAGACTTGGACGCCACTCCTTGTGCCTCTGGACTACTTCGCGGCAACGATTTCGCTGGGTCGGCAGCGATGGCTATCGAACAGGATAGCGCAAACAAAAAAGAAAAGTACTTCACGAGTTGAACCCAATGCAAGGTGTGGAGGAATTTTAGAGTCGATACTTGGTGCGTGATTATAAGGCGAACGGTGGAATGAAAACTACCGTAGCTGAATTCGTGAGAATTCAGAACCAGCTGAATTCTTACGAATCCAGCTACGAGTCAACGCGAAAGACTTTTGGTCGTAACTTTGGGGAACTGGCGATCAAGCAGTTCCGTCTACACAGAAGGCACTCCGTTTCGGTATTACCTACGATCCGCTAGGATGATGGCACCACCGAATTCGTTTCGACCTCACATTTCGTTGCCTTGAAGGGCTCCTTGGGATCGCAGAATATGTATTGGAAACCAATTCACACCGTATTTGTCGCAAAAGCAAGCACAATTCGCACTAGCATTGCAGCTTTGTTGCTTGTCATTCTGGGCTTTTCTGGCTTACTTCTCTCCCAACAACCGAAGCTTCAACGTGACGCCATGTGGAAAAAAGTTGACGAGGCCGTCCAAAAAGGACTCCCTAAATCCGCTATTGAAGCGCTCGGACCGATAGTCGATTCGGCTTTGGCCGAGAAAGCGTATCCGGAAGCGATCAAAGCCATTGCCAAAAGGGTACTCCTCGAAGGCCAAATCGAGGGTGCAAAACCCGAAGAACACATCGTACGAATGCAAGCGGTAATCGCTAAAGCCACACCAGAAATGCTTCCGGTCATGCACGCTATCCAGGCCCAATTCTATTGGAGCTACTTCGAGCAAAACCGATGGCGATTTGGCCAACGCACCGCGACGGCGGCCCCTCCCAGCGACAACTTCACAACCTGGGACTTGCCCAGACTCTTCGCGGAAATTGACTCGCACTACACCAAGGCGTTGGCCAACGATGCTCAATTGCGAGAAACGCCTATCGCAACGTACGATATTTTGTTTCCAAAAGGTACTGTGCCTGATAGTTACCGCCCAACTCTCTATGACTTCATCGCCTTTTCGGCTATCAACTTTTACTCGGCTGGCGAACAAGCGGGCGTCAAAGCTGAAGACGCTTTCGAAATCGACGCAGGAAGCCCGGCGCTGGGTTCAACCCAAGACTTCATCGCTTGGAAGCCAAATAGCACTGATGTGAACTCGCCAAAACTCAAGGCCATTCAGCTCTACCAGCGTTTACTGACCATCCACTTAGACGACAAAGATCGAAGTGCGCTCCTCGATGCGGACTTGGGCCGTCTACAATTCGCTCATGCCAACGCGGTCGGCGAGGAAAAAGGAAGCCGCTACAAAGCAGCCCTCAAAGCGTTTGCGGACTCCAACGCAAAACACGAACTTTCAGCAACCGCGCGTCACCGCTGGGCTGTCGTTCTGCAAAGTGAAAACGAACTGGTAGGAGCTCGCGAAATAGCCATACAAGGCAAGAACGCCTTTTCTGATAGCGTCGGCGGCAAACTCTGCACCAACCTGATCGCCGAAATCGAAGCCAAGAGCATAACAGTCACCACCGAACGCGTCTGGAATGATCCGTCCCCAGCCTTGCGAGTTTCGTATCGCAACATCACCAAAGTCTACTTTCGCGCCGTGAAGGTCGAATGGACAACTCGCTTCACTCAAGATCGGTGGAGCCCAAACACTCTCAACCAAACAGATCGAGACCAGTTCGTTCGCCAGGTTCCCGCGATGGCCTGGTCTGCCGACTTGCCGCCTACCGAAGACTATCGCGATGCTACCCACGACGTTCCAGCACCGAAAGAGCTCAAGCCGGGATACTATTTTATTCTGGCTAGCGCTAATGCTGACTTTTCGGATAACGACAATACGATCTCGGCCTGCGATGTCTGGGTTAGCAACCTCGCAGTCGTTCTGCGACAATCTTGGGGCAATGGGAAACTCGAAGGCTTTTTGCTCCAAGCCAAAACGGGCGAACCTATTCCAAATGCCAAAGTGCGAACGTTCGAGAGGCAAGATCAAAACAATAGTGTTAAAGAATCAGCCTCAGTCACGACGGATGCGAACGGTCTCTTCTCCGTGACCACCAAGGACCGAGGCATATTCCTATTGGCATCCGCCAATGGACAGGAACTGGCTGTCCAAAACGAACAGCGGACCTACTTTCAATCCGAACCAGCCGTAGACTTCGTTCAATTTGTTCTCTTCACCGACCGATCCATTTATCGCCCCGGTCAGACCATTCAGTTCAAAGGCGTTCGCTTGACCGCAGACACCAAAACGGACAAATACGTTACGACTCCTAATCGCGATGTGACGGTCCAGTTTCGAGACATCAACGGCAAGGAAATCGAGCAACTGAAATTGCGAGCCAATGCATTTGGCTCGTTCACCGGCAGCTTCACCGCTCCTCGCGATCGAGGTACGGGCAGCATGCAAATCGTAGTTGACGACGGTCGCACAGGCACGACCAACGTCAGCGTCGAAGAATACAAACGACCAAAGTTTCTCGTCACGCTCGAGGCCCCCAAAGAAGCGACCAAGCTCAATGATGAGGTAACCATCACTGGCAAAGCGACCAGCTACACCGGCTCCGCCATCAACGGCGCCAAAGTGCGGTATCGTATCACACGACAAGTTCGCTGGCCAATGTGGTTTATGTCCTGTTACTCTTGGCGAATTCCGCCCATGATGGGCAATGCACAAGAAATCACGCATGGTTGGACCACAACGGAAGCCGATGGTTCTTTCAAAGTAAGCTTCACAGCCAAACCAGACGCCAGCGTCCCCGAAAAAGACGAACCGAATTTCAATTACCAAATTACCGCAGACGTAACCGACACGACCGGCGAAACGCGGACCGGAACAAGTTCGGTGACCGTCGGCTATACCGCCCTTCAAGCCAACGTCACCGCCAACGAATGGCTAGCAGCCAATAGCGACATCAAATTCGCCATCGCAACCACAACACTCGATGGAGTTGGACAGCCAGCCAAGGGGACACTCCAAGTCTATCGATTAAAGGAACCCACATCTGTCTTAAGGCCAGATATCCTCGGCCAACGCAACCCAACTGCGCCACGAGGACGCGGGCGTATTCAAGGACGTCCGGCCAATCCGACCACGCCAACGATTCTCCCCGACCCTGCGAACCAAAGTTCCTGGGCGCTCGCAGATGTCGCATCCACAAATGACTTTGCGACAGCGGCTGACGGCAGGCAAAACATCACGATTAAACTTGAACGCGGCCTCTATCGCGCCGTTCTTGAGTCCCAGGACAAATACGGAAAGCCCGTCAAATCTGAATTGAATATTCGTGTCGTCGATCCATCTTCGAACAACTTAGGTCTTAAGTTAGCCAACTTGCTCGCGGCCCCGAAATGGGAATTTCAGCCTGGAGATAAACTAGCTGCTATTTGGGGGACAGGCTATGACTCAGGCAGGGCGTTCATCGAAGTGGAACATCGCGGCAAGCTGTTGCAAAGTTTCTGGACCAAAGCCGGCGCTACTCAATTTGCCATCGCTCAGGATATCAACGAAGGTATGCGAGGCGGCTTCACTGTGCGCACTACTTTTGTCCGCGAGAACCGAGCGTATCTCGAATCGCGACATGTTGACGTCCCGTGGTCCAATAAAGAGCTGACCCTCAAATGGGACCGCTTTGTATCGAAGCTAGAACCTGGTCGCAAAGAAACGTACACTCTGACCGTCAGCGGTCCGAACGCTTCGAAGGCGACTGCCGAGATGGTCGCAGCCATGTACGACGCATCGCTCGACGCCTATCTGCCCCATCATTGGATGCAGCGATTTAGCATGTTCCGCCAGGACTATTCCCGCTTGAATAGCTCCTTTGAAAACAATCCTCAGGGGCTCAACCACTTCAGGGGCCAATGGTCCTTAAATCGAATGGGCTTCGACTTGAGTTACCGCGATTTCCCTGCGGAGTTTAAGGTTCAGACCATGCATAACTACAGAATGTTGGGTGCGAGGCGGGGTGCAATGGGAATGGGAATGTCGGGGGGAGGTGCAATGGCACCGGAAATGGCAATGTTAGGCGCCCCGATGGCCAAGAGTTTTCCGGCAGCTGAGTCCACTATGGATTTCGCGTCTGCGGAGGGCTCGGGAGGCTCCGGTGGCGTCCCCGGTCAACCTCCTGCTGCTCCACCGAGCAATGGGCCAGATCTTGGGCAAGTCTCCGCGCGCAAAAACCTCAACGAGACAGCCTTCTTCTTTCCAAACTTGCTTTCCGACGCCAGTGGGAATGTCAAATTGGAATTTACGATGCCGGAGGCTTTGACCACTTGGCGATTCCTCGGTTTTGCTCACGATACGGAATTGCGAAGCGGTTACATCGAAGACAAGGTCATCACGGCCAAAGACCTCATGATCCAGCCTAACCCGCCAAGATTTTTGCGTGAAGGAGATGTGCTCGAATTCAGCGTCAAAGTCAGCAATCAATCCGCACAAGTTCAAACTGGCCGCGTGGCTTTGAATCTGTTCGACGCTCGCGACAATCAGCCTGTCGATGCAGCTTATGGCAATACGGCCAAGGAGCAATCGTTCGAGATTGCTGCTGGGGAGTCCAAGAGTTATCACTGGAAACTGAACGTACCCGACGGTGCTTATCCAATCATCTACAAAACAGTCGGCGCAACGGACAAGCTGTCCGATGGCGAAGAAGGCATGCTGCCGGTCCTTTCGAAACGAATCCTCGTCACTGAATCGATGCCACTCCCTATTCGTGGCATTACCACCAAAGATTTTGAGTTTAAAAAGCTTCTTGAGTCCGGCAAGTCGGATACCTTGAAGAACCAGTCGCTCACCGTCCAAATGGTCTCACAGCCAGCCTGGTATGCGGTTCTTGCACTTCCTTACCTGATGGAGTTCCCTCACGAATGCAGCGAACAAACCTTCAATCGACTGTATGCCAATCAACTGGCTCAGCATATCGCCAATAACGATCCTAAAATCCGTCGCGTCTTCGACACTTGGCGAAACATTCAACCTGATGCTCTCGTTTCGCCATTGTCCAAAAACCAAGATATCAAGTCGGTGCTGATCGAAGAGACACCTTGGTTGCGAGACGCTGATCGGGAGTCGCAATCGCGACGCAACGTTGGCATTCTCTTTGACGAGAATCGTTTAAGGACAGAAGTCGAACGAACGATGCGCCAGTTGACGGAAATGCAGCGGGATAATGGTATGTGGCCTTGGTTCCCAGGCGGTCCGGACAACGAGTACCTTTCGCTGTACATCGTGACCGGCTTTGGGCGAATGCGACAATTGGGAGTTCCTGTCGATGTGGCCCCTGCCTTGAAGGCACTCGGTCGGCTCGACGCATGGATGCACGAACGCTACGACGACATCCGTCTCCATGCTCGCGATCCTGAGGACAATCATCTTTCATCCGTCCTGGCAATGTACCTCTACGGACGCAGTTTCTTCCTCAAAGACACGCCGGTTGCCGCAGAGCATCAAGTCGCACTGGAATACTGGAAACGCCAATCGAAAAACTACTGGCTCAAAGTTGGTAGCCGCCAATCCGAAGCACACCTCGCAATCGGACTGCAACGACTGGGCGATCTCGTAACCCCACAAGCGATCATGAAAAGCCTTCGCGAACGATCGGTATCGAACAAAGAAATGGGGATGTTCTGGCGGGACACCGAATTGTCATGGTGGTGGTATCGCGCCCCGATCGAGACCCAGGCGCTCATGATCGAAGCCTTCGATGAGGTGGCGAACGACAAAGTCGCTGTCGAGGATTGCAAGGTCTGGTTGCTCAAACAAAAGCAGACGCAGGACTGGAAGACGACCAAGGCGACCGCAGATGCCGTCTACGCTTTGCTTTTGCGAGGTGATAATCTGCTCGGATCGGACGCTTTGGTTCAAGTGAAGTTGGCGGACCAAACGATCAAGCCTGAAAATGTTGAGGCCGGCACGGGATTCTACGAACAGAAGTTGGTTCGCGGTGAAATCAAACCGGAGTTCGGCAAATTGACCCTGACCAAGACCGACAAAGGGGTCAGTTGGGGTAGCGTCCATTGGCAATACCTTGAGGACATCAGCAAGATCACGCCGCATGATGGTACGCCATTGAAATTGGAGAAGGCACTTTTCAAGCGAACGTTGACCAAAAGTGGTCCAGTGCTCGAGCCGGTGACAGGTTCAGTATCCATCGGAGAAGAAATCGTATGCCGAATCACCTTGCGCACCGATCGCGACATGGAGTACGTCCACATGAAGGACCACCGCGGGAGTGGTACGGAGCCGGTGAATGTTCTCAGCAGCTACCGATTCCAAGATGGTCTAGCGTATTATGAAAGTACTCGTGATACGGCCTCACACTTCTTCATCGACTACTTGCCCAAAGGGACGTATGTTTTCGAGTATGCCGTGCGAGTTCAGCATGCCGGGCAATACCCAACAGGTATGGCGAATATTCAATGCATGTACGCGCCCGAGTTTAATTCTCACTCGGAGAGCATCATGCTCAAAGTAGAATCGGCAAAGCCATGATGCGGTGATGCGTGAAGGCCTCCAAGACTCCTGCTCCCGTGTTTCCGCAGTCACCCTCCCTCTGGGAGGCAGAGGCCGGGGAGGGTGAACTGCCTTGTGCAATTGCCGCTGGCACTTCACCCGCCCCTCGCTACGCTCGCCCCTCCCAGAGGGAGGGTGACAGCAGTATACTTAGCAAGTTACTTCGCCGGACGATTCCCCCACTGCATAATCGGCTCCGAAATAATCGGCTTCGAATAACGCAAACTTGAAAAGGTCCCATCCTTGTTGCAAAGAACCTTTCACCTATTCTCTTGCTTTTCGTTTTTGTTATCCGGTGTATCGATTGCAACCACTCCGTCGGATCGGACACCACCTAACATCCTTTGGTTTGTCGTCGACGACATGTCGGCAAATTTTTCGTGCTACGGCGAGACTGCGATCGCAACGCCGAATGTCGACAAACTAGCGGCAGAGGGGACTCGTTTTAGTCGAGCGTATGTGACGGCACCTGTTTGTTCGGCTTGCCGATCGGCATTGATCACAGGAATGTATCAAACATCGATCGGTTCGCATCATCATCGCAGTGGCCGGGGCGAGTTAAAGATCCATCTGCCAGATGGCGTAACGCCGCTCCCAGTGTTGTTCCAAAAAGCTGGATATTTCACGTGCATTGGAAGCGGACTCGCTGACAAAGACTATCGAGGCATTCCGATTGTTCCAAAGAATGCCGCCAAGGCCAATAAGAAACAAGCGGATCCGATTGGCAAAACGGATTACAATTTTGAGTGGGATACGGCGATGTACAACAGCCATGACTGGGCAGGGCGAGCGGACAAGCAGCCGTTTTTCATGCAAGTACAGCTACATGGTGGCAAACTTCGCGAAGGGGCAGTTCAAGCCCGCGAAGCGTTTCAGGAGCGTGTCATCAAGGAGTTCGGAAGTACCGTCGATCCCTCCAAAGTCACGTTGCCGCCTTACTACCCTCGCGCCCCTGTACTATTGGATGATTGGGCTGCTTATCTCGATTCGGTTCGATTGACAGACAAGCACGTCGGTGAGGTCATTGCCAGACTCGACAAAGAAGGCTTACTCGAAAACACGCTCGTCATCTTCATGACCGACCACGGCATCAGCCACGCGCGTGGCAAGCAGTTCTTGTACGATGAGGGAACGCACATCCCATTCGTCGTTCGAGGTCCAGGCGTAAGTAAAAGCAAGGTGCGTGGCGATCTTGTCGAGCATATCGATATCGCTGCAATTTCGCTGGCCGCTGCCGGAATATCGATTCCTGCGAAGATGCAAGGTCGTGATTTGCTCGCAAGCAACCACACATCTCGTGAGGCCGCATTTGCCGCACGAGATCGATGCGATGAAACCATCGAGCGCATTCGCAGTGTCCGCACCGATCGATTTTTGTATGTTCGCAACTTCTTTCCGCAGCGTCCGCATTTGCAGCCTAATGCGTATAAGGATGGTAAAGCGATCGTTCAGGCGATTCGAGCTGCACATATGGCCGGGACGCTTTCACCATTATCGGAAAAACTCCTGTTCAGTCCCACGCGTCCGACGGAAGAGCTCTACGAATATGGTACGGATCAATGGCAAGTGAACAATCTTGCTTCCAACGAAAGTTACAGAACCGAACTAGAGTCGCATCGCGCTAAATTGGATGAGTGGATCGAGCGAACGCAAGACCGAGGGTTCGAATCCGTTGCCATGTACGATAGCGACATGCAGGAGTACGTCAAAAAACCGAACGCAGAAGTCGAGAAGAATATTGCCTTAATGAAGCAGTGGGCCGCGGAAGGGAAGTAATCGTCCTGATCTCGGATCATCGCACTTCAAAGCAACTGGGCCTTCAATAGCAACTGGGCGACCTTGGACGATAATCAGATACATGCGCTTCTTCAAAACGCGACCACTCAACCGCGGAGTTCGCGAATCAGTTCAGCACGACCGGTTTCGCTGGTCGTCGCTTTCTTGACGGTCATCGCATTAACCTCCATTCTCTCGATTGGACCTTGGTACTCAACTTCGCTTTTTGGGGACCACTTGATTCGAAGGGCGTTGATGGAATCGCAGTTCGACGCTTTTTTGGCTGTCGTTTTTTGGTTGAGTTTTCGTCCATGCCCATTGAGCTCTATCGCTCGTATCGTGCCGATCACATGTATCGTTTCAGCGCTGGTATTAAAGTGGGGAGGAGACGAGAATTCTTTAACGCTTTGGATCATGAGCTATAGGCTGGCACTGGTCTGGCTGATTTTTGAGTTGATTCGGCGTGGATTTCGAATTGCCTTGCGTTCTGCTTCCGAGCCGCCGTTCGTCGCACATGGACTTAACTTGGCAACCATCCTCGTCATCACGTCTCTATTTGCCGTTTTGTTGATGGCGGACATTCAAATCAGGAAGACTTCGGTCGGACAAGGGCAGGACGCGGCTGATTTCCCGTCTGTCCTGGCAATTGCATCAGCTTTCTCTCGCTCGTTTCTTTGGTACGGCCTTGGGCTGCTGTTCGCACAGGGTGATCGTCGGTACAAAATCGCGGGGATCGCTTCGCTCTTTTCATGGGCTGTAACGCGTGCATCGATCGTTTTTTACATTCATTGGTTCCTCAATCCAGGGTTTGCTGAGCAACGGCTAACCGAAACGGAACAGTTGTCACTTTTCTTTTCGATGGAAGTGTTTCAGTTTGCCTTCGTTCTTGCGACTTGCGCGCTATTCTTTTGGACTGGCTACCAATTTCGAATTGGCAGCAAACCACTTAATCCAGAAAGCTCGGCAAACTGCGAGTTTGATTCGATCCAGTGAGTTAACTTCTACATCCTGAAATCGGTTGCCCTGCAACAAAAGATCAACCTTCCCCTCTGTAGTGGTCGGTGTAGAATATTGGTTTAGTTAGTAACTCTCCGCGGAGATGTGGAATGTACGCATTGGACCGAAACCAGCCCACGAGCCACCGTGCCCAAAACTACCGTAAAGCCTGGTTGGGAAAATGCTTGGTTGGGCTCTGCCTGCTGGTGATGGGTTGCGAACGTCCCAAGCCGGATATTCCCCCCAAAAAGGAACTTGGGAGACTGACCAACGCCATCGCGATCCAGACTGTCCGGCAATTCTGTGGCGATTGCCATCCGTTACCTTCGCCAGATTCCTTCCCTCGAGCCAAATGGCCCGCCGAAGTGGAACGTGGTTATCGTTTCTACTATGAGTCAGGGCGCACAGATTTGGTGGAGCCTGTTGTTAGCGACACCATTCGCTACTTCCAAGGTGACTCAACAGAAAAACTGCTCGTTCCGAGCGCGGAAAAGATTCCAGAGTTTGAGTCTCGAGTGCAATTTGTTTCAAGCCCACTGGTAACCGCTGACGAGCCCTCCTCGCTAACCTCGCATATCCTATGGGAAGAACAATCGAAGTCTTTGTTGTTTTCAGACATGTCAACTGGCAAACTCCGCCGTTGGAATCCAGATTCGGTCCCCAATTTCCAAAAAATGTCCGCGTCGGAGAGGATTGTACTGGACCCATCAACCGCTATCGCTCAAGGTAGGAATCTCTGCAGGATCAACGTTTGCGATTGGAATCAAGACGGTCGCAATGATTACTTGGTCGGGGAAATCGGCTCGACCATCATTAGCGATCTCAAACTTGGATGCGTCTCGTTGATGATCGGTAATCCAGATGGCAGTGTCGTTCGTCACGTCATCGCGGAGAACATGGCACGCTCGGTCGAGGCGGTTCCGTACGACTATGATGAGGACGGCGATTTGGATGTTCTCGTGGCCGAGTTTGGTTGGAATCGTTCCGGAGGCTTCCGGTTACTTCGAAACCAGACACCCGCAAACACGCCACCAGAGTCTCTTCGCTTTGAGGAAGAAGTCATCGATTCTCGACACGGAATTCTCGCAATTCAAATCGCGGACATGGATGGAGATTCGCGATTGGATATCGTAACCGCGTACGGCCAAGAGTATGAAACGATCGAGATATTGTACAACCGAGGCCCTGAGAAGTATGAGAAAAAGGTGATCGCGAGTATGCCTGACCCTTCCTATAACTCAAGCGCAATTTTGATATCGGATGTGGACCACGATGGGCGACTCGATGTGGTTCATACTTGCGGCGATATCTTTGATAGTTTTATTCCCAAACCATTTCATGGTGTGCGTTGGATTCGAAACATAGGCAATGGTGAGTGGGAACGACGGGAACTCGGAATGCTGATTGGGGCAATGCAACCAGCGGTCGGCGATTTCGACGGCGATGGCGATATCGATATTGCAGCTGCCGGTTTGTTCCCAAACTCAGACACGTATTCAGAAAAGATGTCTTTCGATTCCGTTTGTTGGTGGGAGCAAAAAGAGAACCTTGAGTTTGTCAGGCATTCCATCGAACGCGATCATTGTTTGCATGCGACCTGCACGGCAGCAGACTTAGATCGAGACGGTCGAATCGATTTAATTGTAGGCGAATGGGCGGACAAAGATGCCAAGGGGGCATTGAAGGTGTTCTGGAATCGACCGAAACCCTAATCCTTGAAAATGACTCTTCAAGCTAGCCAGAACAACCGGCTCTCCTCTCAAGAAAACGAATTGTCGAATGACCAACAAGATCGACCAAGCTAAGTCCTACTGGCTCCCAGGCTCTGCCTGGAAACTTCTGGAATCAGAGGCTCTGCCTGTAGTGGCCCCGTTGGCTCTGCGGAAACAGGAGGCTGAGCATCGTAATCAGAGCGTCACCAATCCTAAGCTTGGGAGCGATCGCCCGAGGGCTTATGCCGTTCCGGTACCAAAGCCTTTTCGTGTTGGCATAAGTCGAGATGTATCGAAAAACACGTGGTTCCTAAACATAATGCTACTCGCATCCATTTCCCTGTTTGGATGCGAACCGTCGAAGCCGCCTGTTCCCCAAGTGGTAACTACGGAAACTCCGGCAACCACTCAGCAAGTTTTGTTCAAGGATATAACCACCACACTCGGTCTCGTTCAACGTTATGAGAATGGCGAGGCCGCAAACGAAGGTGCCATCTTGGAGACGATCGGCGGCGGGGTCGCAGTCCTGGATTTCGATCGCGACGGTTTTGATGATTTGTTTTTCCCTGGCGGTGGACAGCTTGCGGACAAGAAAGTCACCGGAATACAAGGCGACTTGTGGTGGAACCGAAACGCCAAAGAACTTCAAAAGATCACGAATCTAGCTCACATGGAAGCCACACTGGGTTACTCCCATGGAGCGTTCGCTTGCGATTGGAATGCCGATGGATTCGCCGATGTCTTGGTGACCGGTTACAGCGGATTGCAATTGTTCATTAACCAAGGTGATGGAACTTTTATCGAATCGGCAAATGCGTGGGGGCTCGATGATAAAGTCTGGAGCACTAGTGCCGCTGGCGGCGACTTTGATGGAAATGGCTTTTGCGACATCTACATTGCACACTATGTCAATTGGTCATTCGAAAACCACCAGGCTTGCCTTTCGCGAGGAATCCCGGATGTATGTGCTCCAGGTATTTTCGAGGCGCATTCAGATGTGATCTATTTCAACAATGGAGATGGTTCGTTCTCCCCCAAGTCGACTGAATGCGGGCTGATAGAAGGCGGAAAGGGACTCGGCGCAATCGCGACCGACTTCAACGGAGACTCCAAAGTAGACATTTACATCGCCAACGACACGACCAACAACTTCTATTATGTGAATCAAGGAAATGGGACGTTTGTTGAGTCGGCTGTCCAAAGCGGTATCGCAACCGATGACATGGGAACTCCACAAGGGAGCATGGGAATTTGCTCGTTGGATTACGACAACGATCTGCGGCCCGATCTTTGGGTTTGCAACTACGAGAATCAAGCTTTTGCACTCTACAAGAACGATGGCAATGACTTTTTTCGCTACGCCACAGCGTCGACCGGACTTTTATCACTTGGAACAACCTACGTCGCGTTCGGAGCGACCTCAGGAGATTTTGATTTGGATGGATACGAAGACGTTGTAATCGCAAATGGCCACGTCATGAAGCACACGACAACTGGCAGTCCCGCTCAGAACCAAATCTACCTTCGCAACACGGGAAAGAAACGGTTTATCAAGGAGACCTTTCCACCAACGAATTACTTCGGTCAGCTATGGCGAGGGCGAGGTGTCGTTGCGATGGACTTCGACCATGACGGCGATTTAGACTTAACATTTTCGAATGTAAACCAACCATCTGTAGTTCTTCAGAATGATTCTCAAACGACCGGTAATTGGCTGCTGATCGAGCTTGTCGGAACCGTTTCGAATCGCGATGCAGTAGGCACAACCGTGCAGCTCAAGACGAACATGCAATCCATGACGCGTAGTGTAGTTGGGGGAGGAAGTTACCTATCACAAGGCCCTTACTATTTGCATTTCGGTCTCGCACAGGATGAAACGATCGAGCAAGCAGAGATCATGTGGCCCAGCGGCCAACGCCAGACGATCAAGAATGTTCCGACCGCAAAACGACTCCAATGGATCGAGCCAAGAGCTCCAGAATAGTAAGGCGAGCGACAGGGATATCCTACCGCGACTCGTAGCTGGATTCGTATGAATTCAGCTGGTTCTGAATTCTCACGAATTCAGCAACGGTAGTTTTTCATTTTTGCTCGCGCAAGTCCTCTGAAACATCGAGAATTCTAGCGTACTCCTCGATCATTCTGGCTTCTCCAAAATGATTTGCTGCCCGATGGTGGCTGGCTGCCCCATATCGGTTTCGGAGCGATGGGTCGTTTGCCAATTGGATAATTGCGTCTGCAAGTCGCCGTACATCACCGCGCGGCACCAAAAGACCATTCACGTCGTTTACAACCTGCTCACTAGCCCCACCTGCGTCCGTAGCCACGAGCGGCAAACCGTGCGACATCGCCTCGAGGCCCGCATTTGGGCAGCCCGCGGGCTCGGAGATTAGTACGAAAATGTCCCAAGTGGCAAGAGACTCGCTGGGATCTTCTTTTTCACCGATCCATTCGATGGGGAGACCGTGTCCGAGTTCACGCAAGTGCTTTGCGTACTCTTCGCTTCCTCGTTCGACTCCCCCCACAATTTGAATCCGACAGGATGGAAGTCTACCTTGTGCCAAGCGAATCGCTTCGATCAATTCTTCAAGCTTCTTCTGCTGGCTAATTCTAGCAACCGTTCCGATGAGAACTTGAGGCTTGGGCTGCAACAAGTCGACGGCAGGCTTGATCGACACTCCGTTGCGGACAACGTGCACCTGAGTCCCAAAATAACTTTCGGCAGTAGACCTTTCTGCTTCATACTTGACGACTACGTTGGATAGCCTGCGACCGTAGTCTCGCCCGTTGCGATAGGCTAGTCCGGGACGCGTTCGATTCCAGTAACGGTCAAACGAGGAATAGAGCATTTCGCCTGGGCTGACATCCACGATTGGGATACCCCAAACCGAATCCGCGATGAGGATCTTGTATTCCGAGATTGCATTCCAGAAAACGATCGTTTGGGGAGGATCGCGATCGATCGAAGTCAACATCGGCTGTATCGCGATAAGCGGGTCGACGGTACCTGCGCATGGCAAGACCATGACATTGATGCCCTTGGAGACGAGCGACTGACGACCAACGGTTGGGAAATCTCGAGCCTCTTGTAGCACGACGGCGCGAACGTCGACACCTTTCGCACGAAGACCTGCAAGCAAACGTCGTGCGCTGGTTTGTGCACCACCGGTCGAAAAATTGTTGATAACCAGCAATAGTCCCGATCCGATGCCTCGCGATTGGGACGAGATCGCGCGTTGGTAGAGCCTCGAATATGTGGCTGTCATAGCCGTGTTCGAGAAATCACGTTGAATGGCATCGCTGAAGTTTTGCTTTGGCGCTCTTGTGACGTCGAGCAACGCTTTTGCAAACTCTTCGCTGGTCGCTTCGACCGGAACAAGCTTCAGTCCCGAACATCTCAACGCAATCTCACGAGTCCCGCCAACATCGGTTGCGACCACTGGCACATCGCAGGCAAGTGCCTCAAGGTGAGCCAGGCTCAGGCCCTCATGTGCAGCGGCAGATACAAGACAGTCTGACTGTGACAGAAGCTCGCTAACATTCGTAACAGTTCCTAGCAATTCGATTTGCGATTCAATGCTGCTCTCAGCGATTGCTGAGCTGAGCAATTCAACGGAAACCCTGGCTAGCTCATTGTCTTTTGAGGCTTCGCCTGCAATCCGCAGTTTGACACGCCGATCGCTTCCAGACAGACGAAGCATCCTCTGAAGATCGGCGGCAATCTCTGGCAGTCGCTCAAGACGTTTTTGTGGTCGAGGGTTAGCAACCGCTGTCAAAACAAAGTCCGTGTCCTCTCTTTGCACATGAACCTCGCGTACACTATCCGATTGCGGCATTTTGATTCCGTTCCAAACGGTTCGAACCGGAATCTCATTCACATCGCCACGAACTTCATCCTCTACTGCTAGCGAACACGCAATCATCAATGCGACAGTGTCTTTCTTCAGTCCATCCAATCGGTCTTGCCAACCAGACCTAGTATTGTGAATGGACATCGTGATTGGGATGCCCGACTCCGAAAGCGATTCTAGCTCCGAGTTTCTTAGCAAGTGCGTATGCACGAGGTCCGCTGCAAAATCTTGGTATGACCTCTTGCAGCTTTCCAATCGACTCTCACGATTGAGCCCGAGTTGCGATAGGTCTACCGTGCGTGCCGGTTTCTCATAGGCTTGTCGACCTGGCGTTCCGAGACTCAACAGCAACGTCTGATACTTGCTCTGCGGCAAGTTTTCGTGCAAATCAATCGCGATACGTTCCGCCCCTCCGCGCTGAAGGCTCGTGATTACTTGAGCAATTCGAAGTCTAGGATCGAAATGGACATCCAATGCACGCCAGCTGATCGTTCGAAAATTAGGTGACACGACCAAACCGCGGATCGCCTCGGCGACACTCAATCCGCGATTCAAACTTAAACAAAACTGGGGCGTAAGCTGCGGCGACAAAAAGAAACTTCGAGGCGTCGGCAATCGCCCCCTTAGTTCGTTGGCCGATTCAATGTGCCCGCATGACTCTTGCAAAAGGGTTCGCCATACGCCGCATTCCGATTCGACCAGCGATCGCTCATTGGAGGGCAGGACGGTACTGCCAAGCGCACATATGGGGCGACCGCTGGCACTTGGCGGCGGCATCGAAGGTAGCGGCATCGGCATCGAAAGTACTGAGCCTGCAATGGTCGGTATGCTTGGCAACCATGCTCCGGCTTGAATGAACCACGCTGCTTCGCTTTCGAGTTTCTGAATCGGCAGCGAGTCCAAATCCAAAACACAAATATGCGATCTTGGTATCCCACGGGCTTCCAATGAACGTCGAGTTCTAGGCGAATGGGTCAGGAGTTCAAGATTGTTTCCGAAAACAAAAACGGGGCAAAGTTGCTTGCCAAACTTAGCGTGTCCCAAGATCATTCCTTAATAAGCCGGCGGATATCCTTGGAAAGATTCTGGCGATGTAGGCGTTTCCGGTTCCTGTGAATTTTCAAACAGGCTGGGCGGAATAACTTGGTTCTCGCTCGGATTCGGAAAATAGTTATTCTGCGGTTCCAACGATTGAGGAGGCGTCGCGTTCAGAATTTTAATGTCGGTGGGTGTATCGCCGGTATACAAGAATTGCCTCGGTCGCGTTTCGACTACGACAGAATCTCGAATCGTCCTTCCTCTCAAGATACAGCTATAGTCGATGACGGAACCGAGTGCGTAAACATCGGTACGCAACCAAAAGCCGTCCTCGATCGAGTTGGGTTGAGACAGGCTTTCGCCTGAGATCATTCCGATCGCTCGCCCCGTTTCGAAATTGGTGTTGTCGTTCTCAAGACCTTGATCTCGATACCCTTTCCGCGATTTGTTTTGTCCCGAAATCGTCATTACCAAAAGGCCAATGATCGTGAGCACAATCAGCGACAGGATACAAAAGAGGCCGAGGATGAAAAAGCTTACGGGGACATTGGTTGCGTTCATGATTGGTTCCTCCGATCCTAACGGCTCGGTTTTAATTTTCCTTCTAGTTTTTGATGGTCGATATCGATGAATGAGTCGGCATCTAGTTCGCTAGCAAGCAAACAGCAGACACGAAAACCGTTGTCCGCGTTGCGGCTTCGCGGGTCATTGCGATACCTAGCCGCAGATCGGCAGTTATCTGCAGGCCGCAACCACGAGCTGCCTCGCAAAACATTCCTTACTTTGTCTCCTTGGTTTGGCAACCTTTGATTTGGATCCGTCGCGTCCCCTTTTGCATAGTCGCCGTAGACATCGCTGCACCATTCGAAGACGTTTCCCGACATATCATATATCCCAAACGCGTTAGGCTTTTTCTTTCCAACAGGGCGTGTGCCATCCCCCGAGTTCCCTTTGTACCACCCAACATTGTCCAAATCAGATTCATTGTCGCCCGAACTAAATCTGGTATCGGCGCCTGCGCGACAGGCATATTCCCATTGGGCCTCGGTCGGTAGCGAGAAATTCCTATTGGTCTTTTTGTTTAGCCAACTTAGGAAAGCCATGGCGTCATTGACCGTGACGAGACAAACGGGATGTTCATCCGTGATCGCAAAGCCTGGCGATAGCCAGTTGAAGTTAGGACGTTGCGCAAGTTCCTTACCATCGAAACCGAAGCCTCCCGATTTCCCTTGCTCTGCCTCCGTCTTGTACATAGTATCCGCGACGAAAGCTTTGAACTCACCCACCGTCACCGGGTACTTGCCCACCAAGAATCCCGACGTCAGCTTGACCCGCCGCAGCGACTCGTCTCCCTTGCGTCCGAGTTCCGTTTTCGGCGAACCCTGGTTAAACTCGCCTCCA
Organism: Planctomycetaceae bacterium; assembly: GCA_947463915.1. Classification (GTDB taxonomy): domain Bacteria; phylum Planctomycetota; class Planctomycetia; order Pirellulales; family Pirellulaceae; genus JBKCUI01. Next base: position 23,439 of record CANHVO010000043.1, read on the forward strand.
GGTACATAGACCAAGTTGAGTTGGACGCGATCCGTGAGAGGAATCGCAACAGCTCTGTCCTGCGAGAATCCAACGGAATCCAGCAAGGCGACGAGCCCAATCACAGCGACAGACGTGTTTTTAAAGTACAAAACAGTTTCCGCCCTGAGTGAGTCACACCTAAACACCTGTGTTTTTCTTCTGATGCTTTCCCCATAACGTATCAGCAAGCTCAAAAAGAAAGTTCCTCCCCTGATGATTGTCCTCAGTCCTAGAACGGCGCCTTGAAATTGTTCACGGAGTAGTGGTTTCAACGGTCTTGCTCCGACTTCTGTCTGCCTTTGAATGATTCGTGACAAGCTGCATTCGACTATAATCCAAATGCGTAGAGGCCTTTTTCCGTTCTAATGAAGATGCGGTCTCGGTCCAAGGCCGGGGTAGCGTAGCATTTTTCTTTTAAGTCATTGACTGCTAGCACCTTAAAATCCGTAGTCGTGTCGGTCACAGCCACTTTGCCATCTTCCGTAATGAAGAACAGTTTATTGTCGGCAACAATCGGAGAAGCATAGATATTGCCCGACGCGCCCTGTAGTCGTCCACGCTTCAACGCTTCGCCTGTCTTTGGCTCCAAACATGTCACGATACCTTGATCGCTGATCATGAATACTTTGTTGTCGGCGATGACTGGTGATGGCAGTTGCGGAATGTTGCGAAAGTACTTCCAGACCACACTCTTACTAGTCATGTCTCCTGATCCCCCGAGTCGGATCGCCATCATGCTATTCTTGCTAGCGATCGATTGCTTGAAGTACTCCCACTCCTTTGCATCAAGCTTGCCATTGGCATCGAGGTCGACGGCGGAGAAGAAGTTCTTCGACAACTCATCTGGCATTTCAGCTAACGAGAGCAAACCGTCCGCGTTCCCGTCCTTGGCCTTAACAACAGCCGAAAAATCCTCAATCTTGAAACTTGCGTCGGCTTCGTTTTGAGGCGAACCATATCCGTTGATGTAGACCAAGTCATCATGAGTAACGGGCGTCGACTTCATCTCAAAGCACAGTCCGCCAACCCACCAAAGCTTCGCGCCACTGGAAGCAGAATACGCGGTCAGATAAAACGACCCAGCAACGATCAATTGTGCCTCACCCCCTTTGGGCTGATAAACGATCGGTGAGCAATGGCCGCTCGTGGCTTCTTCGCGTTTTGTTCTCCAAAGCTGAGCGCCCGTTTGAGTATCGAAGGCCGCGACGTACGAGTCCAAGTTTTGATCGCATACGAAAATCAGTCGACCACCGCAAAGGATAGGCGATGCGCCCATGCCGTAGATATTGGAGAAAGGTCCCAACGGGGTCTGCCATTTTAAGTCGCCCTCGAGCGAGTAACCAAGAAGCCCGAAGTCCGAAAAGAACACGTAAACCCCAGTCGCATCCACAACAGGGGATGGGCTGGCTGGGTTGTTTCGATGGTCGAGCGTCTCCTTGCGATCACGCGGTGATTGCCGACGCCAAACTTCCTTTCCAGTTGTCTGATCGAGACAAATCGTTAACAGCGAATCAGCGTCGAAGGCAGTCAAGTAGATTCGCTTTTTGAACAACACAGGCGAGGAATGCCCAGCGGGAAGCGGCGTCATCCACTTTAGATTTTGCTCCTTGCCAAATTCGGTCGGCAATGCGCTGGTGTTTGCCACCCCAGAGCCATTGGGGCCACGAAACTGAGACCAATCGAAGTCACCCTGTGCTACAGGCGGCTGAATTGCCATCGCAATCGAGTTAAACGAAACAAGACAAGCCGTTAAGACGAGGATTTTTATTACCACAAACTTCGAAGGCAAATGCATCGTAGGACCTTGTTTTCGCGATTTTTGCTGAGTTCCAGTGCAAGTATAACGAACTGCGAAACACCTCGGCGTTTTGAAAAAAAGAAATCACTCTGGCTCAGGCTAAAATTCCTCAAAAGTAAGGGGCTCGCAACGACAAATTTCCTTGACGAGCGATTACATTAGATCGTCCCGGCCTGCCTCTTCCATGCCGAATTCGATGTCCAAATATCTCAGTCTCCAGCCGATTCCTTCGGAGTTCTTGATGCGATCGAAACTTTCCCCACTCGCTGCTTTTGTTTTGCGTGGGATCTTGCTTGCCCCATTCCTCGTCCAGTCTATTGCCAACCCATCCATCGCGCAAGAACCGGACACGCCGACCAAGCCCACGATCGACAAGACGTCCGATCGATTGGAAGCCATCGAAGGCGTTTTGGGCAAGATTGTTCAGGAACTGCAATCGATCAAGCAACCCAAAGCGCCCGAAGTCAAACCGCCTGAACCTGCGGCCAAACCGACAGAAAAAACTCCTGCCAAACCCATCGTTTTTCCACCAGCAATGAAGATCGATCCAGAGCTGGTCAAGAATGTAAAATGGCGATCGATCGGGCCCGCCAATATGGCTGGTCGAGTTACTGATATCGCTGTTCATGACAAAGACCCGTCGCTTTGGTTCATTGCGACGGCATCCGGCGGCATTTTAAAAACCGTGAACCAAGGCACAACGGTCACTCATCAGTTTGACAAACAAGATACCGTTTCGATCGGTGCTATCGCAGTCGACCCAAACGACACCAATGTGCTCTGGACGGGTACCGGCGAGATCAATCCACGCAACTCCGTTTCCTATGGCGATGGGGTCTACAAGTCGATCGATTCCGGTGCAACTTGGAAAAACATGGGGCTGAAGAAATCGTATCAAATCAGTCGCATCTTGGTGTCGCCCAAAGACTCAAAGACCGTCTACGTCGGCGCAGCCGGTCGCCTCTATGGCCCCAACGAAGAACGTGGAGTATTCAAAACAACCGATGGTGGAGAGACTTGGGAAAAAGTCCTGTTTGTAGACAACAAAACAGGTGTGATCGATATGATCATGGACCCGACCAATCCCGACACCATCATCGCGGCTTTTTGGGACAGACAGCGCGATGGCTTCGATAGTTGGCCGGGCACCGTACCCAAGCCCGATGGTATCGACGGGTACGACCCCATTCGCAAATGGGGACCAGGAAGCGGTCTCTACAAAACCACCGATGCCGGCAAGACTTGGCGAAAGCTAACCAAGGGGCTCCCCTCGAGCAACATGGGACGCATCGGTCTCGATTGGCAGACTAGATCTTCCCACGCCATCTTTGCCATTATCGATTGTGAGGACATTGGAAAGGGGCCGGAACCCTTCACGGCTTTCCTCGGACTCGTTGGAGCGAACCGCGATGGTAAAGCATATGTGACTCAAGTCATGCCCAAAAGTCCCGCCGAAAAATCTGCTTACAAGGTCGGTGACCAATTGATATCGATCGGCGACGTAGCAATCAACGATTTCGATCAAACCCTCGATATCCTGCGGGCCAAAAAAGTTGGTGAAAAGATATCGGTCCAAATCAAACGCGGAGAGGAAACTCTGACAATGGAGTCCGTGTTGTCGGCTCGACCAGGAGCAGCTCAAGGCCAAGGGCAAGGTCCTGCTGCGGGTGTTTGGTTAGGTGTCACAGCCGAAGACAGAGAGGGAAAAATCGTAGTGACGCGAGTGACTGCCGATGGCCCTTCGGAAAAAGCCGGGCTTAAAGAAGCCGACGTCATCACGATGTACGAAGGGAAAGCTCCCGGAGCCTATCAAGAGATGGTGGCACAGGTGCGAACGCGTGCATCCGGCGACAAAGTCAAACTGCAAGTGATGCGAGGCACCGAATCCATGGAGTTAACGATCACGCTCGAAATCCGACCTGCAGGAGGTGGATTTGGTGGTGCTGGTGGCTTGGCTGGTCCTACGGGTACTGCTCCTGGAAGCCCCGGGAATGTCTATCTTGGAATTCAAGGCGAAACGTCCGATCAAGGTGGAGCAATCTTGACGGAAATCACTCCGGAAGGTCCCGCGCAAAAAGCCGGACTTGAGCCGAGCGATATCGTTAAATCCCTAGCTGGAAAACCGATCGCCAATCTCGAAGCGCTCGTTGCGGCGATTCGCGAGAGCAAGCCTGGTGACAAGGCGAAGATCACGGTGCTCCGAGGAGCCGAGAGCAAAGAGTTGGAAGTCACCTTTACGACCCGCGAGGGTGGCCAAGCGGACAAACGCCCCAACACCTACTCGTACTTCGGACAAACCCCTAACATCCAAGACATGCAAGGGGCAAAGGGATACGAATATGGCGGAGTCTATCGCTCCAACGATGGTGGCGAAACTTGGGAACGCGTGAACTCGCTCAATACGCGTCCCATGTACTTCAGTGTCGTCAAAGTTGACCCCAACGATGCACAGCGTGTCTATGTTCTCGGAGTTTCGCAGTTCAAATCGGAGGATGGCGGTGTTACATTCGATGGCAACTTTGGTCGAGGTGTTCACGCTGACTGCCACGATCTTTGGATCGACCCGAACGATGGTCGCCACATGGTGATCGGAGGGGATGGCGGATTCTATGTTACGTATGATCGCGGAGCCAATTGGGACCATATCAATACGGCCGCAGTCGGCCAATTCTATCATGTTGCTATCAGTCCCAAGCATCCGTATTGGGTCGTGGGTGGACTGCAAGACAACGGCTCATGGGCCGGACCTGCCATCAGCAAGAATGGCGGAACACTCAACGAAGATTGGCTTTCGATCGGAAGTGGAGATGGCTTTGTCTGCCAAGTCGATCAACAAGATCCTGACTTGATTTATTCGGAAAGTCAGAACGGCACCATCAGTCGACGACACCTTAAGACCGGCGAGCGGGCTTCGATTCGTCCACAACGTTCGGCCGTGAGCGCGACGTATCGTTTCAATTGGAACACACCGTTCATTCTCTCGCGTCAAAACTCGAAGATCTTCTACACCGTCGGCAATCACGTGTTCCGATCTTTGGATCGAGGGAATAACTTGATCCCGATTTCACCTGAAATCACGTTGACTCAGAGAGGTTCAGGAACAGCCATTTCCGAATCGCCTCGCAACTCGAATGTACTCTACGCAGGGACGGATGACGGAGCCTTGTGGGTAACAAAGAACGGCGGCTTTGAATGGAAGAACATCACCGCGAATTTGGGGCTTCCATCGCCACGTTGGGTTGCGACGATCGAGGCCAGTCGCTACGACGATGGGCGTGTTTTTGTGGCGTTGGATGGACACCGATCCGATGACGACGAGCCATACTTGTTTGAATCGAATGACTTCGGTGATACATGGCGATCGATTCGTTCGAATCTTCCTACCGGTTCCACTCGCTGCTTGCGCGAGGACCTCGCGAACGAGAATATGTTGTACGCTGGCACCGAGTTCGCACTGTGGTTGTCGATGGATCGCGGTGCGAACTGGACCAAGCTCAACACGAATTTGCCTACAGTTGCGATTCATGAAGTTGCACAGCATCCAACCAACGGCGAGATTGTGGCTGCAACGCATGGTCGAAGCCTATGGGCTTGCGATGTCTCAGGACTAAGGCAGCTTAAGCTCGAAAATCTTTCGACGCAAATCGCTCTATTCAAACCAGAAGAAGTGGTTCGATGGCGTAGCGAACCAAGCCGCGGGAATACCAATCGTCGCTTTGCAGGCGAGAATCCGACCAGTGGTGCGCAAATCTGGTACGCGCTGCCAACGAAAGCCGAGCGGGTTTCAGTACGGATCGAGGACATCGAGGGCAAGGTGCTTCGTGAACTGCGGGGCGAAACTGCGGCAGGCCTGCATCGCCTAAACTGGGACCTCGGCCAACAGGTCGCGGCAAGCCCACGCGGACCAGCGAGTGCAGGTGGGCCTGGCGCTCTTACGGTTGGCCCTGGCGCAGGTGGAGGACAAGGAACTGGAAGACAGGAAGGCGCAGGTCCCGGCGTAGGACGTGGACCAGGAAGAAGTAGACGCCCTGCTGAAAACAATTCAGTACCGGCCACGGTTGCAGAATCTCAGACGTCAACTGACGCAACGCCGCCGACAGCGACACCTACGACAGCGACACCTACGACAGCGACACCTACGACAGCGACACCTACGAC
>CANHVO010000044.1 GCA_947463915.1 Planctomycetaceae bacterium
ATTTTGATCAGGTTACAAACACGCCGCAAGGAGTTGATGAAGTGACGAGCAGAACTCGTCGAGTCCCTTTTGTGGGCCCACGTGCAAGCGTGCAGGCCGATTGGATCGTGCATCTAAACTCGGTGTCGACGAGTGAGAATCCGAACAGCCTCGACGTAGGAGCCTTATTGAATCAGAACAGTGTCCAGTTTGAACTGATTCGCGGGCTGGGTGTGCCAGGTCTAGTGCAAGTGCGTTCCTTTGCAACGACATCGGACGGGGCTGAGTCGGCACTGACCAACCAAGCGTTCGTCAAATCGTTTCAAGCGAATGACATAATCTCGGGAGAACTCTTCCCAGACGACTCGGACTTCGGGAATCTGTTGGGGCTTCACAACGTCGGACAGTTCGGAGCTCTGAGTGACGCGGATATCGACGCAGTCGAAGCATGGAACCAAACCGTTGGCAGTCCGACCGTTGTCGTGGGGGTTATCGATTCAGGCATCGATGTCACGCACCCCGACCTCTACCTCAATGTCTGGATCAACCAGGGAGAGATTCTGGCGTCCAAGCGTGCCGGACTCCAAGATACCGATAACGATGGGCTCATTACCTTTTACGACTTGAATTCATCGCCCAACGCTACCAAGGTTCGCGATTTGAATTCCAATGGCTACATAGACGCAATCGATCTTCTTCAAGACCCGCTATGGTCCGACGGTCTCGACACCGATCGCAACGGGTTCATCGATGATTTCTTTGGCTGGAATTTTCGGACAGGGAGCAATGAACCATTTGTCCCAAACAACCCGTCCGACACGCTGGGGCACGGGACCCACGTTGCCGGTACCATCGGTGCCATTGGTAACAATAGAATCGGAGTCACAGGCGTCAACTGGAAGACATCGTTGATGTCCCTCAAATTTCTCGATCAAAACAATCAAGGAGACACGGCCTCGGCAATCGCCGCAATCAACTATGCGACCATGATGCGAACTCAATTCGATACGAATGTTCGGGTCTTGAACAGTAGCTGGGGTCAATCCGGAAGCCCCAACAATTTGCTTCTCAATTCGATACAAGCAGCTGGCGACTCCGGTATCTTGCTTGTGGCTGCAGCCGGAAACGGCAATGTATTGGGCCAAGGTGTCGACAACGATCGAACTCCGTTTTATCCAGCAAGCTATAGTCTCGAAAGTATCATTGCAGTTGCTGCGAGTGACAGCAAAGACAGCCTCGCAGCGTTTTCCAACTTTGGTAGCACATCGGTCGATATTGCAGCGCCCGGTGTTGGTGTACGGAGCACGCTGCCCGGTGGACGCTATGGGGACGCGAACGGCACGAGTATGGCTACCCCTTTGGTTTCCGGAACCGCTGCCCTCATATGGTCTGAGCTTCCACAGGCATCTGTCGCTGAAGTTCGAAAGGCAATTCTCGACTCCGCTGATTCGAAGCAGGATTTGAAAGGCCTTGTTTCGTCAAGCAGAAGACTGAATGCTTCCGGTGCTGTTGCATCCAATATCTTTTCCCCTGTTGCCACCGTATTCTCCGTAAGCAATGTTTCGTCCGCTGGAAGCGACGTACAAGAAATTACAGTCCAATACTCCGACCGCAACGGATTGAACGCAACCACCATCGGCGACGACGATCTTGTCATCCAACACCAGTGGGGAACGCGTGAAACGTTTTCCGCCTTGCTGAAGCCCGGTTCCGATCACGTCGCTTCGGACGGGAAATCAATACTAGCGACCTATTTGATGACAGCTCCAGGCGGAGTTTGGGATCCATTGGACTTCGGGACCTACTCGATCTCGACGGTCGCAGGTTCGGTTCTTTCGCTGCGTCAAAACACCCCTATTCGCTCACAGACCATAGGGAGCTTTCAGGTTAAGATAATCGATCCCGCAGTCTCCTACGTCGATGTATTCGGCGATTCGCCTGATGGCTCATCTCTTCGCGGTGCCATCGCACTCTCAAACTCCAATCCAACGGTCCAACGGACTATCATCTTGGAAGCGGGACGCTACACCATTGATATCCCGCACCAATCGAATCCAAGTTTTGGGTTCGGAAATGCGCAACCTCATGAATTTTGCTCATCGAGCGTATCACCGTCCGGTTGGTCGGACTCCACCAATGGCGACTTTGATATACAAGGCAAACTTACGATCGTCGGGGACTCACATGATCTAACCGCAATTGATGGCAAGAACTTAGACCGTGTTTTCAAAGTGCATCAAGGCGCATCGCTAACCCTCCAACGATTGACCATTACTGGCGGCGATTCTCCAGCACTGCAAGGTGGCGGTGGCATCTTGTCCGCCGGGCATGTTGAATTGGATCAAGTGCTTGTGAAGGGTAACCGAGCTCTCGGCACAACGTCTTCTCCCAATCGAGGCGGAGGAATCGCAATGTGGGGCGGGGACATAAGCATCTCGGAATCGCAGATTTCCGAAAACCAGGGCGATTTTGGTGGCGGCGTTTTTCTCTGTGGTCAAGCCACAGCGAACACAGACCGAAGCACCATCGATAACAATCGAGGCGGAGGCTTCGTCTCCTATTCGACAGCCGATTCTACCATCGAAAACAGTACCGTCTCATCGAACTTCGGCGGTGCAATACTCAGCCGTGCTCGCGATTTCGCGGGCGGCCGCGATTCCGCGGGCAGCTTGGAAGAGAGTTACTCTCCAGCGATCAGCCGTGATGGCAGACAGATCGCATATCTTTCCAAGGCAGCGAATCTCGTTCAAGGTGATACGAATGGGAACTCCGATGTCTTCGTGTATGACATGGCGACTCAATACGTGACCCGAGCCAGTGTTTCCACGACACAACAACAAGCAAATAGGCCAATCGAAGCCCCTGTGATCAATGGGGACGGCAGCAAGATCGCATTTCAGTCCGAGTCGAACACATTGGCCGATGGGGACGACCTCTTTTCCAGTTCCAACGATGTTTTTGTCCGCGATCGATCCGCCAACGCGACAACGCTGGAGAGCAAAACATCCAGTACGAACCGCGATGCGCGCGGTATTCCTGCGATCAGCGACGACGGAAACAGGCTAGTTTTTCAGCAAATCGCAATGAACGATACTTCTTGGGGTGTGTTCATTGCAGACTTTGATCAAGGAGTGCGAACTCTCAAACGAATCAATCTCAATGTCGGCGGCAACAATGCCGACATCGCTTTTCTAGACGTAAATGGGATTAGTGGCGACGGACGCTACGTCTCGATCGCGTCCGGAGTTTCGGGGACACCGGACGAGAATTTCCATGACATCTATGTTTATGATTGCGAAACGACAACTCTCGAAAAGCCTGACCTTCGATTACCCCAATCCATCACAAACGGATCGAACTACGATCCAGTGTTAAATATCGATGGCCGATTCATGGCGTTTGTTTCGGACGATACTGGACTCATCCGCGGAGACACGAACAACACTGCTGATGTTTTTGTCTACGATCGTGATTCTCGTTCGGTAACACGACTCAGCCAAACAACGAATGGCACGCAAGCCAACGGAGCTAGCTCGAGTCCAGCTCTCAGTAGCGACGGTAGATTTGTTGCATTCAGTTCCGATGCAAGCAATCTCGTTCCAGGGGACAACAATGCTCTATCTGATGTATTTGTTGTAGATAGATCGACTGGCAATATTGAGCGGATTAGTCTTGCAAGCGATTTGACTGAAGCAAACGGTGGTAGTTTTTCACCATCGATAAGTGGCGACGGACGCTTCGTTGCATTCGAGTCCAAAGCGAACAATTTGGATTCCACTCCGATCCAACATCGCACGCCCCTCAGTCAAGCGAAACGCCAAGTTTACGTTTTTGATCGGATAACTCGCACCACGAAATCGATCTCCGATTTCAATCAACCATCCACATTGCACGTATCGAATTCTACTGTCGTTTTTAATACGGGCAATGAAACCGTTTCAGGCAATGTAGCGACCAAGGATAGCTTGTACGCAGGCAACTTGGTTGGTTTCGATCTCGGCGTGAAAACGGCGTCGTTGGGCAACAACGTATTGGCCTCTGCGAGCGTCCTTGTAACACTGAAAAACAGCGACATCCTCGAACGAACCCTCGCATTAAACCTCGGCAGTTTTTCCAGCCTTGGGCAACTTCCACCAGGCTATCCCCTTCTTCAAGGCAACCCTGCCATCAATGCCGCTTCGCGAGAAAGCGACGGATCTCTAGATCAATGGAACCGACAGCGGGTCCAAAGCGATATTGGCGCGTTGGAGGCAGTCTCGGCGATCGTGAAGGGGTCCGTCTTCGCGGATTTGAATGCGAACTCGACCAACGATGCGAACGAACAAGGGTTACCAGAACTGACGGTTTTTGCGGACAGCAATGAAGATGGCGTGTTGCAGCCGAATGAACAGTCCGTCAAAACGTCATTGGGTTCTGCCAACGTCGCTGATGGTCGCGAGCAAGGCAGTTACGCCTTGGACAACCTTGCCCCAGGCAAACAGAGCATTCGAGTCCTTGTGCCGAACAAATGGCAAGCGTCTGCCGAACCGATCCAACGAGTTGGCCTCGGAACCGTTCAAGGAAACGGGCCAAGCACACAAGCGTCGACGAGCGCCAGCGGTCGCATTGTGGCGTTTGTTTCGACCGCAAACAACTTGGTCTCCGGAGATGACGCGAATCCAAACATCTTTGTCTTCGATCGGGTACAGCAAAGCATCGTTCGGGTCCCAATCGGCGGAACGCAACTCCTCGTTTTAGGGATTGTCGGGCAAGAGGAACAGTATGTTCTCCTTCGTAGTGACTTTTTGATTTACCTTTTCGACCGAAGGACCTCATCACTGGAACTCATTAGTGTTTCGAACACGGGCGAAGCAGCAAACGAACACAGCGATTCGGCCGCGGCGAGCAGCGATGGAGATTGGATCGTGTTTTCGTCGTTCGCAAACAACATCGCACCCAATGACACGGATGAATTCGCAGATGTTTTCCTTTACAACCGAAAGACGCGACGTGTCGAAAGTATTAGCATCGCCGCGAACGGTGTCCAAGGGAATGGCGACAGCGAGGAGCCACGAATCAGTAATGATGGCCGATATATCACGTTCAAATCAGATGCAAGCAATCTAGTTGCGAACGACCGCAATGGATTTGGTGATGCCTTTGTGTACGATCGCGAGACGCGTTCGATCCAACGGGTCAATGTGTCGAATTCAGGAGCCGAAAGCAACGACTTTACGTTCGCTCCTGTTGTTAGCGGCAACGGCCGATACATTGCTTTTCAGTCGGACGCCTCCAACCTCGTGTACGGCGACAACGTTGGCAGTAGCGATCTTTTTGTCTATGATCGCACAACAAAAACGACGGAACGACTGAGTATTTCTTTACCCTCTGGCAAGCAGGCAAACGTTTCTCCAAGCATCAGCGAAGACGGTCAATACGTAGTCTTCGAGAGTTTGAATTCCGTTCTCAATCCCTCGGACCCGTCAACAACCAAGAGCGTTTTTGTCTACGATCGTTTCGCCTCTCCCAGCTCAGTTGGCTCCTCCGCATCACAACTCAGCCTTGTCAGCAAATCGCTTACGGGTCGAGTCAACAACGGAGATAACCAGAGTGCCAACATCAGTTCCGACGGCCGCTCGATCGTCTTTGAATCCAAATCGAGCAATCTTGTCGCAAACGACACCAATGAACGGAGCGATATCTTTATTTCGCCCAATCCATTTGAAAACGCAACTAGAGCAATATCGGTGCAGGTTGGCCAGGAACTGAATTCACTCGACATCGGGCTGGTCCCAAACCCGGGCGAGATTCTTGGTACCGTCTTCGAAGATCTTAGCTCAAACGGAGTATTGGAGGAAGGAGAACCTAGTCTGTTAGGCTGGGCCGTTTTCTTGGACTTGAACGCCAATAATCGTCGTGATGTGGGTGAGCCCACAGCAATCAGCCAATCGGACGGTTCTTATCGGTTTGGAGATGTCCCTTCCTTTCGTTCCTATGTCATTGGACTGGAAGTACCCTCGGGTTGGGATGCGACAACGCTTCCGACATCCTCAAACTCAACGGTATTTCTGCCAGCAGGTGGAACGATCGAACAACGCAATTATGGATTCAAAAGACAGGGAACCACTGGCCAGTTCGAAAACGCGAGAATTGAGGGTCGAGTGTTTGCGGACAACAACAATGATGGAATACAGCAATCCAACGAATCCGGAACAAGCGGCGTTGAAGTTTATCTGGACGTCAATGGCAACGAGAGTCGCGACTTCGATGAACCGCGAAATGTTACCGATTCGGATGGGAATTACTTCTTTGCGAATCTTGGCAGTCGCAGCTATACCGTGCGCACGGTCCTAGCCGAGGGGACGAGCTTGACGTCTCCATTGGGAAATCGATTTAGCCAATCGAATCAAACTTTTTCAGCAAACTCAACCGTCTTGTCGAAGCCACAAGATGTGCTCATCGATGACTTTGATGGCAAGAATGGTCCGGACGTCGTCGTGGCACTTTACTCAGGGAACGCGATCGTTGTCCAATTGAATGATGGCAATGGCAAGTTCCAGAGCCCTCCCGTTCAAGTGAGTGTCGCTCCCAAGGGCCAAGGCCCAACCGCCCTAACTAGCGGTCAGTTGAATCGGCTTGGCTCAACGGACCTAGTCGTTGCGAATTCGCTCAACAGTACGGTATCCATCTTCCTTGACTTCAATACATCAGGCTTCGCACAATCGACCGTCGTATCGTTGGCGGCGAGCCCAACGGACATCAAGCTCGCAGATGTGGATTTGGACGGCGATTTGGACATTCTTGTAACAACGCAAGTTGGAAGCCAAGCCGGTCAGATTCGATTCCTTTTGAACAACGGGAGCGGCGGGTTTGAACTTATCTCCACGGCGATTGGCACTGGTGGAAAACGGCCGGTGTCGCTCGTGACCGGCGATTTCAATCGAGATCAAATTTTAGACATTGCCGTCGCCAACCAAGGTGACTTTGGACGGGCAAATGATAATGGCAACGTCGCAGTCCTTCTCGGACGATCTGGAGGTGGATTCGAAACTCCTGTTACTTATGTTGTCGGAGCTTCACCGCTGAGTATCGATCTTGGTGACCTCAATGGCGATGGTATTCAAGATTTGGTTGCGGTGAATTTTTCGGTGAACACAGCTTCGATTCTGCAAGGGAGAGCCAATGGAGCGTTTACCGTACTCAAAGACCAACTTTCCGTTGGCCAGGGCCCAGTGCAAGTTTCGTTAGTCGATATCGATAGCGATCAAGACAAAGACATCCTCGTTTCCAATTTGCGATCCAAATCGATCTCAATCCTTCGCAATCGATTCAGCCAAGACATCATTCAAAACCCAGCCGGGCTAGTTTTCGAACCTGCCGAGAGCTTCGGCGTAGCGGAAATATCGATCGGACCTAGATTGGTCTTTGCCACAGCCGATTTGGATGGATCGAAGACAATCGACATGGCGTTGATCAATAGCGAGACCAATTCGTTGCAGATACTGCGCAACGATTTGATTGGCGGTGCCCACCGAATGCAACTCACAGGCGTCGGTACAACCAGCAATCAAAATTTCGGGACAAAAACCCAAATTCTAAAACCACGTTTGGATCCAATATCTGGCCCCGTAGAGATATTGGAGGACACAGCATCCGCATCCATTCTATTAACGGGCATCGTCAGGGGGCGAGCTAGCGGACCGCCACTTCAGGTTTCCGTTACCAGCTCCAATTCTCTGCTCATACCAAGTCCGACGGTCAACTATGATACGAGTACCACAAATGGAAAGATCGATTTCATACCGGCGAGCAATGCCAATGGCGTGGCTTTGCTGAATATTGTCGTACGCGATGCTGGGGCCGATGGGATTTTTAACACACTCGATGATGGAACGGTTGAGCAATCGGTATCGGTCATCGTTAACCCCGTCAATGACCCTCCGACCATGCAGTTGCGAGGAAACCAAATCGCCACTGTGGGTAGCAATCTTCGCAGAGTCGCCAATTTCGCATCCGCTTTTGCCAGTGGCGGAGGAAACGACGAACAGTCGCAGTCTATAGCGGAGTATTTGGTTAGCAATGACCGAACCGATCTGTTTCTAGTTCAACCTGCCATCGACAACGATGGCAATCTTCGCTTCCAGGCAGGGCTGACCCGAACGGGCATTGCAACCATCCGTGTCCAAGTTCGAGACAACGGCGGCACAGCTTTTAGCGGCATCGATCGGTCGTTGGTTCAAACCTTTCAAATTGCGATTACCGACTTAGCGGATGGCGAAATCGATTTTGGGGATGCTCCAGCTTCTTATCCAACGCAAATCAAAGACAACGGTGCGAGGCACATTATCGGCAGCTTGTTCTTGGGGTCGTTCATCGATGCTGAGTCGGATGGACAGCCCTCCGATAATGCCTCGGGCGATGATCTCAAGGGTAAGGTTCCCAACACCGATGACGAAGATGGAATCGCATTCGCAGTTTCAGCAATCGCTTCGCCGAATGTCCCAACTCTTTCAAGTATTGTTGCGTACGCTACGGCAGACGCCAAACTGGATGCCTGGATCGACTTCAATCAAGATGGCGATTGGAATGACAGCGGCGAACAAATCCTGGCAAGTGTATCGGTCGTTTCTGGAGCGAACTTAGTTGCCTTCACGATTCCTGCTGGAGCGAAGCCGGGAACGACGTTCAGTCGGTTTCGTCTAAGCTCGGCTGGAGGACTGACGACGACAGGGCAAGCGGAGGACGGAGAAGTCGAAGACTACCCATTTTCAATATTGGATAATCAGGTTAGCAACACAGTAACGATCGATTCTTCTGAGATCGGAGCCCACGAGGTGTCGCTTTCAGATGGACAGCTCATTGTCCGATCGTCGAGCAAATCGATATTCAGCGCTCCGGCGAGCAACATCGGCCGACTAAAATTCGCTTTGCCCACAGGCCAGTCTACTTATGAAATCCTATCGCCCGGAACCCATCTTTTCGGCACGCTTCGCTATTCAGAATTTGGGCGAGACGTCACCATTGCAACTTCGAATCTGAAAGTCGACTTGACCAGCATGCCAGCAGGAGCATTGTTGGGTTTGAAAAATATCGACTTCTCCGCCGATGTTCCGCAAGTATTTGTTTTCAATGCATCCAACATTGCGAGTTTGAATTCCGACAAGTCCCTTGGCATCGTTTTGGGAACTCAAGACACGGTACAAACCGTTTCTCCGTGGGTTTTAAGCAACCGACAAATCGAACAAAATGCATTGAGACAGGTGTTTCAGCGAGACGGTTCGACGATCAAAATCAACTCACCAACATCGTGGCAAAACCCGCTAAATCGCTTCGATGCGGATGGGGATGGACGTCGTTCTCCCCTGGATGTGCTGGTTATCATCAATCAACTCAATCGATTGGCCGGAGGCAATTCGAGTAGCACTCTTCCGGTTTTCGATCCAGCGAACCCTCTGGGGCAATTCTTCGTCGACGTTAACGGAAGCAATTCCTGCGAGCCCCTTGATGTTCTTGAGGTGATCAATCAAATCAATCGTACGGCTTCTGGAAGCGGCGAGGGCGAACAACGAGTCTCGCTTGGCTTTGAGCCATGGACATCGGGTACCGTCGTAACTGGCAATCGACCAGGACTTGAGGATGAAGATCGCGAAATCGGCTTGAATGCTTTTGCGAGTAGACTTGATCAAGCTTTTGCGGAATTCACTGACGACTGGTTTCGTAATCCGTAAATTCAAGAGCGACAGAGTGGTTGGGCACATCCAGCGGATGCGCCCCACGGTGGGTGACTCTCGCCGAGAGTGACCTTGCGATTTCTTCGATCCAATCATTCCTAAGTATATGCTACGATAACTTATCTCGACTTCCCAACTCGTTATGGTAGCGAAAGGCTTCTATAGTGACTTATCGTGAAGAGCAATTCCAGCGAAGTATAATGGCTGTTCAGCAAGGTGTGCTGGAACACGCTGTGCTCCTATCAGCGCTTCGCGATTGGATGAAAGACGAGCAGCAATCCCTCATTGATGTCTTGTTGGCGCAACCAAACTTGGCGGACAAAGAGGCCATAGCGTCCTTTTTCGCTTCGTCACCCGACATAAAAAGCCATTCGAGGCCGGTGTCGGACGAAGAACTTGCCAAAGTCCAGCAGCTTTTGGTGGAGGCGAATGACGATCAAGGCGAAGACCTCGAGAGTACGACGACCTCAACGCAACAATTTGACTCCGAGACCTGGACCAAAGAGAGAACCAGCCAAGGAGAAGCGAATCGCTTCCAAATTATCAAACAGCACGCCAAAGGCGGGTTGGGTGTCATTTACGAAGCAAAAGACTTGCAACTTCACCGAACGGTGGCCCTGAAGCAGATTCAAGGTTCCGGGACAGGCTCAAGCGTTGTGCAGGAAAAATTTTACTTGGAAGCCGAAGTAACCGGTCAACTGGAGCATCCAGGAATTGTTCCGGTTTACGCTTTGGGGATCGATGATCGCAAAAAGCCATTTTATGCGATGCGATTCATTCGTGGCGAAGATCTTCGGACCCATATTAACCACCTACACGAACCCAGCTCATCCAAACTTGCCGGATTAGATGGTCTTGCATTACGTCAATTGCTCCGCCGCTTTCTCGACGTTTGCAACGCAATGGAATACGCACATGAACGTGGCGTCCTGCACCGCGATTTGAAGCCCGCGAACATCATGCTCGGTTCGCACGGTGAAACCCTGGTTGTCGACTGGGGACTTGCCAAAGTTTTGAAAACTTCCGAACCAGAGCCCAGCCGAGAGCCTAATCGAGAGGTGGTGAAATCAAAGACGCCTGGCTTGGTCAAACTAAGCGGTTCGGGTGGGCAAACAGTCGATGGCAGTTTTGGCGGCACATTAGCGTATGCGCCACCCGAGCAACTCGCGGGCAAGCTTGAGCAGTTATGTCCTCAATCCGACGTGTACAGTTTAGGGGCAATCCTCTATCAATTGCTGACAGGAGTGCCTCCAATTACCGAAAAGGTGAATTCGATTGCCGACTTGATTGTGATCATCCAAAACGATCGCATACCGAGACCGACAGCGATCAAAAGTGGCGTTCCCAAGCCATTGGAAGCCATTTGTCGCAAGGCCATGGCGGCGGAAATCTCAGCTCGCTATGCCTCGGCTAGAGAGCTTGCGACTGACCTGGAGTATTGGCTTGCCGATGAATGCGTACTGGCATATCGCGGTCATGAGCCGCTCATTGAGCAAGCAGGAAGACTGCTGCGCCGCCACCGAAGTTGGACGGTTTCGGTTGGGACTTCGCTCATCGCTGTGGCGATTCTCGCGTCCGTTGCCGCGTTTGTTGTCAATCAATACAGGCTCAATGAACTGCGAGCGAAGAAGTCGGCTGTGGAAATGAAAACCTATGCGCTCGTGCGCGACAGATTGTATCGCGACACAATAGATACGATGTTACTTCATAGTGGTAAATCTACCGACGAGCTACCAACAGTCCAGGACCTACAACAAAGACTCCTGCAAATGGCAGTGATCGACCATGAAAAGCTTTCCGAAAACACAAACAATGATCCTGAGTTAGAAATCGAAAGAGTCCGTGCGTTGGTGCGTATGGCCGATATCTTGCATCTTCAGCATAAGTATGAAGATTCATACGATCAATACCATAAAGCTGCGTCGATTCTAGAAGCGAAAGTAGTTAGTGCAGACCTAACTAAGAAAGTTGGCACCTTAACGGAAATCGACTTGGCACGTCAGGTTGAATTGGGAAGAGTATTCTCGCGGATGGGCTTGGCCTACGATAACGCGGGTAACATCGTTGAAGCACGTGCTGGGTTTGAACGAGCCATTGACTTGTTTCATGCACTTGAGCGTTATTTTCCAAAATCAGCGGCAGTTTTGGGAAATTTGGCGGTCGCGAATGCAAATAGAGGAAATCTAGAGCGAAGGTCCGGAAACCTTCAAGTAGCAATAAAATACTTACGTGAAAGTCTGCCGCAATTCGCCAAATCGCTTGAATCCGGCGAGTCCCGATTTGCATTGGCATCCTTTCGCGCATCGGAGATTTTGGCGAGAGCCCTACGAGATTTAGGGCAACGCATCGAATCGGACCAGCTTTTTGAAAGCACGCAAAACGCGGTAGATTTGACGATCGCTCTCGACCCCAACAATTCAGACTATCGAGAGGCAAAAGCGAGTCTACATGTGTCGAGGGGCACATCAGCTAGGATTCATGGGGATCTACGACTTGCATTCAAG
The DNA here is from genome assembly GCA_947463915.1 of Planctomycetaceae bacterium. Lineage (GTDB taxonomy): Bacteria > Planctomycetota > Planctomycetia > Pirellulales > Pirellulaceae > JBKCUI01. The sequence continues at coordinate 12,194 of CANHVO010000044.1, forward strand.
GAACTCGAATTGGCAGCGGATGTTTTCGACAACTTAACTCACGATTGGCCGTTCGACCTAGGCTATCAAGAATCATTATCGCTAACCCGTTGCGATTTGGGATTGGTTCTTCTTGACCAGGGTCACACGAATTCGGCACTAGAAAAGCTCGATGAAGCAGCCAAGCAGTTCTTGCAATTATCGGAAAGCTATCCAATGGTCAAGCGTTTTCGACTGGAACTTGCCACCGCATTTAGCGGCATAGGGCAGGCTTTATCGGAGCAGGAGCTTTCTCTGGCCCGAGCTTCGGAAGCATTCTCGGATTGCATACAAATCGCTGCGGAACTCGCGACACAATCAACGGACAATGCAACATCTGGCTACACGATTGAATTCTCAAAGTTAGTCGCCATTGCGAAGTGCCAGTATGCGAAATTGCTACACTCACATGGAGATGCGACAATAGCTCGGCAGCTCTTTGAAGACGCATTTCCGATTTTCGAAGCAATTATCGCCAATCACGATTCAACGCCAGAAACAAGGAATCAGCTAGCTCACGCTTTTTGGAGACGCGGCTTATTGGAATTCGATGATAAACAGCTAGGTGATGCCAATCGTTTTTTCAAAAAAGGTATTGAGCAATGGACCTCTATTGCCCCCGAAAACATAGAACCGACCTACGCATACGAACTTGGCTCGAACTACCTACAATGCCCCGACGAAACGCTTGTCGATGAAAAACTCGCCTTGGGGTACTTAAAGACTTGTTATGAAAAGGTGCCGGACAATCATTCCTTCGCGACTGCATATGCAGAGGCGGTGATTCGCAACGGCAAAGCCGATTTGAGTTTAGAGATTCTTCGACAAGTTCAAGAAACGCACGGTTCCTGGAACGCATTGGATCATGTCGTTCATGCCCAAATCTTGCTTGCCGAAAAGAAAAACGATGAAGCCAAACAAGCGATCGAAAAAGCGAAGCAATGGGCCGCAGAAAACCGCCCGATGAACTTAGATATTCGGCGTCAAATCAAACGAGTATCCAGCCTGGCAGGGCTCTCCGAGCCATGACGAAAAGGAGCAGGCACATTCCATGTGCCGTCCGTGCATCTTGCGCTGCTAAAGACAGGCTTCTATGTAGCGAAAGTCGTCAAGACTTTCGGCTGCTTGGGCTAAACGACCGAAACTCTTGACGAGTTTCGCTACAAAAAACTTCACCGCATTGCCGGTTCGGGAGTGCTGCGCCAAACTGCCTAAACATCCATTCAATCCTGTAAACCCAGGCAGTTCAGGCAAGACGTAAGCGTCCTGCCGGTTTTTCTGTCAATTTGTAATTGTTATACCGATAAAGCCGAGACGTTATTGACCTGAACCAACGCTCCTGGGCAGTTTCCAAGAATGCAACGCTATCAAACCTATGCATTCATCCTTGGGAAGTATTTGTTGATTTATGCTCTATTTTGTGCGGCTAGGGCACAAATTGGCTTATCCCAGGACACAACCATTCCAAGCGGAGTCTATTTCCGTTTGACCGACTCGGAGCAGAGACTCCTCACCAGCGACGGCATCGCAGAACTCATCAACCAAAAAGTTGATGCCCATGCTGATCTTCCCGAAGTCGTCACAGCTTCGATGCTTCAGCAGACTCCCATGCTGGAACCTCGGATCGCAGTTGCCGAGCAAAATCGAAATCCGATTGTCGATGTCGCGAGACTTTCGTTGGCTTCGGGCTCAGGAGCCAACGCGCGATCGACAGGAGTTCGGTCCTCTTACTTTGGAACTCGCGATCGCGTGGCTGGTGCGGAAGCATTGCCGCAAGCGTCCGCTGACCTCGCGGATTTGCTCAAAAAGTCTCCCTCGGCTCTCAGCGTGGGTGTTCAATCCAAGTCGCCAGTCATACACGATCCACGGGTGCGCGGTTCACGCGTGGATTCGCTGGCTGCTGCGGGATCGCACTGGGTCGCTGCCCGCGCAGATTTGGATACGATGCTGAGCAAGTTCGACTCGCGGCAAGTGGAGTTAACGACTATCACTCCTGGTCCTTACACATCGCTCCTTGGACCGGGATTTGCATTTACCGACGTACAACTCCTTTCGTCACCAAGATATCGCAATGGCCCTGAATCTCACGGTGGCACGGACCTCGAGTACCGAGCCAACGGCAACCAATTCTTGGGCCAACAAAGTGTTCTTTTGGGTTCTTCGAATTGGGGTAGCCGTTTCAACTACTCAAATCGGTCGGGCGATGACTACGTCGATGGCAACAACAATCGCGTTCCGTCGAGTTACCGATCCCAGGAAATGACGTTGGCTTTGGGGAGGGACTGGGAGAACGATTCCATAGAAGTCAACGTACTGCGACTCGATCAAACGGATCTCGTCTTTCCAGGGTATGTCTTCGATATCGACTTCCTGGTCACGGATGGCTACGAGGTCACACATACTCGCAAGGGGGACGGAGTCTTTGACAACATTCAAACCGACGTCTGGTACAACCGAACTCGCTTTGAAGGCAACGCGCAAAATCTTCAAAAACGTCAGTTCTTTCCAGTGTTCGATGTTATTGCATACGAGGGCTTCACCGACGTGGATTCGATGTCGACTGGGTACCGACAAGCGTTCGTGTACGGTGGAAGCGACATCGATTCGGTCAAGTTTTCGGTCGGTCACGATTTGCGATTCGTCAAGCAAGAGCTAAACGAAATTTCAAACAGTGCAACGCTCACGTTTCCTCAGTTCTTTCTAACCAATCGCAATTCGCCGATTCCGAAATCGTACATTGTCAATCCTGGTCTCTTTACAGAATACGAGGAAGAGGTCACCGATCGAACCGTCGTGAAATTGGGTGGACGAGTTGACTATGCTGCTTCCGACATTACCGACAATCCTGGAAAACTGGCAGCCGTTGGCCTCGATTTCAACCCGACGACGTATGCGGAAGTCGTTGGCACCGACCGATACGATCGCGATTTCAACTTGCTCAGTGGCTTCATGTCCCTCAAGCGAACGCTGAGCGAGGAAGGAACGGGAACGATGAGCCTGGGCTATGCAGAGCGGGCTCCGACGCTGACGGAGTTGTATGCCGCACAGCCATTCATGTTGCTGTTGCAAAATGGCCTGAACAATGTGACAGGAGACCCGACGCTTAAAAAGGAAAAGCTTTTGCAGTTCGATCTTGGTTACGAATACCGAGAGGACAGGATGAACGCTGGGATTCGAGGCTATCACGCTTGGGCATTTGACTATATCACTTTTGAGAACACGCAAACGACGGTCTTTCCGCCAAATGCGGATACGCAGCAAGTGAGCTTACGGTATGTCAATACCGACTTGGCAACGTTAACCGGTGCCGAAGCGTTTACCGAGCTGTTTCCGAAATCGCCGTTCACTCCGTTTGCGAATGTACGATTCGTTGACGGCATCGATCGAACTCGGAACGGCAACTTCGCGACGACCAACGGATCGCAAGGAAACGCGAGTCAAAAAGACCCGACTCAAGTGCGAGGTGCTGCAAGTGGAGTGACGGGTTCGAGTTCCGAAGCATTACCTAATATTCCTCCACTCGATACCCGGATCGGCATACGACTCCACGACACATCGCCAAAGATGCGATGGAGCTTCGAGTTATCGAACCGCATTGTCAATGCGCAGAAGCGCGTTGCAACCAGCCTGCTGGAATCGACGACGGCAGGCTTTTCGACATGGGATCTTCGTTCGGTCTTTCGGCCCGCTATCAACGATCGATTGGTCATCGCAACAGGTGTCGAGAATATCTTCGATCGGCAGTATCGCGAGCACTTCGACTTTCGAACCCCAAGCGGGCTCAGCGTCTTTCAGCCAGGGGCTAACTTCTATCTCAGCTCCAGCTTGACCTACTAGAGCAAGTCCGAACGTGTTCATCATATTCATTAGCCGTTGGGCGACAGCCTTGTCATTGCCAATTTCTTTTTGACTTTGATCCCCTCGCCTCTCTGAGGCAACGCTGTAAGGCATTTCAAACCACGAAAACAAATTACTGCACCGGAGACTTGTTTCTGACAATTCTTCCCCTCCCCCGGGCCCCCTCTCCCCGAAATGGCCGAAATTGGGCGAGGGGGAGAAAACCGCATCGCTTTCGTATAACTTTACGGGAATTAGACTTATAGATCGAATCAAAATATAGGTAATGACAAGGCCATGGCCCTTCGGCTATACCTAGGCCGACTACCTGTGTAGACTGAAAGAGACCAAGGAATTTCAATCGGTCTGATTCATGCAATGGAAAAGGACAACTCCTACAATGTTGGCAGTCCAAGTCTCAATCTCGAAAACGTATGAACACGAGATGGTTTCATCCAACTTGGAGCATCGACTTCAAGAGTTAGGCTTCGATTGCAAGGTTCAGGATTTCTTTGTGGACCTGGACTAGATCGAAGCTCAATAACCAAACGTAACACCCCACATGCTAGACACCTCGGTAAGCTTACTGGAACGAATCGCCTCTCGAAATCAAGAAGAGGACTGGAATCGTTTGCTCAGCATCTACAGGCCATTCATCGATCAGCAAGTTCGCCGTTACCCGCAACTGGTCGACCAAGCGGACGATATTGCTCAAGAAATAGCCATGTTGCTGCTTCGTGAATTGCCTGATTTTCAGCGACAGCGCACCGGGTCGTTTCGCGCTTGGTTGAGGCAAGTTGCGGTCAATCAATTGCGTAACGCCTCACGCAAACTCAAGTCGCAGCCCAAGCCGATGGGGGATTCTCCCAACATCGAAGAGTTGCTAGACGAACTCTCGGACCCAGCCAGCTTGGCGGCTCAACGTTGGGATGCAGAGCATGACAAAGAAGTGCTCCGACGAGTCGTTGAAATAGTGCGGCAAGATGTAAATCCAACGCATTGGCGAGCCTTTCAAGCTCACGTGTTGGACGGAAGATCAGTCGACTCGGTAGCAAGAGAACTTGGCATTTCGGAAAACGTAGTGCTACTTGCAAAATCGAGGATCACCAAAAAGATGCAACTAGAAGCCGCGGGCTTAATCGGCCCGTCTTAGAATTTTTTCTTTTTGTTTTTCCTGACAGACGTTCCCTAGATGTGACCTTCTGAGGTGAGCGGCAGGACAAAATGTACCACGAGCCGTAGCTGGATTCGCCAGAATTCAGTGTGTCCTGAATTCTGGCGAATCCAGCTACGGTATTTTTCACTCCGCCGCTCGCCTTAGCATTATGGTGGGACATTCCGAACGATCTGGAGCAGTATTCAAAGTTGATGAATGGATTGATTGTCGACGTAACGACGAACATCCTTGCTCTCCGTTTCAAATCCGTTTAGCATTCGCTATTTGAAGAGTTTGACAAATCCGCTGGCTGGCTTACCGTTGCTAGCAATGCCAGAAACTCCTGCCAGAATTCTGTTGCCTATGGCGACGCCGCTGAATTGTAGGTTCCTTGCCTTGCCCTGCTTCATGGCTGTTGTCGTCATGACAAACTGGAGGCCAACTCGCTTTCCTGTTACATTCATCTCGTCGGTTGTCCCGTTTTGGGATCGCTGAGCAAGTATGCCCGCGAAGTTGTTTCCTTCCACGGTGTGGATCCGCAGTTCCAGCGTTTGTGAGTCACCATTGGAGTAGGTGCGTTTCCCACCCCACTTGTCGTTCACTTTCCAAGAGACTGCGCCTGCAAGCACATTCTCCAATCGGGATTCTAGACTCTTCAATTCGGACTTAGAAAGTGGACTATCGCCACGCACTTCAGTATCAATCACCTTCAATCGCAAAGCCTCGGCTTGCTGTATGGTCTTTGATGTTATCTCTCCAAACTTGACGGCATATCCAATGAGGTTGGGATGATCGGGTGGCATGCCCGTTCTCTTGAATTCGTCGACTTCTGTTTCCACCGCCCGAATCAATGCCCTTTTGGCTTCTGGATTCACGTTTGCCTTCTTAAGCTTGTCTTTTTCAGTCTCCAATTGATTGACCAATCTTTTGCGAAAAGTCTCCATCTGAGACACAACCGCATCGACCTGTTCTTCAAGCTTGTCCTCATTTGCCACAACAAAACAGGTCTGGGCAAAAAGCATCAATACGCTAAACGTCAGACGGCAGGAACTTAGCAACCGAGCCACATGTAATGTCATCTGGGATGTTCTTCGTGTGCGAGCGTGAACCATTTCATTCCCCTTTGTGGAGTCCATGTCGGTACTTGAAGGATAGCAACCGCCATCATTTACTGCTGAAGGTTTCGAATCCTGCGAACCTGTCAAGAATCCGACGGGAAACTTGAGCAGACTGACGCAGAGGAATCAGCGGAAGCCGCTGGCCTAGATTTTTTTGCGTTCGATCTTTCTGTCTATTCTGTTGTTTGTCAGCGATTCAAGTGCATGATGAGGTCGGCGAACGCGGAACCAAATCGTTATTCTTCGCGCTATCTTCATTTAAGTCATCGCTTTTATTTGTGCGAAAAAGCCGCTTAAATCTGACAGGAACCAACGTGTCAAAACCTTCTAGTGTTGAAGGACGACCAAAAGAATTGAGTTGCCTTTGAAACGCCTGTTACTCGCCAAAGGAAAAAGAAAATGTTGGCTATCAAACTTAAAAAGAAGCGACCATCAACCCACGACATACGCACGACCGCTCAAGTCGAATCCCAATGGAAACAGCTGATCGACCATTTGGGAGAGTCAAAAAATGCGACGTCGTTAGCAACGTCGTTAGCAACGTCGTCGAGTACAACTGAAAAGCCGGTCGGCCAAGAGGCAATCGCGTCACACCCTGCCTATGTCGGCCAACACGACCTAGATTCCTCCCTACGAATACTTACGACCCATTGTTGCACAGCCATAGTCATCGGTTTGGCTTCTTTGGTAACGGGTGTTCTATCGTCGGCAATTGCAGGCGCCTACCTTACCGGCACTTTAACGACGTGCGGATTCGTTGGTTTGGAGATGTTCCGACTTCGAACCCAACCACAAGCATTGCCTCGTCGGTAGTTGGCCCCGAATGCGGCGACTTGCATCGGTTGGTTGAATTGTGCGCCGGGCCGTCATGGTTTAGACTGACAAGACTTTGTTCTCGAACTTCTATCAAATCTCCACCTAAGCGTACCATGCCCCAGTCAAGACGCTCCGTTCTCTGGCAAATGCTTCTTCAACTTAAGAGAAGTCGCAAGTCACTTAACGCAAAACGCTTGAGTACTTGCAGATCGTTTCGTATCGAACAGCTCGAGGAACGTGCTTTGCTTGCGACGATCGTATGGGGGAATGCTGCGGGTGGAAATTGGAATGTACCAGCCAATTGGGTAGGCAACGCAGTACCTCAAGCGAACGATGATGTTGTTATTCCGGATCTAGCGGGAACACCAACCATCACGTTCAACACAGGGACGATATCACTAAAGAGTTTGTCGCTCCGCGAAAACTTTGTTATCGCGGGAGGCACGTTCAGCGCGACTACGATCTCGCAGATCGCTGGGACCTTTAACCTTACTGGCGGAACGCTCAGTAGCGGTGCACTCGCAGTTGGAACCGCCAATGTCACGGTTGGAGCGACATTTGGAAACGTGACGATCGCAAATGGGGCTACACTCAACGTTGCGAGCAACGCTTCCGTAATTGTCAATCCAAGCAGTACCCTTACGATCGCAGGAGCCGCCAATTTGGGTGTCAGCTCAACGCTTACATTGCGACAGACGATTTTCAACACGTCATCTCAACTTATCGTGAGCAATCAGGGGGTTGTTACGGCAACCGGAACGACTATTAACAAAAGCGGCAGCTTCAGCGAGCGAACGAACATCATAGTCAACGATGGTGGACGACTAGTGGCCTCAGACTCCACATTTTCAGCGTCGTCAATGCAATTGGGTAACAACGTTGTGTTCAACGCTGGCGACTGGGCTCGGAATAGGTTCGATTTGCCAATCTACCTGCCACATCGAGTCATTCCGTTTCTATCTGCTGCTGGCGGCGGTAGCGACAACGTTCGATTCGTTGAACTTTATATAAATCCAGCCACGCTCACGACTGGAACATTGGATCTTCGCGCCATCGGTACAGAGCCTAGCCCTAATCTGAACTACTATTTCAACGGCGACTTCACTGTCGCAGCCGGCGCGACGTTAAATGTTCTCCCAAACGTCAAGTCTTCGGTCGCTACCAACTCCGACCTAACCATTTCAGGAACTGCGAATTTCGGTACAGGATCGAGCCTAACGCTTTGGCAAACGGTCTTCAACACTTCTTCGCAATTGATTGTGAGCAGTTTGGGCGTCTTGACGGCATCGAACGTCACGTTCAGTAAAATGGGCAGCTTCAGCGAAAACACCTATTTTAAGGTGAATGATGGAGGGAGGCTTCTTGCTTCGGGTTCCCGATTTGACGTAGCACTTTACCTTCCTTATACCGTGATTCCGTTTCTTTCCGCAGCGGGCGGTGGAAGTGACAACGCTCGTTTTCAAGACATCTACATTAACACTGGCACCGTATCCTCTGGAACTGTGGATTTGCGAGCGATCGGTACCGAGACAACCGCCAATTTGAATTACACCTTTAATGGCAACTTCACCGTTGCTACCGGCGCCACGCTAAACGTGTTGCCCGGTGTGAGAGCCTGGGTGGCAACGAATTCCGCGTTGACGTTAACTGGTTCAGCCAATTTTGACGCCGGTTCTAGTTTGACGCTTTGGCAAACCGTCTACAACACATCATCGCAATTCATCGTTGGTAATCAGGGGGTCGTTAAAGCAACTGGTGCGACTTTCACTAAGAGCGGTAGCTTCAGTGATCGAACCAATATTAATGTGAATGGCGGCGGCCGATTCATGGCAACGGGCTCGACCTTTTCAGCTGCTCTGATGCAACTTGGCAACAACGTTGTCTTCAATGCTGGTGATTGGGCTGGGAACAGGTTTGACTTACCCCTTTACCTACCGTATACGGTCATTCCGTTGCTCTCCGCAGCAGGCGGCGGAAGTGACAACGTCCGATTCGACGACATCTACATTAACGCTGGCACTCTTTCTTCGGGTACGCTCGATCTCCGAGCGATTGGCACTGAGACTACAGCCAATTTGTATTACACTTTTAATGGCAACTTCACCGTCGCTACCGGTGCCACACTCAACGTATTGCCTGGGGTGAGAGCCTGGGTGGCAACGAATTCTGCGTTGACAGTAACTGGTTCGGCGAATTTTGGCACCGGTTCTAGTTTGACCCTTTGGCAAACCGTCTACAACACGTCATCGCAATTCATCGTTGGCAATCAGGGGGTCGTTACGGCAACTGGTGCGACTTTCACCAAGAGCGGTACCTACAATGAGCGAACCAATATCAATGTGAATGGCGGCGGTCGATTCATGGCCACGGGCTCGACCTTTTCAGCTGCTCTTATGCAACTTGGCAACAACGTTGTCTTCAATGCTGGTGATTGGGCTGGGAACAGGTTTGACTTACCCCTTTACCTACCGTATACGGTCATTCCGTTGCTCTCCGCAGCAGGCGGCGGCAGTGACAACGCCCGATTCCAAGACATCTACATTAACACTGGCACGCTTCCTTCCGGTACGCTCGATCTTCGTGCGATCGGCACCGAGACTACTGCCAATTTGAATTACACTTTTAATGGCAACTTCACCGTCGCTACCGGTGCCACACTAAACGTATTGCCTGGTGTGAGAGCCTGGGTGGCAACGAATTCTGCGTTGACGGTGACCGGCGCTGCGAATTTCGGAACCGGTTCGAGCTTGACGCTTTGGCAAACCGTCTACAACACGTCATCGCAATTCATCGTGGGCAATCAGGGGGTCGTTAAAGCAACTGGTGCGACTTTCAATAAGAGCGGTAGCTACAGTGAACGAACCAATATCAATGTGAATGGCGGCGGCCGATTCATGGCCACGGGCTCGACCTTTTCAGCTGCTCTTATGCAACTTGGAAACAACGTTGTCTTCAATGCTGGGGATTGGGCAGGAAACAGGTTTGATTTACCGATTAATCTACCGTACACCGTCATTCCATTGCTTTCCGCAGCAGGAGGCGGTAGTGACAACGTCCGCTTCCAAAACATCTACATTAACGCTGGCACGTTGCCTTCTGGAACGCTGGATTTGAGAGCGATCGGCACCGAGACTACAGCCAATTTAAACTATACGTTTAACGGTGACTTCACTATTGCGACGGGAGCAACTTTAAATGTGTTGCCTGGAGTGCGAGCTTGGGTGGCAAATGCCGCGTTGACAGTGACCGGTGCTGTGAATTTTGGAAACGGTTCAAGCTTGTCACTTTGGCAGGCAATCTACAACACGTACTCGCAATTCATCGTGGGCAATCTGGGAGTCGTTACGGCAACCAACGCAACATTTACCAAGAGCGGTAGCTACAGTGAACGAACCAATATCAACGTCAATGGCGGTGGCCGATTCATGGCCACGGGCTCGACTTTTTCTGCTGGACTTATGCAACTCGGCAACAATGTCGTATTCAACGCAGGGGATTGGGCAGGGAATAGATTTGACTTGCCGATTTACCTACCTTACACCGTGATTCCATTTCTTTCTGCTGCAGGAGGCGGCAGTGACAATGTGCGATTCCAAGACATCTACATTAACGCAGGCGCATTGCCTTCTGGCACACTGGATTTACGAGCGATCGGCACAGGGACAACCGCCAACTTGAATTACATCTTCAATGGCAACTTCACCATCGCGAATGGCTCGACATTAACCGTGCGGCCCGCAGTAAGAACATGGGTAGCGACGAATTCTACATTGACAGTGAGCGGTGCTGCTGATTTTGGAACTGGTTCGAGCTTAACACTCTTGCAAACGGACTACAACACCTCGTCGCAGTTGATTGTTAGCAATCTGGGAACCGTCACCGCAACAGGAACAACGTTCGACAAAAGCGGCTCCTATAACAACCGAACCAACATCACAGTGAACGGTAGGTTTTCTGTGCTCAATTCATCCATCGAACCCGGTCTACTGAGTTTTAACACTGGGGCGGTTGTCGATATCACTTTAAGCGACGGTACTACCAAAATTATTGGAGCTGGCGGCATTCCTAATGTTCTTACGAACTACCGATCCATTGATGTCAAGTATGGCTCGAGGCTAAACATCGCTCAGACTATCCGTGTGGGTGAATCAGCCACAGATATTGCCTCGCTCAGCGTCTCCTACAGTAGTACTTTGGCGTTAACAGGTAACTTGGTCGCGAGAACTCAAACTCCGGCGAACTTCCGTGCACAAGGTCGTCTTTTAATGAACGGGGTCGGAACTTCGACTACGCCGCAGTTTTTAGAAGTCATGGGAGCGGACGTTGGCCCCAATTCCTCTGGATTTAGCGTTAATAATTTTGCGCATGGTAAGATCGAATTGGCAAATAACACTTATGTTCGTCTGACAAACTTCAATGTGAATAGTGTGGGCGCGGCAAGCGAAGCTGTTTATGTCAACACGCTGATCATCCCCGCTGGCTCAAAGCTAGACCTGAACGGGCAGAAGATTTATGTGCGCGCTGCGCAAATCGCGACCGGGACGCTCGTCAATGGTTCCGTCGTCGTCGTGCCATCGACCACTGGGCCTCTTGCGTTTATTGTTCCTGATGGTGGGCCACTGGCGTTTTCGACTCCTACCCCAGGTGCGATCGACGATTCTCAACGCACTAGCCAACTTCCGGACGAGTGGACGTTTACCGCTACCCAAAATCTGCCGGTCATGATCCAAGTCAACCCAGGGGCGACCGGTATTACCGCTGCTGTTACGCCTCAACTGCAACGTGCTCGTGTCGAACTCTTGAACGCAAACAACACCGTTTTGAAGTTCCTGGAAAATGACGCAAACGGTTCGATCGTGACCATGCAAAGCGACAATCTTATCACCGGTCAAGCGTACAAGATCCGCGTTCGACCGCACTCGAATTTCACTACCAACACCGGCAACTACGTGATTACGCTGGTCAATAGCGGATCGGTCGAGACCGCGCTTTCGATCGCTCCTGCTGCCGATAGCTTTAGCAAACCCGAAGGAAACTCGGGCAATGTTACCTATACCTACAACGTGACGCGGTTTGGCGATCTTAGCTCGCCTGGTACCGTCCAATGGAACGTTACTGGCGTGGGAACCAATCCCGCTAGTTCGTCCGACTTTATAGGTGCTGCATTCCCAAGCGGAACGGTTACCTTCGCCGCTCTCGAATCGACCAAAGCCATCACGGTGAACGTCAGATCGGATACCGACTTCGAACAGGACGAAGCGTTTGCGGTTACTCTTTCGAACCCGTCCAATCTTTCCTCCATTTCGGTTGCTTCCGCAACCAGCGCCGTCCTCAACGATGACCAACCTCAGTTTTCCGATCTCGTCGTCCAGTCCATTTCCCCACCCACATCCGCCCGTTCGGGCCAAACACTGACGCTAGGCTGGACGGAAAAGAACGACGGACCTGTCTCGCTTACCGGAAACTGGTTGACTTCGGTCAGGGTTGTCAATCGCGCGACCAGCCAAGTCGTCTTCGACACTGCCATTTCATTTCCCAGCAATACCATTGCTTCTGGCGCAACCGTCGCGAGGAGCAGGACATTCGTTCTTCCGGATGGTAACCCTGGGATAGGCAACTTTGACATCACCATCAAAGTGGATTCAGCAAACAACATAAGCGAGTCCAATGTCGCTGGTACTGCAGAGAGCAATAACACCACGACTTCCACGTTCACTTCGACGCTGGCCGACTATCCCGCCCTTTCCGTCGCTTCGATCACGGTTCCATCAAACGTGCAGCTCTCGGTCCCCTTCAATGTGACTTGGTCGGTTCTGAATTCGGGCAACGGGCCGCTCACGAAATCCATTCGCGATCGCGTCTATTTGTCGGTCGATGACAGAATTGACGCGAGCGATCGCATCCTCGCAACAGTTAGCGCGGATTCGAAGCTGCCGCTGGCAGCAGGGGCAACTTATTTTCAAACGACCTCCGTGATATTGCCCCTCGACGTTAGCATCGCGCTCGACGCATACAAAATTTTGGTGCAGACCGATTTTGCGAACGAACAGTTCGAGTTGGATGAAACGAACAATGTTTCCGCAACTTCCGTTATCGTGAGCCTGCCGCCGCTTCCGGACTTGTTCGTCGAAAGCATCACGGCCAGAACGCTTGTGGTGGCTGGGCAGTCAACCGAGGTTACTTGGGTGGTGAAGAACCAAGGTACTGCAGCCGCCGTCGGCTCATGGAATGATCGCGTCTACCTTTCGGACGATGGAGTGATTGGCGGCGATCTATCGCTATCGAGTTTCCCTGTGTCCATGACGATCTTGCCGGACGGGTTCATCCAGCGAACGCAAACCATTCAGATCCCAGCAGGCCTTTCTGGTGTCTATCGTTTTGTTGTCGCGACAGACATTGGCAACACCATCCAAGAGTTCAATAACGAAGGAAACAACTTCTCGATCGACGATGCTGTGATCACCATCGACGCGCGTCCCTCACCGAATTTGGTTTTGGATTCCGTGACCTCGCTGACCAGCAACTTGTTTACGGGTCAGCCTGCGACGGTCGAATGGGTAGTACGAAACATCGGAAATGCGTCGACCAACTCCAGCGGTTGGGTCGATCGCGTTTATCTTTCGAACGATGGCTTGAAAAGTGACGATGACATCTACCTCGGACAAGTTCAAAACCCAAGCTACCTCAACGTCAATGAGAACTACCGAAACTCATTAACGGTGACGTTGCCGCAGGATCAAGTTGGCAACAGAAATTTCATCGTCGTGACGGACGCCTTGAACCGTGTTGAGGAAACTGCCGGTGAGAACGACAATAGTAAAGCGAGTGCGACCACAGCGATTACATTGACACCTCCACCGGATCTCATTGTCACCCGCGTCACGGGCCCAAGCGACGCTTTCGAGGGGGAACCGATTATCGTAAACTGGACGGTTCGCAATCAAGGGCCTGGTGCAACCCGTGTGAACCGATGGGTAGATCAAGTGTACTTGTCGCTCAACGGCAACGACTTGGACAATGCGGACAGGCTGCTCACGACGGTTACGCGCGATGGAGTTCTGGCAGCCAACGATGCCGAGTACGACGTTTCCAACTTGAGCGTCCTGCTGCCTGACAACATCACGAAAGAGGACGCGTACCTAATCGTTCGAACCGACGCTTCGAATTTGGTTTATGAACATACCTTCGAGGCAAACAACAACCGGGCCACCGAATTTCCTATGCGAATCGTACTGCGGCCTCGGCCTGATCTGGCAGTGGAATCGATTACTCCGGTTTCTACCGCTGCTGCTGGTCAACCGCTAGTCGTTTCCTACAGAGTTACCAACACCTCGGTGACTGCTACACGCGAGAGCTTCTGGCAGGATTCCATCTACTTGTCGAACGACAGGACCCTCTCTCAAGACGATCTGTTGTTGGGACGTAAGAGTCGCAATGGAATTCTGCAGGGCGAGCAATCGGAAAATCGGAGCTACAGTTTTGTTCTCGATGACAGGTTGCAAAGTGGTGACTATTACGTGATCGTATCGGCCGATAGTACCAATAGCATCTTGGAATACGACGATGTCAATAACATTCTGGCTGCGTCGAATCCAACCCGCGTCGTAATCAACCCGCCTGACTTGTTGGCATCCTCCGTAAGCTCATCGACGGCAGCCAAAGCTGGGCGTCAACTTACAATCAACTACAATGTTACCAATACCGGCGGCAATCCAACTCCACAAAGCAGCTGGACCGACGCATACTATCTATCATCGGACGACAGAATCGACTCGTCAGACCGATTGTTGGGATCAAGGCAAAGAAATGGTGTTCTAGCTCCAAGCCAAGTCGAAAACACGACGACCCATTTGCAGTTGCCGACCGACCGATTCGGCTCGAACTTCATCCTGGTCCTGTCTGACAGCGGCGATCAAGTCTACGAACTCAACAACGACAACAACATCTCATCACTGCCGATCTTCATCGAAGATGACCGACCAGATTTACTGGTGCGTTCTTTTGCTCCTAGAATCAGCAATCGTTCTATTGCGCCGGGAAACTCCGTTGCGTTTGATTTCGAAATTGAGAACCAGGGACTTGGACCAACATTCGGTAGATCATGGACCGATCGTGTCGTTCTTTCCTCGGATTTGATTTTTGGGAACGGCGACGATGTGATTGTTGGGAACTATACCAGCCCAAACGATCTCGCTGCTGGCCGAACGTACTTCCGACGCAGTGAGAATTTGACGATACCATCGAACACACCTGAGGGATTGTATCGGCTCTTCCTCGTCACCGATGCAACTAGCTTAGTAGCAGAATTGAACGAAAGCAACAATGCTTTGATCTCAGCGGACTTTACCGTGACAACCACCACGGATGGTCAATTGGCCGACTTGCAAGTGACGGCTCTCACCGTGCCAACAATTGCGAATTCGGGAACCACCTTGCCGATCAGTTGGACGGTGAAGAATAACGGCGTTGCGCCGACGTCTTCGTTCACTTGGACCGATTCGGTTTGGCTGTCGACGGATAGTACCATTGACGGATCGGATGTTTTTGTTGGAAACTTTACACACTACAACACGCTCACCCCCAATGGTTCCTACACTCGCAGCATCAACTGGCCCATTGATATCGATCTTGCGGGCAATTACTTTACGATCGTTCAAACCGATTCATCGGATTCTGTGCTAGAGGGAGTTGGCGAAAGCAACAACAAAACCGTAAGCAGCACGGCGACCAACATTGTGCTGAGCCCAGCCGTAGACTTGCGAGTTGCTAGCATCGCGGCACCAGCGCAAGCGTTCTCAGGGCGGACTTTCTCTCTAAGTTGGACCACCGAAAACACCGACGGTGGGACAGCGATAGCCTCCTGGGCCGACAGTGTTTACCTTTCGCTCGACCAAATCTTTGACGCAAAGACCGATATTCCAATCGGATATCTTGACCACACAAGCAATCTGGCCGGTGGACTAACCTACGCAGCCAATTCGAATCTGACGATTCCGGTCGGGCTTGGTGGCACCTATTATGCCATCGTGGTTACCGACGCGACGAATCGCGTTTATGAACGAGACCAAGAAGGGAACAATATCGGCATTTCAAGCCAGCCGATTTCGATCGTTCATACGCCCCCCGCGGATCTTGTGGTAGGCAACATAACCATTCCCGCCAACAGTGAAATCGGGAAATCGGCGTCGATTTCCTTTACCGTTTCCAACATTGGCCAAAACCTAGCTCGCGGCGGTTGGTACGACTCCATTTACATTTCCACCGACGACACTTGGGATATTGACGACGGTTACTTTGGCCGCGTTTTCCGATCTGCCGATGTGCCTGCCAACACCTCGTACACCTCCAGTTTGACTGCACCGTTGCCAGGTGTTTTGCCAGGAGACTATAAAGTCATCATTCGCTCGGACATTCGCAACAATCTAGTGGAGGATAACGAGGCGAATAATCTCAGGGCGAGCTTGGATGCTTTTGCAACCGATGCTTCCTTGCTGATGTTGGGGACACCAAAGTCGGGAACGATTGGAACCAATCAGGCTGTCTACTATCGAGTGGATGTTGCGGCGGGTGAAACCTTAGCCATCGAGTTTGATTCGGCCAATACGGAGGGTTCGACCGAGC
Organism: Planctomycetaceae bacterium; assembly: GCA_947463915.1. GTDB lineage: Bacteria > Planctomycetota > Planctomycetia > Pirellulales > Pirellulaceae > JBKCUI01. The sequence goes on from CANHVO010000044.1 coordinate 28,760, forward strand.
TCTACGCCAGCTTCAATGCGATCCCACGACGCAGTCTTGCCCAGTTCAGTGCTCTCAAGCCGTATCAAGCCGATCAGCGGATTGTGATTTCGTCGACCCAAGCTGGCACTTATTACATTTTGGCATTCGGCAATGACGTCACAAACGGGTCCAGCAGTTTCTCGATCTTGGCACGAACGGTTCAGTTCACGGTTTTCGATACGTCCTATGGACAAGGTGGAACGGCAGGCGATCGAACGATTTTGATCGAGGGAGCCAAATTCGACCGGTCTGTAACAGCAACGCTGATCGATTCCGCGGGCAGGGAATCGAACGCGACGCGATACACTCGAGTGAGCGATACGCGACTTTATGCGACCTTTGATCTGCGTGCACTTGCAACAGGAACCTATTCTGTCCGCCTAACGAAGGAATCGACGAGCGCGACGGTCATCGTTCCGAACTCTCTGGAAGTCGTTTTCGCAACGACGAATCTACAGCCGATCAGCTTAACTCGACCAGACACCTTCAATCGCCGCCGGGGCGATCGTGCCCCGGCAACGATTCCAGTTACAGTCGCATGGCGAAACAATACCTTGAACGACATCGCGGTACCGTTAATTCATTTTTCGGCCACCGATCCGTTTGCATTGACGCTGGAAGA
>CANHVO010000045.1 GCA_947463915.1 Planctomycetaceae bacterium
CAGAACGCACTACAATCGGTTTCGAGTCATCTCGGAGAATAAAATCGGCCTTTGGCAACGAAACGCACGCGTCTCGAAAAAGGAAATGCGTTGCTCCAAAATCCTCATTTGTTCAACGGGCTGCTAGGTACGCGAAGTAACGAGTGATGGCATTAAAGCCGGAAAAGAAACCGATTGGTGCCGACCTGGTGAATCCATGTTACTAACAAAGACGACGGCCTCCCCACATAACCATATCAGCGAAAAGTTCCCTATTAGTTGCTATATCTCCAACTGTCGACGGATTCGGAATGGCAGTTGCGTTAAATCTGCTAAGAGAACCCAAAGCAATGTTGCTTCGGGTAAATACAGATTTATGTTCGTTCAGGAGAGTTAGACGATGAGCTTCAAAAAGCTACTTAGCGGTTTCATCTGCACAGCAACGATGTGCACTGCAGTTTCAGCGCAAGAAACAAAGCCAAACCAGTTGCCCCAGCAAACAGTTGCTAATCAGGGAGCCAACAAAATGGGGACCCAAGCTTTGGTCACACCTCAACAACTCGCAGCTTGCTGGGCGTTAGACAATCAAGAAGAGGTAGTCTTGGCAAAGTTCGCGCAGGAAAAAAGCAAGAACAAGGATGTCTCCAATTTCGCAAAGATGATTGCCGAAGAGCATCAAGCTTGTCTAAAGAAGCTTAGCAAGTTTGCTCCGGAGGCAACTCGCGACGGCTTCTTGGTAGAGAATCAAGCAGATCAATCAAAATCTAGAAACGATTCGAGCTCAGATGCAATTGGGGCGACCAATCTGAATGCAACAACAAGCGGGCCAACAACGTCGGGAATTGACATGGCTCAATTTCAACGCGAAATCGCTCAGCAGTGTATTTCGGATTCAAAGAAATATCTTAACGCAAAGGATGGAGAGGAATTTGATAAGTGCTTCGTCGGCATGCAGATTGCGAAGCATGCCGCCATGCATTCCAAACTCGTTGTTTTACAACGCCACACATCCGAGGACATGAGACAAATGGTTTCGGAGGGAATCCAAGCAACCGACAAGCACTTGAAGGCCGCCGAATCGTTGATGGCGAAACTTGATGATGAGGACGCACCTACGTCGACGAAAAGCGGCAAATAACCAATCCGCAAGAGCAGAGGGAATCTAAGCCTTGTTCGACATCTCGTCCAAGGCTTTTCTGTTTCTTCACCCTTTGCAGTTAGGATTAGCGGTGGAGCGAAGATCCAAATAGTCGCTCACAGTATGGGCTGCATCATTCTGCGATCTGCGCACGTGATGGAACCGATCCGCAACCTCGGCCGAGTGATATTCTTGACGCCTCCGCATCATGGATCATCGATAGCCCGTCGCCTATCCATAATGCTCGGCTGGTGTCTACCCGTCTTGCGTCAGCTCTCCGATGCAAGAGGAAGCTACGAACGTAGTCTGCCGGCCCCGAGAGACATGGAGTTTGGCGAGCTAAAAGCCCTTTATGATTTCCTGATTTCGTCCGCCAGCATGCACTTGTTAGGCGAGAGTGACTTCGCCGAAATCGACGGGACGCGTGGCTCCATCCTTTTGTATAGCCAAACAGCGATGATGACTGCATCGTTTCTCCGAACGGGCAAATTCGACTTAGTTTGCTCTAACGCGCATTTGCTTTCTAACGTAGGCAGATGTGGCCTGCTTTCATTACGCTAACAAGAAAACATTACTATGTACTACAGCAATGACAACTACGAAGTCTTCGCCTGCCCTCGCAAGCCCAAGGATGAGGAGATCAGGATTGTTTGTTTTGTCGGCTCAGGTTTGGCAGCAAAGTCGGGTGCGACCTTCCTGATCCACGACGGCCAGATACTAGGCGAGAAATGGAAAGTCACTTTCAATGCTGGCGGGAATCGTACAACTTTTCGAGAATTTCTTGCGGCTGATGGGCTTGAGTTCGGCCGGGTGGGGCCAACTTGTAACGGGCCGGTCGGATCGGCGGCGGAATGAAATCCACCTGGCGAATGTCTTCGAAGTTATCGATCTATGCGGCAATTGCAGCTAATGTCGCCATCGCTGTTACCAAGCTCGTGGTGGCCGGCATCACCGGCAGCTCCGCCATGTTATCGGAGGGCATTCACTCGTCGGTCGACAGCTTCAACGGCGTGCTCTTGCTTGTCGGCATTCACTTGAGCCAACGGCCGGCAACGCCAGAACACCCGTTCGGGCACGGGAAGGAAAAGTATTTTTGGAGCTTAATCGTCGCTGTGCTGATCTTCGGCCTTGGAGGCGGCATCTCGTTTTACGAGGGCATACTTCATATCCGCCATCCACAGCCTCTGCAAGATCCCACCTGGAACTACGTGGTGCTTGGCGCAGCCGGCTTTTTCGAAGGCATCAGCTTTGCCATTGCGTTCCGCCAATTCAAACGACTCGCAGGCAGTACTCCGCTTTGGGAGTTCATGCGACGCAGCAAAGACCCGACCACCTACACCGTTCTAGCTGAGGATGCGGCCGCACTAGTTGGCTTGGCGATCGCTGCAGTGGGGATCGCGCTCAGCCATTGGCTGCAAATGTCGGCGCTGGACGGTGCAGCATCGGTGCTGATCGGCATCCTGCTGGCGGGAGTAGCGAGCCTACTCGCATGGCAGTCGCGTGGCCTGCTGATCGGTGAAGGCATCCGCCCGGAGACCGCACGCGCCCTACGCGATATCGCGCTCGCACAGCCCGGTGTCCGCGACGTCGGGCGCGTGCTGTCTATGTATGTCGGACCCGACGATGTGTTGGTCACTATGGACTTAGATTTTGATGAGGGTACGGAGACATCCGTCGCCGCGATTGCGATGGTCGAGGTGGAACGCCGAATACGATTGCGGTTCCCAATGATCAAACGTCTCTTTGCGAGTATGGTGAACGACACCGTCCCTGTGATTTGGGGGCGAGTAAAGGGTGTAGAGCTTCATGGAAACACTACCTGTGTTAATAATATTGTGATTGGTGCCTGCGGGAACGATAATCGCAAAGCCGCTCGCGATTGGAGTACGAACACCTTCAAGAACCGCGTCCCCTGACCCTTCCTCAACGCGAAAAAACTGGTCGAGTTTATGGACTTCTTCCCCGATTTCTTCTGAGGGGGCAAGCGACATTACAACCAGCTGGCTGTACTTTGCCGTAAAAAGGACGCGTCGAAAGTCGTTGTTTTTGACTGCAATACTCTCGATATCTTTCACAAAACCATTCATGTTTGTGCTCCCCTTCGTATGTGGAACTGCGAATCAACTGGGTACTTTTGCTAAAACTTTATCGACCGATTTCTTGAGCGTATCGGCAACCTTTTGAACGACTTGCTTTGCCTCTCCGATAGCCTGATCGATCTTGCCTTCCTCGCGAAGCGCGTCGTTGCCCCCGCGGTCTCTTTGATTCGCCCCTTAACGACATCTGTTTTGCCACTCATCTTGGCGACTCCTTTTTCGAAGAATGCTTCTGCGATCATTCATTAACCTAGCACCGGCCAGCTAGTTGGCGAAAGATTTTGTCCAGTGCTACTTAGCCCGCGCGGGAACCGTTCTGTCACCCCACCAAAACTTACTTTCCCATTAACTTTGCCACGGCGAAGATGGCAATCGCGCCGATTAGACCTCCGCCGCCCAGTATATAAACTAGCGAATAACCAGCTGCGCCAATCATCGTCGCACTTGTTACGATGTCCATGATCATCTCCTGCAATTGTTTTGACTTCGTTTCGAGGAACTCTCGAATCATCCGTTTACGAACCAAGCAAATACTGAGCCCAAAGAATATTTTCGGCCAAAGTCATTCGTCCGTTCGGAGTACCTACGAATAGTCGATTACCCTGCGCGACAATCGATCAATGCTAGAAGTAGTCTGATCCTTCAGCGATCCCGAAAACAGTGACCTTGCAACAACACCGACACCATTCGGGGATTTCGTTGCAGCTGCAGAATGACGCTGGTCAAAAAAGCGACCGGTAAATCTTTAAGTCGCAATCCTACAATCTAATTTGTTGGGTGTGACTTACGGCAAGATCTTGGACAACGATGGCAATGCACAGATACTTTCAGTTGACATTTCATGAGCTACCCCATTCGTGGCATAGCAGTTGCTAATTGAATGAAAGCCGACTTTCGTCGACAAACAAGATTTCATCAGCAGAATTGTTAGGAGAAGATCATGGATTCCAAGTTAAGTGGTGTCAAAACAACAAAACGTGAATTGCGTAATGAAGATCCGATTACAGGCGCACCAGGCGCCCATCCCATCGGAACTGGGCTTGGAGCTGCCATCGGCGGCGCGCTCGCTGGTGCAGCCGTAGGAACCGTAGCCGGTCCGATAGGAACCGTGGCGGGAACTATTGCGGGTGGTGTCGCAGGAGCCTATTGTGGAAAGGCAACCGCCGAGAATATCGATCCAACTGTCGAAGGCATTTATTGGCGCGGCGCCTATGCAAAACAGCCGTACTTCTCAAATGATTATTCCTATGAGGACTATGAACCCGCGTATCGTTCAGGATGGGAATCATATGATCCAGCTTTGCACTTGGGCTGGAAGGAACGGGAAGCAGTCGCAAAGAAGCGCTGGGAATCAAATCGTGGAGCGACCGCCATGACCTGGGATCAAGCGAGCATGGCCGCTGAGGATGCTTATGGACGCGTCAATGCGCGAGCCGAAAACAAACCCAGATAACGCTCGGAGTTGCCGTATATTGTCCTTATAAGCCGTTTGCACTTTCCTTTACCGGGGATCGGCAGGAAGAAAAGCGAGGCAGGGTCTGTCCTCGCTCAGTACGCATTTAAAAGAGGAAGTCCTCAACCTTGATCAAATCCAGAGAAACGACTTGCTAAGGATCGGGAAAATACGACTTGCCTTTAAAGGATGCTTGACTCAACCAACATCACATCAAAGCAGCAGGCTTCAGCAAGGTAAAGGAGTCGAACCAACTTGACCCATCGGGCAGCAGGAAACTCAATCGAGAGGAGATGAAGCCCCAATAGCATAAATGAGTTTCGGGGCAAACACTGGCATTCTTGCTTTCTGGTGTCGGGCAAGTTTCTTTAATTGCATCGTGGTTCGGTGCAATATTGCCTCCACGCTCGCGACTCAACGGCCTCGAGAATTTGAACGAAGGTTTATTTGTTGAGGACGCGCCCCCTAACGTCGTCCATTGCTCTACTCACATCCACCGCAAATTCGCCGTAGTGAATTGAAAGCAGTCCGTTAGCAACTTTGCAAACAATGCCCCATTTGCAAATAAAGAACCGACAAAAAAAGGCAGCTCTTGCTAACATGCAAACGATCGATGTCCTCGGCATCATGTGCTTGGTGTGCTAAAAGATCGCGGCTCGACGGGTAGCACGACAAGCATTGCGACTTCGGTAGGGCAAGCCCACCGGTCGCCGCCCTGCGCTAGCCCAGGCTTCCCGCACCGCAGAGTACTTACGCTAGGTGCCAAAGTGAACTTGGGCCAGCTCGATCAGCGCGTACGCTCCGCTTCGATCAAGGCGTGTCGCCATGCGTCATAGGTCTCTCTTTCGAAGGCAATCAGGATGACTTGCTCGAATGCAGCGCCACTGTTCAATACAGACTGAATCGTTCTAACGGAAAGTGCAGCGGCCTTGTCGATGGGGAAGCTATAAGCACCGCACGAGATCGCAGGGAAAGCGATCGAGCGGCAACCGAGCCAAATCGAAAGCTGCAGTGAACGACGGTAACAAGACTCCAGCAGACTTTCTTCGCCTGAGTAACCTCCTCGCCAAATAGGACCAACGGTATGGATTACAAACTTGGCCGGTAGTTGGAAGCCGGGAGTGACTCGACAATCACCTGTTGGGCATCGGACTTCTTTTCGGACCTCTGGAAAGACGCGGCAAGCTTCCAACAGTTTAGGTCCGGCAGCGCGATGGATCGCACCGTCCACTCCGCCACCTCCCAACATGAACTCATTGGCCGCGTTGACGATGGCATCCACGGCAAGCTTGGTGATGTCCCCTTGTACTACTTCCACTTTGCTCAGCATCCAACCAGCCTTAACACTCCGTAGGTTTTACGATTTCGAATTTGTTTAAGCATGTCGGCACATGTTTTTCCTGTCAATACTTCACTTAACTTACTTCACCTACCTCCACTGGCGTAAGGGGCTTGTTGATTAAATACTTGTCCAAAAGCTATTCGTTTTACAGTCAGCCGGAGGCGTACTGTCAATGTTGCTGAGTACGCCTTCGGCTGACTGTTAAACGACTAACTCAACAGGCCCAAGCCGGACCTTGGTTACACAACTTCGAATTCTGCTAGATATCGAATCCGTTGTTGGGCTGGATCGAAGACAATGTACTCATTGTTTTGAACCCCCGACACTTCTGCTTTCCCAAAGACGCTATGGTGCCCATCAGGTGGCCCAACGTAGCCATGCGCTTTCGGAGCGACAAACGGACGACCAATCGCGACGTCCATGGCAAACATAAATGCACCTCGCCCTGCAACGGCTCCGCTACCTCGACTCCAATACGAATTGTTCAAGCTCGTGTAGCCGGCCGATTTCTTCCAGTCATCCGCAAAGTAAAGGCCAGGTCCGAACATAGCTCCAGTAATGACTACGCCGACCAACTCTTTCGGCATCCGAAGCGCCTCTTTCATGATACCTCGGACATTAACCGATCGAGTTCCGTGAAATAGCAATGCAGTATTGGAGTCCGCAAATCGCTTGACCTCAGACTTTTCAACATCTTTACGAGTCTTCATCTGATACTGAGCCCGTTCCTCGATGAGCGGCTTACTCTTTATGATTGCTTCCTGCGCCGTTTCAAGCCGCCCCGTGTCGTCATGCCGTTGAACTTGCCAGAGATTCAAGAGCTTCATGTCCTTGATATAGGCATGACGATTGCCAGTCGCCTTAGGCCACCACGTGGCTAACGTCTTGCCCAACGTCGAGGTTGGCGAGATCCACTCCATGTGCAAATTAAGTTCTTCCAGCGGATTGAAATCTTTTTCACCCTGATCGATGTCGGTTGCATAAAGAGCACTCTCGAACGCATCCAAGTCGTTTTGCCAAACCAAAATATTGTCCTTGCTGAGCAACCACTCCTCAGGCTTGGCTCGCAATTGTTTCTTCTTGGGAATGCGACCATACATCAAGCTGGTCATTTCCATCAAATTCTTGTCCTTCAACTGTTTTTTGACGTCATCACCAACCTTGGTCAGACGCTTTTGGGCCTCACCCAAAATCTGCCTCGCTTCGTCGATCGCAGCTTGAGTTGGCAGACTCGCATCCGCCATACTTCCGCGGGTATAAGCAATGGTCGCGACGCTCAAGTCTCGCAAAAGCTTGAGCGTTGGCTCATCGGCAGCAGGCAATTTTTTCTTGGTAACTGGGACTTTCTTTTTGCCTTTGCCGGTACCCTTGCCATCGCCCTCACCATCGTCCATAGCCTCCGCATCAGCCCCATCATCGGGCTTCTTCAAGACTTTGTCCGCGCGGGCACCTTCGTTGATCTTGATGCTTCTGGCGTCAGGCAATCCTGTGCTCCTGGTCGCCATCGGTCGAACCAGATAGCAGTCTTTGCCTGCACGAGCTCGCAATGTTCGGAGTCCTGCAATCGTTACCCATTCGCCGCGCGAGTCATTTTTCGAATGAACCTGAGAAGCAAACATTCGGTGAGCTTCTTGTTCGTTTGCGCACTCAGTGAATTGAAAACTCGGCTTGGCAGCCCCCGTTCGTCCCCACTCGAAATAAGCAAACCATTTCTTGCTGGTTCGATGTTGGACAACCGCCGCGTGATAGTATTTGTTTGTATCTTTTCCATCTTGGGTGAAGCATCCCAGGTCACAAATCTTGACTTGTTCGAAATCGCCGTCCTTGGTGGCAGGTGGACCAAAGCACTGAAAGTCCGCTGCCGTTGACTTGTCAGGATATGTGTCTCGATCCAATTTGCTTGCCATGATGTTTGTTCTCCTATCAAGGGCAGGTTTTAAGATGGTTCGTTTCTCTTTGAGCCTGAGGCGCTAGCCGATTTCTTGCAATTAAATCGGCTAGCGCCTCAGGCTCAAGCGAAGTGTCTAAATCGCCACTCGCACTAGTACGCCTTCGGCTAACTGCTAAACGAAGCTCCTACTCAGCGAGTGCCTCCAACTGACTTCGCATTTGTTGCCCTAGCTCTGGTCGAGTCATCGCAAGGAACGCAATCGAGCCCTCCAACCAGGCTCTGAAGTTCGGCCGATTTTCATGATTCTGAGCATCTAAGCCTTCGTGTTTCGCTCGATGCAAAATCGCGCGAAGCTGCCGAATTTTCTTTCTGCAAAGGGTCGGCTTCTCGTTCACAATCAAACCGGTCACGCTCTGAGCACAACTCTTTCTTAAAACTCGGCTCTTCTTTTCGTTGACACTAAAGCCTTCGTCTTGCGCAACGTGACGAATGCAGGCCATCACATATCCAATGCGATCCTTTAACCCTTGGTCGCCCGAAAACGTGACGTCATCGGCATAACGGGTGTAAGCAATCGCCATCCGATTGGCCAGCCCCTGCAATCGTCGATCCAATCTGCGGACCACTTGATTCGAGAGCCCCGGACTCGTGCACGCTCCTTGCGGCAAGCCTCGAGGTCCAGTCGCAACCAAATAAGTTTGCCCTTTGAAGACGGCCGTCCTACGCGGGCACTCCGTACACAACAAACCCAAAATGGTCGCCACCGAAGGAGAATAACCTATGCGCACAAACAAGGCCCGCACGCGATTGAACGATATGCTTGGGAAGAAATTCTCAAGGTCCATATTGAGGACAACTTCTTTTCCCACGTGCGGTTTGGCGTTGCTGAGAATATTGCGCCCAGACACAAAACCATGGGCTGCTGGCTCAGTCGGCAGTCGATCCAAAATCTGTCGCAAGATCCACTTTTGGGCCGCCGCCAGCGAACGATGAGGTGAACTGAGAGTGCGCATTCCACCTGATTTTTTCTTGATATCAAACGAAACATAGTGCGTTCGAGTTGCTACGTCGGAATGGAAAGCCAGCCATCGCAATCTTGGCACGCTCATCGACAACGCGTTAGCCAACTCTGCGGGCGTCGATAATACAGGCAATCCGTTGGCTGTGAGTTTCGCGACATCACTGGTACGATCATTGAGTTTGGACGAAACCCCGCGTCCCAAAAACGTAATGTCGGTCGCCTTGCGATATCTGATTTCTTCGCGTCGCTTTGCTAACCGTTCGGCCGCTTCGGCTTTTTTATTTGCCTTTTCCTCTTGGCGTTTCTGTTTGTCTTCTTCGACAGCCGCTTGCCCTGCCCTTTGCGATTCCGTTCGAATCAAGACTTGAGATGGGCGAAAGCGATCCATCTCTGCACCCACACGATGCATCTCCGTCAATTGCTCCGGAGTCACAATCCCCTGCGTGACCATGCCCCTATCGATGAGGTTGGTTCGCGTGTCGTCAGCGGGAGGGATCACGTCGCGACGTCCAAACCAAGGACTACCCCACAAATTGATCCCTTTGGCCGTCTTAATCAAATCCGTGCGACTGATCGGCAAAAACGCAGAGGCATCCAAATTCAATTTCGCTGGCGCTCTGGGCACCAATGGCTTTCCGCGTGTATTCGACGGACTAGAACCGGATGGATTCCGATTGCTGGAGGATGGACTCGGTTGAATTGCCGGTGATGGAGTCCCAAAAATGCGCTGTAGGATACGACCGACAAAGCCCGATTGCGAACCTTTCGATGGAGAACTCTGGGATTGCGAACCCTTTGGTGGTGCCACGCTACCTCCAGGCGCGTTGTAGCCTTGAGGATCAACGTCAAAGCGATGATAGACAAACGGCTTGACTTGAGCACCGACATCGACCACGCTTCGGTTGTAACTGGCCCCCATGACTCCAGTCTGAAACATCTCATGAACAATGTCCTTGCCCTCTTCATGACGCAGTTGAAGTCCTTGCTTGCGGGCCTCGACCGTAATGTCATAAGCCGTAAACATCGAACCGGAAGTGATGCGATTGAGGACGATCTGCTGAACGCGTAGTCTAGTTGCTGCATCTGCCATGGTCAGTTCCAGAAGCTCCTAAACCACTGATCCATCGAAACCGACTTGCCTGAATGAAGCAAATGATTTCGAACCGATTGCAGATGGCGACAAGGTCCCATTCGCAGCGCATTCTTGAAATGGTGCGAGCAAGCACATTTGCCACGCTGGATCCTACCATCGGCATCCAAAAGCAATTCGACTTTGCGTTCGGCATTACGACCATCGCGAACGGTGGCTTCGATGCCGCGCGAGCCACCCGCCATCATTTCATCGCGGCCGATCAAGAACTTGGCCACCGACAGCAAGCGGACACCTTCCCTGGTTTCGACGTCGTCGACGCCGATTTGGTCCAAGGTCAGCGGGGCCGGCATGACTTGCCGCCAGCGATAAAGTTTCGCAGGCATGTCGTGAATCACTTGTCCTAGCAATGCCAGTCGATGCAATCCCGCCGCAAGCATCGGCGGATCAATGGAAACTGCATCTCGCAGTTGCTCGAAAGTCCGCGCAGGGGCATCGCGAAATGCGCCGGCGATCGCTACCAGTACCGTCTCGTCAATATTTCCTGGCGGTGCTAACTGCTGCAAAGCCGAAGCTCCTGTCCAGTTGTTCGTCGTCCATCCGCTTAACGCCAACACCAATCGCATCTTGGGCATTTGCACAACCCAAAAACTGGGTAGGCCTGTCCCGAGCAGATGTACCTCCACCGACTCGATCAACGGGAGAACACGCGCCAACACCTTCAATCGATCTCGGCCCCAAACGCGAATCGTCTCAGAACGTGTCCCGCCGTAAATCGTCTCTGGCAACTCGATGCGTTTCTCCCAGGGCTCCATCACGATCGCGATCGGCTTGCCAGGTTCGAGTTCAAAACGAATAGCTCTCGGAGCACGTACCGCTCGATTGCGTTTCAAGAATGCGAGGATCGCGTAGAGAGCTTCGCGGGTCAGTGGCACGCGTCGATTAGGCAAGACCATCGCCGACTGCAATTGCATGAACCCTCGCAGCCAAGCGTCCGGCAAATCGATCTTCTCTTCGCGATGGCCCGCTTTTCCTTCAGTCGCGACATCAAAGCCACTCGGGTCGATTTCGAAGTGAGTGTTTCGGTAGCTTCTCAGCTTTTGAAAATGTTCGTAGAGTCCCCAAGAGTAGTCGACGTTGGTCGTCCCTAGCGCGACATCGGTTTCGTTTCGGAAGGCATCGCGGTCGACGGTCAAGCATCCGTAACTGCTTTCGTCGGCGCTAAAGCATTCAAAGAACAAGCAATCCTTGGCGACCGTAATAACAGGATCACAAGGCATCATCAATCGCCAGAGCTCACGATCATGCTTGAGCAGATAATCGGAGTACTGCTGTCGCGCCTTCCAGTATTGATCTCTGGCTTTTCGAAAATCCCCCTCCAGTGTATTCGGCATCGGTTCTAGTAACGCAGCCTTGAGCTCCGAACTTTTGGCTTTAGCGGTCGCTTGACGCAATGCGCTGAGCCGAGACTCTTCGACCGCACGATATTCTTCATAAGCGGTCTTATCGCGAGGTTTATATCGAAGATCATTGATCACGATATCATGAAGCGCGCTGATAGCTTCGCGAAAAGCGAGTGGGTCTTGAAGCTCCCCTCGGTAACTCACTCGATCGCGGCGCAGATTGGGAGCAAGCGCAATCGCGAGACCGGAGACCGATTGCTGAACGCCGCTGCGTCGGTTGTAAGAGAGAGGTAGTTCCATGGACGTGATCGAACCTAGCGGATCGTGGATCTTGATCTCAAATAAAAGACGGGAGGAGAGAACGTTATCGACTTCGAAGCGCCGACCAGGGTCGTTCACTCAAGCCGGATACGCATGTCTATCCGCGTGAACTACGTTGAATCAGTCGCGGATAGACATGCGTATCCGGCGAACGAACAACGACCTTGGGAAAGCATATCTAGGCAAACTCACACCACGGCGGAACACCGCAGCAAATTGGTCTCGATAAAACGCTCTCTCCTCCCAATCTGATTTCACACTATATCAAATTCAATTCCGGGAAGTGAGTACCGACCAAAGCGGAAACCTCCGGATTCTTTTCTACTAAAGTAACAATTCCAGCCAGCCCCGCTCTCCACTCCATGCTGCGCACCGAACGCAGTGCGACTGCCAGAATCGGCAACAACACATTGGCTTCCTCGGAATGCGACATCAACCGACGCACGATAGCGCTCACGATCCCAGGCTTTTGCTTTCCGCCCCGATGAATATTCAGCAGGGCGGTCGCCCATAGGAACCGAATGCGATCCGGTTGTAGATTCCTCGCATCGATCCACAGGAGATCGTTCTTGTTGGCAAATACTGGCTGCTCCGATTCGAAATGCAGCAACTCGATCACCTTGAGGCGAACCTCATCGTAAGGCGTTTCTACGAGCCGCTGCCACAAATGATAGTCTTTGGCGACCTCCGATCGTTGCTGCAACCATGTCCATCCAATCTCGCGAACATCGGCATGCCGCGAGTCCAAATACTCCAAAATCCAATCTGCTCGATTGGCTTGGACCAAATCCAGTTTTTGGCGAACCAGCTCTGCCAGCTTGGGCCGAATGAACTCGGATTCTGCTTCTAACGCCAGCAAAAGGTCGCGAAAATCCCTATCGTTTTGGGGCGTTTTCGATTCTAGCCACGCCAGCCCCAATTCGGCTGTTGGCACGGACCGACTGCAAGCCATCTCGACGGATTCCTTTAGCGAAACGACATTGGGGCTCAGCGTCTGTTGCATCAGTTGACAGACGACAGGCAACGCTTCCGAGTTGGCTTCGCGAATCAACTGCAACCACGTTGAAACTTGGACGCTCCCAAGCGAACTTGATCGGGACAACAATTCGGCCCCAAATCGAGCCAACTCATCGTCTTCGCTTCGGATCCATCTCAGCAGACGTTCCAATGCGGTTCGACGCACAGCGTCCGCATGTTGTTCCTGAAGGACGGCAACACACCATTGGCGAACAGGTCGGCAGGCAGCATCGTCGAGCAAGCTCATCAGTGGCTCGGCGTTTTTGGCCCAAGCAGCAGCAAACGAAGGGGCGGAACGTAATTCACTCAACGAACGCCCTTCCGCCAGTTTCCAAGATCGTGATTTGGCAACGATTGTTTCGCTATGTCGAAAAAGAGCGTGCACCAAGCTCCAATTGTCGAGCATCGCTAGTCCGTCTTTGCAATCGCGATCTGTGTACAAGGCTAGTCCTTTGCGAATCCCCTCAACGTAGCGATCGCCGTCCTTTTTTCCGATCTGTCGAAAGTATCGCCAAACCCGTCGTCGGAGATACTTGCGAGTCGGAAGCGAGAACAGAAAAATTCGTTCGTGTTCCTCTGGCGACGAAGCGGCCATCGGCTCGCCAGTCATGCGATTTTGATAGACGAATGGGTTGCCATTGCTCGGCATGGTCGTGCCTCGCGGGGTTCGCACAAACTCCTCGACCCAGCTTTCGCGCGTCGACCAATCGTATCGATTGCGAGATTTTTTTTCACGGCGAATACTTCGGTCCAAGCCAACCATAAAGTAAGCCATGACTTCATCGTCCTGTGCCGCTTCCGCAATTTTAAAGAGTCGTTTCAGGAAGGCTTCATGGCGAAATGCATTGAATGGGGCATTCAAGTATGCGAGCAGCAACCGACGCGACGCAACTCGTTTGTCGTTGAAGAAAACTTTGGCGAAGCTGCCAAGCCGATCGGCATCTTGAATGCGTCTTAGTTCATCGACAAATTCAGGATCGCCCGACTCTAATAACGCTTCGACACGCAACCACGATCCGGGTTTAGGTTGCACGCGTTTGGCCATTTTCGGTTCCTCGCAAAATGCGTAAAGAATCGTTCGGACGTTTTAGACGAATGTTGGACAGATTGGAGAATGCTCGGAAGATTATATTGAAAAGCCATGGGAGATTGGCGTGACTGACAAAAAAAGTTCTTCGGACGAGGATGCGTCGCTTTCACTTCAAAGGCGCATCCGGTAGATGTGCCCCACGGTGGGGCACTCTTGCCGAGAGTGACTCTGCATATGCAGCCTGTAAAATCCTGCACGAACCGTACACCGAACTCGCGATAGGCTACAATCCTATTGTGACCGGAAGGGGACTTTGTCTGGATTGCAGTTTCCTTAAATTCGTCAAGATTACGAAATCGTAACAAGGAGTAGTTCGATGGCATTGAGCGCTAAAAAATTGCAGGAAGTAATGAAGGAGAAAAGGCGACGAGACAAGCTGCCGCCTAGGCCTGTGATTGTGGAACCGCTGTCGCTAACATTGAAACCTCGCGAACTGAGTAGAATTACGGAGCGGTGTTCCATCGTTCTGTTGGCCATCGAAACCACATTGGTTCAAAGTGCACGCGAGCTCTCTCAAGTCGATGACTTGGTGGTTAAACAAGCACTTGCCTCATTGATTCGGCAAACGCCAACCACCGATGAACCGGCGGCATCGGTTGTTTCAATGCTAGACGCCAAGCGTGCAACGCTCGCAGTCAGCGACGAAGACTGGATTGACTCTCTACGAGCGATTTGCAACTCAGTTATCCAACACAGCAAAAGCAACGCGGGCTCGTTTAGTTACCTAACCCACGCACGCGCTTTTTTGATCAAAGCGCGTGCTCTTTAGATTTGCTGCGTGGCGAGTAAGGAAGTCATGCGATTGCACCGGGGGGTGAGCTAAGCACATCCTCTGTGTTGTTCGCATAAATTACCCAAAGTAGCCCCTCGGGGGAGAGATCGGTAAAGTCACCCTCCCACTGGGAGGGTCGAGAGTAGCGAGGGGAGGGTGAAGTGCCAACAACGATTGCACAAGTCAGTTCACCCTCCCCGGGCCGAAGGCCCGACCCTCCCCAAGCCTCCTCAAGGGAGGGTGACTTTAAGGCTATTGGTTTCACTCAAAGACTCATGCCGAAGTGCTTGCCACTTACTTCGCTGTCCAACCTCCGTCGACCGTCAATAAACTACCAGTGCAGTAACTGCTCGCTTGGCTCGCTAGGAAAACGACAGCACCTTGGATTTCTTCTAGCCTGCCCCAACGTTCAAGTGCGGTCGCTCCGAGGATATTGCGTTTGGCATCTTCGGTGTCCGCGATCGGTTCGTTCATCGGAGTCAAGAACGGGCCCGGGCAGATAGCGTTCACCGTGATTCCGTCTTTGGACAACTCGATGGCCAGCGATCGAGTCAATTGAACGACGGCACCTTTACTGCTGGCATACGGTGTTCGATTGGCCAAGCCCACACAGCCGAGTGTGCTGGCCATATTGACGATTCGGCCATACTTCTGCCGTTTCATATACGGAACAACATGTTTGGCAACGTACCAAACTCCGGTGACGTTTACGTTGCTCACGTTTTGAAAGTCTTCGAGCGACAGCGATTCGATGGGCCCGCGAATATTGATTCCAGCGTTGTTGATGAGAATATCGACGCCGGATAGTTTCTCGACCGCGTGTTCGACAAACCTAGGGATCGATTCGGTGTCGGCGATTTCCAACTCCATCCCAAAGACTTTTTGACCGGTTGCAGATGCGATCGAGTCGGCGACCCGCTCGGCATCGACGGCTTTTCTGGAGGTCAGAAGCACGGTTGCGCCGCAGCTAGCCAGTGCGGTTGCCGTGGCGGTCCCCAGTCCACGCGAGCCACCTGTGACGATGGCTCGACGGCCTGTCAGATCGAACATGCGAGGGCCTAAAAGCCAAGATTCCGGGATCGTTGTCATGAACATTCGCAGCGAAGAGGCAATAAAAGGGTCGAGAGTCGTTGCTAGGACGCGGGTTGCACTTCCGACTGCGGCGATCTGGACTAGAATTCAACGTCCCTTAGATTAGCGTTCGGACGTGTTTTTTGCGACCGACTCAACCTTGAAAACTGATGACCAGAAAGAAGATTCCAACCGATGCGTGACTATGACGTTTGTGGCCTAGGAAATGCCATCGTCGATATTTTCTTAGAATTGGATGACGCGGAATTCGCAAGCCTCGATTTCGAACGCGGCACCATGCGGCTCGTCGAAGCGGACGATCAACGCAAATTGTTGCACCAATTTTCAGAGAGCAATCGCGAGCTTCGACTAGTAAGCGGCGGTTCGGTTGCGAACTCCGTGATCGGCGTCTCCCAATTGGGTGGCCGATCGGCATTCATTGGCTGTGTTGGCGACGATCGCTACGGACTTCACTATGCCGAGGAGTTCAACGCCCTCAAAATCAATATCGGCAACCCGATCATGGTGGGTGAAACAACGGGAACCTGCGTCGCCTTGATCACCCCCGACGCAGAGCGAACCATGCGAACTTGCCTGGCCGTCTCCAGCCATTTAGCTGCAAAGCATGTTGATGCTTCGCGTATTGCCAACTCGACGTGGCTGTTTATCGAAGGGTACGTGTTTGCGAACCCATCCACGGGGCAAACCGCAATTCGCGATGCCATCAAGGCCGCAAAGGCATCCGGTACCAAGATCGCGCTGACCTGCTCCGATGCCTTTATTCCTGAAGTCTTTGGTGACGCATTTTTGGCTGCGTTGGCCGACAGCGATCTGCTGTTCTGCAATGCACCAGAATCGATCGCCGTGACCAAGGCGGCGAATAGCGAAGAGGCTTTTGCAGCTCTCAAATCATTGGTGCCAAACTGCGTTGTGACAGACGGACCGCATGGAGCGTTCATTCGATTCGACGGAGAGGAATCGCACGTACCTGCTTTTGCCTGCCACCCTAAGGACTTGACTGGGGCGGGCGATATGTTTGCAGGCGCTTTCCTCTATGGAATCACCCACGGCTATGCCCCGGCCATCGCGGCTCGCGGTGCTAACTTCATGTGCATGAACGTCATCACACAAGTCGGGGCTAGGCTTCAACAAGACGCGAAAGCGCTCTGGGAACAGGGGCTGGAAGATCACCGCGCCGACGACGTCGGCGGGTGATTAGGGGTAGACTATGGGGTTTCCTCCCCCTCGCCCCGACGGGCCCCGACGGGCGAGGGGCTTGTTGATTTAATGGGTTTGCCGCTCGGCGACGTTCCTATCACAACCCGACGCGTAAGCGAGGGGCAAAGAATCGCTCGCTCACGCTTCGGGTTAGGATTAAATCAACAGCCCGCGAGCCCCGCAGCTACGAACTGTCGCCGGTACACCGTTACACGGCTACACGGCTACACACATTTCCCCAACAAAGCGAGATGGCCTCCTTGTCCCGACCGGACACCGCTTTGGTGTTCTAATGAGGCCGCGAGATAAAATGACAACTCTGGTTTCGTCGCACCGCCCTCGGCGGTGCGACGAATTCAGAGTTGTACGATCGTGTGACGTGAATCTAGAACTCCAAAGCTGCGGACGGTGGGGGCAAGCCCCAGTCGTCCTGAAATGCTTTACAGCGTTGCCTAACGCCCTTCGGTCAATATCGTGAAATAGATAGTGTTTTTTCTATCTCTTAAAGCCTAGACTAACAGACCGCATTTCGCCTGAGTTTGGCTTTTGATACGAATGGGCAGAAACGATTTAGAGGGCAAAACATGACGCAAAACAAAAATCGAAAAGCCATGGGTTTCCGTTTTCTCTTTGTTTGCTTTGTCGCTATCTCAACCAACTACTTTGCGAGCCGTGGCAATGCCGACGATTCGACGGCTGGTATTGGTGGTACCAAATCGGACCAACTCTCGGAAAGCTCACAAGAAGAAAAGAAAGCCACATTGGATCTAATCCGGAATGGCAAGAGCAGCGAAATCACTGACGATCGTGCTGAAAAGTTTGTCACGATGATGCGGGCTCAGTTCCCCTATGAGTCACTCCGTCCCAGATTGGCCTACGAACCAAAATTAACAAAACCACAACGCGTTCGAAAACTGAGTCAAGTTGTTGTGTCCGACTTGATTGACTATGAATCCAAGAAAGGAAAAGGTCACCGGACCAGCGGTGAACATGTTCGACCGAATTCATTGGAGTTGCTGCACAAAGAAACGGTTCGAGATTTTGTTGCGAGAGATGGAAACGGATTCGGGCGGACTCCTCCACCGAGCGCAATCTATTTGGAACTCACTTGCAATCCACCCATTCCGTTCGATTCGGTTTCCGACACATCCAAAAACAACACCGCAGGTCAGCTAGTCAAAGAAGACTCGTTTTCTGGTGATTTCCCTTCACCGTATCGGAGCATTGAAGGTGACGAACGAAGAGGTTCCCTTGCCGCCCACGTTGCAAATGACATCAAGAGATTTGCCATAGAGTTTCCTCTGATGATCCCTAGTCGAAAGTTTTTTGATCGATTGCACCAAAGCACTCGCGACGAATTCGTTTCACCACGTAGATCCGGTCATGTCATGTCGGTCGATCAGGTCTCAGGCTTTGTGCCACATCGACTTGATCGGCGTCCTCAGATCGAACCTTGGGATTACAGATCAAGTATTCTCTTTCGAGACATGCATCTTGAGAAACCTGGAATGGGCATTCGAGGTAACGACAAGATTGACAAGGAGGATCGCGATGCATTCCGCGAAATCGATCGGACGGCGCCAAAGGATGCCGTTTGGTTGCTCCGTAGTTTAGAGCTTGTCAGTCTATTAAAACACGATACTCCAGTTGCTTATGTTTCAAGCTATCTTCCAGACATGGAAAAACTAGCAAACGTGGAGACTCGCCCATTGCATTCTTTTGAAAAAGAGTCACTGCCGAAGCTTGAGTTCGACGAAGATTTAGTGATTGCCGCGAGAACAAACGAGATACGACTCTTGGGTTCAATCCGGGCATCCGCAAGCTGTTTGAAGTGCCATGAGGTTGAAACCGGGACGTTGCTAGGAGCGTTCTCGTATCATCTGACTCGCGCTTTACCGATGAAAGATCGAACTTCGCCTCAACGAGGCCAGCAAGTTGAACGTAAGCCGTGAGCTGGGCCGAGCATGGAATGTGCCGTCCACCGGTCCTTAACTCGCCAACAAATCCCCAAGCACCACCAGCATCGCATCGATCTGTTCGTCGCTGCCGACGCTGATCCTAAGGCCGTCGCTCCAGCCTGGATAGTTCATGTATCGCACGAGGATACCGTTCTTCTTGAGCTCTTCGTACAACGGCTTCAATGGCCGATCGGATCGAGTGCACCACAAGAAATTGGCATGCGATTCGATCACGTCGAATCCGAGATTCCTCAATGCCACTAACATCCGCGATCGCGTAGCCAAGATCCGAGCTACGTTATTCTTGAGCCAAGCTTGATCGGAGATCGCAGCCGTGGCACCTGCCAGCGACAACATGTCCGTATTGTACGAGTCTTTGACTTTGCGCAATGTCTGGACAATTTCCGGATGTGCGACCAAGTAACCGAATCGCAGGCCAGCTAACGCGTACGATTTGCTAAGCGTTCGCGTGATAATGATCTTCGGGTTTTGATGGATGAGCGAGATGCAGTTCGTAGGTGCGAAGTCCACGTACGCTTCGTCCACGACCACTGGGCAATCAACGCTATCGGCCAGCCTCAAAATCGACTCGTGATCGAGCAACGTTCCGCTTGGGCTATTTGGGTTCGGCAAGTAAATCAGTTTGAGCGATTCGTCGTTGGCGTAGAAACTTTTGGACAGTCCAAAATTCTTATCGAAGGCAACTTCTTCGAATTGGGCCGATTGAAGCTCTGCGAGCGTGCGATAGAGAATGTAGCTTGGGTACGGAAGCCTGAGCTTTTGGCCATCTCCGACGAACGCTCGGGTAAGAACTGTCAGGCAGTCATCGCTACCGTTGCCGCAAAGAATCATTTCCGGATCGACAGCGAGCACGTCGCCAGCCGCACGTCGAAAGGAAGTACCTAGCGGGTCTGGGTAACGCTCTAGTTTTCCGGTTGCTTGATGAATCGCTTCGATCACCCGAGGTGACGGCGGATAGGGATTCTCGTTCGTATTAAGCTTGATCGCCTTACCCGTTTGAGGCTGTTCGCCTGGGGTATAGGGACTCATCGAAGCGATTTCGCTGCGAAAAAGTTTTTGAATAGCGTCGTTGGTCATCAAGTCTTTGAGTTCAGAGGGTCTATTTGTGCGGAAGAGGCCCTCGCACAAGAGTACGACACTTATGGCTGCTCCACTTAAGTCCTGACCCGATTCGCGCTTCCCCCTCGCGAGAGCCACTTCCGCACAAATTCAGAAACTCTCTAGGGGAGAAAGTTTCTGGACGTACGAAAGTATTACATCGCACTGGAGGATAGGAAAGGGGCTTTTTCCAATTAATTGTCCGGCTGACAGAATTACCGCGGTTCCTAGGGCTTGTTCACCGTTCGTCTAGCTTTGGCATCTCCTGGGATTGCGTTTGGTCTACAATTAGGCGATCGGCAGGTTCCAATAAACCTAGCACGACGCGCAAGCTAGTATATTTACGGTTGAATTCACTAGCTTGCGCGTCGTGCTACGGTGGTTTCCGTTCTGCCGTTCGCCTTAAGACAGGAACGCCGAAATTTTGGTTCGGCATTAGAGCTCAATATTCAATCATTTCCGATACTATGCGACCCAGCGAATCCACCACACTTTACTTCAATCAAGCCGCCGACCAGCTCAAGACGCCGCAATGGCTTCGAAAACTGCTGGTCACTCCGAAACGGGAAGTGACTGTTCAAGTCGCGTTCGAGCGAGATAACGGAGATGTTGAGACGGTTCTCGGCTACCGAGTTCAGCACGATAACTCTCGAGGTCCAATGAAAGGGGGATTGCGTTATCACCCAGCCGTCGATTTGGACGAAGTTCGTGCGCTCGCATCGCTGATGACCTGGAAAACCGCCGTGGTGGACTTGCCCTACGGAGGAGCCAAAGGAGGAATTGGGATCGACCCGAAGACCCTTTCCAAGAAAGAACTCGAAAGGATGACCCGTGCGTTTGTCGATCAAATACACGAGATCGTCGGCCCCGATAGCGATATCCCCGCCCCCGATATGGGAACGAACCACGAAGTGATGTCTTGGTTTCGAAACCAATGGGAAAAGTACCACGGCTTCAATCCGGCTGTCATCACTGGCAAACCGGTCGAAGAGTACGGTGCCAAGGGTCGCGAAGAAGCGACCGGACGCGGTGTCGGAACGCTGGCCGTGAAATTGCTTAAGCGCATCAATGTGCGGCCCGATCAATGTCGAACCATCATTCAAGGCTTTGGGAACGTAGGTTCCCATGCTTCGAAGTTCTTGTTCGAGTCTGCTTTCCCAGTGATTGCAGTCGGTGATGTTAGCGGAACCTACTTCAACCCCAAGGGGCTGAACATTCCAGAAATGTTTTCGTACTCGATCAAGAACAACAACCGACTCGAAGGCTACGCAGGGGCGGAGAAGCTGCCCAATGAAGCGTTGTTGGAATTGGAGTGCGACCTGTTGATTCCCGCTGCGTTAGGCGACGTGATCACCAAAGAGAACGCGGACAAGATACGGGCCAAAACCATTATCGAAGCAGCCAATGGTCCAGTCGATCCAGAAGCGGACGAAAAACTCGCCGCGCGTGGAATCATGATTCTGCCCGATATTCTGGCCAACGCCGGTGGGGTAACGGTGAGTTATTTCGAGTGGGTGCAAAACCGACAGCATTATCGTTGGAGTCTTGATCGAGTTCGACAAGAGTTGGATAGGACGCTGACCGACGCGTTCGAAAATGTTTGGCAGCAGTCGGCGACCCATTCGGTGTCTCTGCGAACTGCAGCGTTTATGCTGGCCATTTCCAGGGTCCAGCGAGCGACCGAACTAGCCGGCGGAACGGGCTGAGTTTGTACGTCATTGTTTGGGAGGGTGAGGCTCCTGCCGAACCTTTGCACCGCTGGCTCGGCAGGAGCCACGCCCTCCCGAACAACATTTACCCTGAAACTCTATTACAATGTGAGGTCTCCGATCCTCTAAGTCTGCCATTTCTTTCGGTTCACGTCCCTTGAATATCCAACCTTACGGAACACCTGAAGGCCAGTGGCCACCGCTGATGACCCCGTGGTGGTTTCGCCTTACTGGCCCAATGCGCCGACGCGCGCTGCAAAAGCAAAAAATTGTACGCGTCGATGTGCAAGGCATCGAACATTTGAAGCAAGCCATTGCCAACAATCATGGCGTAATGCTTACTCCCAATCATTCGTTCCATTGGGACTCGTACTGTTTGATCGATGCCACCAGAGAATTGCGCACACCGTTTTACATCATGACGGCGTGGCAGGTATTTGCCATGAGCAAGGCGTTTGAACGTCACTCCATGCAGCGATGCGGTTGCTTCAGCGTGGACCGCGAAGGCTCCGATGTGCAGTCGCTAAAAACAGCGGTCGATGTCCTTCAAAATCAGAAGCATCCACTGCTGATATTTCCTGAAGGGGATGTCTACCACATGAACGATCGAGTGACTGCGTTCCGAGACGGTGCAGCAGCGATCGCCATCTTGGCGGCGAGAAAGGCGACGCGGCCCATTTCCATTCTGCCCGTTGCGATGAAACGTTGGTACACACAAGATCCCACGCCAAGCTTGTTGCAAACGATTGAACGTTTGGAGAAGCGCCTTTACTGGCGTCCGCAATCTTCGATGCCGATCAAGGAGCGGGTTCTGCACGTCGCCAAGGGGTTGCTTTCGCTCAAAGAAATGGAGCACCTGCGCATGCCGCAAAACGGCACGCTCAGCGAACGGGTGGAGCGCCTTTCGTCGACGTTGTTGGTCGACAGCGAAGCGCGTTACGGGCGACAAGCCAAGCAAGCTTTGATTCCAGAAAGGGTCAAAGAAGTGCGACGGGCCATCATCGAAGCTCGTGAGACCGCCGCTGGTGCTGCCACTCCGGAACAAGAAACGCAATGGACTGCAGACATGGATAACATGTTCTTGGTCACTCAATTGTATAGCTACCCAGGTAACTACCTGGAAGAAAACCCGACTATCGAACGCCTCGCGGAGACACTCGATAAACTCGAAGAAGATGCCCTCGAAGCGTCCTACCCCACCGTCCACGCGGATCGCGAAGTGCTCGTGCGTTTCGACCAACCGATCGAGCTAGCACCTGGTAAAGAAAAGCGTTTGGTGGCCGCGGAACTGACCGACCGAATGGAAGAACGCGTCCAGTTGATGCTAGACGAAATGAACGCCCAACGTGAAAAGCAGAACTAATTCGCCATGTTTTCATTGAACAACGTTTCGAAATCCTTTGGCAACCTGCAGGTGCTGAAGCCAACGACGGTCGAATTTCGCACCGGCGAATCCACCGTCTTGATCGGACCGAGCGGTTGCGGCAAAAGTACCTTGCTGCGGATTTTGGTCGGATTGATCGACGCGGATGCGGGTACCATCCTCTTCGATGGAACGCCGCTAACCACGCAGAATATCCAACAACAGCGTCAACGGATGGGATACGTCATTCAAGATGGCGGTCTCTTTCCACACTTGACCGCCAGACAAAACGTCGGACTGCTAGCGTCCCATCTCGGATGGGATCAAGACAAAGTCAAGGCTCGAGTGGAAGAGCTGGCTGAGCTAACCCGACTGCCACGCGTCGCACTCGATCGGTACCCTTCGCAAATCTCAGGCGGTCAGCGTCAGCGTGTTGGTATCATGCGCGCGTTGATGTTGGACCCCGCGGTCATGTTGCTGGACGAGCCGATGGGTGCCCTCGATCCGTTGGTGCGATTCGATTTGCAAGAGGACTTGAGAAAGATCTTTCGAACGCTCGGCAAAACCTCCATCATGGTGACACACGATATGGGCGAAGCTGCCTTCTTCGGCGACCGAGTCATGATGTTGGGTGAAGGTGAAGTGGTTCAAGAAGGACGGCTCGAAGAGTTGATCCAAAACCCAACCAACGATTATGTCGCTCGATTCATCAACGCCCAACGAATACCACAATCATGAAAAGTCTCCTCGCTGTCGTTTTCGTACTTGGGTGCGCAAGCTGGCTTTGTTCGAATGCCCAAGCTCAAGAGAAGCCAAAAGTTCGCGTTGGTTCCAAAAGTTTTACCGAATCGGTAATCCTGGGTGATCTGCTGTACCACTTGGGGAACCAAGCTGGTGCGGACGTGGAGCATCTTTCGGAACTAGGTGGCACGCAAGTCCTTTGGAAGGCCCTGGTCAAAGGGGACATCGATGCCTACGTCGACTACACCGGCACCATCCAGGAACTGCTATCGAAGCTTGTTGAGCCCGGAGTCGAGGTTCGAACCGAAGCCGACATGCGAGCCGCCATGGATAAGCTGGACATCGTCATGACCGATCGAGTCGGTTTCAATAATACGTACGCGCTGGGCATGCGAGACGCTGTCGCAGAAAAGCTCGGCATTACCAAAATCAGCGATCTGCGCGAACACCCCGAGTTGAAGTTCGGGATCAGCGATGAGTTTATGGAGCGAAACGACTGCTGGCGACAGTTACCAGCCAAGTATCGGTTGCCCCACAAAGACGTTCGAACCATGGACCACAATTTGGCTTACCGAGGTCTCGAACACAACTCGATCCAAGTGACCGACTTGTACACGACCGACGCAGAGATCGAGTTTTACAAATTGCGTGTATTGGAAGACGACAAAGGTTTCTTCCCGACTTATTATTCGGTCATTCTCATGCGCAAGGATCTGGCGAAACGCGCTCCCAAGGTAGCTGAGGCTTATTTGAAGCTTGAGAATGCGATCGATTCCAAGGCGATGACGGGGATGACGGCCAAGGTGAGGTTGGATCGGCTATTGGAGACGAATGTGGCGGCTGAGTTTTTGAACGAAAAGATGAACCTATCGATACCGTACCAAGGAATTGGACCGATGGCCGAGTGGAAGCGATTCCTTGGGCGATTTACCAAGACCACATTGGAACACCTGTTTCTTGTCGCCGTTTCGCTGACACTGGCGATTGCGACCGCTATTCCTCTTGGCATTTTGTCGGCAAGAAACGAAGCCTTTGGTCAGACGATCTTGGCTGTGGTCGGCGTTATCCAAACATTGCCCTCGATGGCGATCTTGGTTTTCATGATTCCGCTTTTTGGCTTGGGTGCTTATCCTGCGATCGCTGCTTTGTTCTTTTATAGTTTGCTACCGATCGTGAGAAACACGTACGCTGGCTTAACGCAAATACCAAAGGCAACGATCGAATCCGCCGATGTGTTGGGGCTGGGACGGCGAGCACGACTGCGATTGGTGGAGTTGCCCTTGGCCTTGCCCTCGATCTTGTCGGGCGTGAAAACGGCGGCCGTGATCAATGTCGGGACAGCAACGATCGGGGCGTTTATTGGAGCCGGTGGCTATGGGGCACCGATTTTGACAGGCATCCGCTTGTCGAGCATTCCATTGATCTTGCAAGGAGCAGTGCCCGCGGCTTTGTTGGCGTTGATTGTTCAGTACGGGTTTTCGATCGTAGAGCGACGATTCGTCTCGCCGGGACTTCAGAGCCGATCGTAATTAAGGTGGGTCACTCTTGCCGAGAGTGACTTTGGGCTGTTATTTACCCGAATCCGTTGTGTCTCGGTAAGCAGCGTTGGCTAGCCTGGCTAGCCGATCGACGACATCTTGCTCTTCAAAGAGCACGAACGAATATTCGCGTGAGCTTATTATTTTGCGCTGCCGAAGTTCGCGTTGCGTGGCCTCAAGTTTCGCCAGAGCCGCACGTTTTTTGGGTTCGATTGCAATTTCTATCTGTTGCTTCAGACTCGCCATTTCCTTGTGCCACACAAGCTTCTTTCCACGTTCTGGGATGTTCGCGATTTTCAGCGAGTGCGCCTCGGCCAAGATGCGTTGAGCATCGTTGGCTCGATCGAGATAGCGTTCGGGTACGGAACGCATCAAATGCAGTTCTCGCTCTATTGAATTCCTACTCGCGGTCGGTTCAATCGATTCGCTTTCTTGGTTTGCATTCAGTGGCAAATGCAAAGAGGCGGAACTGGTCAAGTAGATGGGCGCATCGATGCCGATCCAGTCCTTAATAATGTCGTCGGTGAGCTCATCGTAAGTTCCTCCGCCGATACCATGAACGAAGAGATCCGCCACGAAGCAACGCAAATACATTGTCGTCATCAACGCCCTGGGGCGAATGCAAACGCCGCGCTCAGCGATCCTTTGCCAAGCCTGGGCGAACTCCTCTTCGGCAAGAGGCACGATAGCTGAAACGGTGGCTCGGTCTGGTTGAGCATGATCGCATAGGAGCATTTGATTGCCGGGTAGCGAACTTGCCCACATCCGTTTACGTTCGACGACCGGTTGCTTCTCTTGATAGATCCAGAATGGCAATTCAAAAGAGTTCGCATTGCGAAGAAGCTCAAGCACCGGCTGTCCCTGATTGCGAATGCGATGGCGTTCTCGATAGGCATCGCGACAGCGGTTGTAGGAGCTCCAAAGCGACTCGGCATTACGAACACAATGCTGTACAAAAAATCCAAACGCAGATTCGGAACACAAATGCCCTAGTGGAACTTCGAGATTAAAAACACCGTGGGACATTTCAATTCGATGCCGAAATTCCGAAAACGCGTCGCCGATGTTCTTTTGCGAAGCGATGCAGTTTTTGAGGAGCTCTTGATGACGGTGTATCAACGGTTCGGCAAGTCCACAGGATTTTGTTGACTGTTCGATGTTGGCCAGCGTCCGGTTCCATGACTCTGCATCGGCATTGAGAGAAAGTGTTGAGTGCCAGGGCATGCGAGGCTTAGATTCGCCGCGAATGGGCAGCGGTATCGATCTCTGAGCCAGTTCCGATGCGGGTCGGTGTACGGCGAATGTTGACGGAACGATGGTTGGTGAATAGAGATACGGGACTCGCAACGAGTCGGACCGAGCCACATCGTGATCAACGATCACTTGCATTCCTATGGAATCGGTTTGTTTACCGATCTCCGACATCAAAAAGTTCTTGAACCAAACGCCGGGATGAAACAACTCGGGTTGATGGCCGCCCACAACCCAATGCTTTGCATTGAGATCGCTGACGGAAACAAAATCCGCGAGAGAGGGCGCGTAGCTCGACATGTAGGATTTCGAGGCCGTCAGCGCTTGAGATCGCGCGAGAATTCTAAGCTCTCGAAACCAGACGGGGAGAGCACGATGCGACAGAATAACTTGATTTCTCTGAAGCAGTTGTGGAGAATCGCTTGCGGGTGGCCAGCAAAGAAAGCGATTGTTTTCTTTCGGAACTTTAAGCGATGGCCGACTTGAAGGCACCAAGTGCGACACCCTAAGTGCACTCCCCGCAGCACTGTGTGGTTTCGCAAGGCAACTGGAAACCTCGATCGTGCATGGCTTGGATACTTTGTTCGATAACTTGGTTGTAGTAAGCCAACCGAACGCTGCCATCGTCCAGCGCACCGCCAAAGGAACGTTTTTCGTCCAAGTAGATGAGCGGCACAGGAACCTCGAGAATTCGCAATCCTAACATGGCCGCTTGTGCCCAGAGCTCGAGGGGCATCGCGTAACCATCGACGGTAATGTTGAGCTTCGCGATGGCTTCGGTCCGGTATGCTTTGAAGCCACAAAATGTGTCGGTTAAATTCCAGTGGAACAGATCGTTAATGGATTTGGTGATTTGCTTGTTGATTTGAAGACGTTGGGCGGGTGGCACGCTATCGCCGTCATATTTCTTCAGATACCGGGAGCCGGAGACGATGTCTACGTCTTCGCAAGCCGCAACGAATTCGGGAATGCGTTTGGGCTGATGCTGGCCGTCGCAATCCAATGTGACAATAACGTCGTATCCTTCATCGATGGCATACTGAAATGCGGTGCGGAGAGCGGCGCCGTATCCGAGATTTTTCTCATGGTGGAGGACCGTGATGTCCGTTCGAAGATCGAGAAGTTCGCGAGTGCCATCGTTGGAGCCGTCATTTACGGCCAAAACGTCGGGAGCGTACTTTAAGACTTCATCCAGAACGCCATTGACGTACCCTACTTCGTTATAGACAGGGAGTGCAGCTAGCCATCGGTTCGTCATTTTATTTTGTGCCCTGGACCATGGGTCTCAGCAAATTGCCTTGTAGAAAACACCAGCAAGGCGCTACCCTTACGGGCAGTTCCGAGCTCTGGCATTGTAGACCGAGGCAAGTCCAGGTCAACGGTTTTCGATTCTAAGCTGGAAAAACATAGGCCAGACGCAGCATGTCATGCTGCCTAGTTGAAGTTTTCGGTCTCTGGTGAGAACTGGAAATTCGTTTAACAGTCAGCCGTACTCAAGCAATGCCATTGGCCGGTACGCGTTCGGCTGACCGTTAAACAAATAAACAAATCCATGATCAGACGTTGGCGGTTTCCATGGCGGTATTGGAAGAAACCTGTGGAGCTGCATGGGTTGCCTCTCGAACGTACCCTAGATCTCGAATGACTTCGAGAATCTCGCTACAGGTTGGGAACATTCGACCGTTTTTTCTTTTATAAGCGTCCATGGCTTGCATGAACTCGACTTCGTCCCCTGAATAATCGCGTTCGCATGTGGTGGGGTCGATTTGACGACGACGTTGGGTTTTGGTTCGCTTTTTCTCTTCCGCGATAATAGCTCGCACTTGGAGTTCGGACGCATCCATCGTTCGTCGTTTTTCAAGTCGACGATCCAATGCAACAATCTTTTCACCCGCAGTTTCCGCTTTGGCCATTCTAAACCTCGAAGTCTTTGTAATGCGCTTTATCGAACTCTCCAGCAGATGTTTCCTGCCCAGGTAACTTTACGCCAA
>CANHVO010000046.1 GCA_947463915.1 Planctomycetaceae bacterium
GAGACAGATATCTTAGCGGACCGGTTCACGGTGATGCCATTATTGGGGGGGCGAGAATCCATTGAGTAGGATTTGGTCACGCTCTTTTTAATGGAAAGCTTGTTTCGTCCTCCGTTTTGCCACGCAGTCCTATTGGGGTACAATCGAGGCGATCCATCGACTCGTTAATTAACGCAAGGCACGATTGAACAGCGGCGTTGGACATGTCGCTCTCGCAGTGAGGCTGCTTACTCAAGGCCCAAGCTCATACAATGTGGATTGCCTTCAAGAAGTTTCGGCCGAACGCAAGTTATCAGACATTGTGGACACATGATCCGCACCGATTCCCTCCCAGGCTGCGCGCTGCTAGATTTTGGGTCGTTGATCTATTCGTTTCTAACCGTATTCCAGGGGGAGTTCAAGTCGATGTCAATACAGGTTACCTTTTGCCCGAAGTGCAATGGCGAAATGCAACAAGGATTTGTCGCCGACACTAGGCCTGTTGACGCATTTGTTAGTTACTGGACAGCCGGTCATCCTAGACGAGGCTTTTTCGGATTGAAACTGCCAAATCGAACTCCGATAGCGACGTTTCGTTGCCAAGCGTGTGGCTTTCTGGAATCGTATGCGAAGCCCGAATTCGATGCGAAATAGCAGACATCGTCTGACTGTCCGTCACACCAAATACTGCAAAACTTTGGAGTCGATCTTTGAGCACTGAATCCACACAACCGAAAACTCCACAACCCAAATCTAGCGTCATCTATGTTGATGTGGACGACACCTTGATCCGGACTTTTGGGACGAAGCAGATTCCGATGACTCCGTCCATCGCGTACGTGCGTCGCATGTACGATGCGGGGCATAAGCTCTATTGTTGGAGCCGGGGCGGCGCGGAGTATTCGCGCGAAATTGCTACCAAGCTGGGTATCGCTGATTGCTTCGTGTGCTTCCTCCCGAAACCTGATATCCTATTCGACGATCGGCTCGACGAACTTCTCTCGCATTGCGAGTTTATTCATCCGAACAATGCCCATGGGTAAACCACCTGTCTACTCTCCATTCATGAAAGGTTGTCTGTTATGCGAAGCGTATTAGTGTTAGTCGGTGTTTTGCTTTTCGTGGGTTGTGATTTGCGAGGGGAAAGTCAACGCCGCTCGTTGGAAAATAACCTCAAGCAAATAGAACTCGCATCAAAGAATTATGAAAAAAGCTACCGCAAAATTGAGGAGCCAAAACGATCCGGCGGTGTTCCAGAGCATGATTCAGCTTCGACACCTTAAGCGAGCGGCGACGCCCTAGCATGACTCGCAAGCTAGTCAACTGGATGGTTGCTTCACTGCTTGCCGCTTTTCGAAACGCATCTACGGTCGAAAAGCTCGCCAAGTCAAGCTGATGCGAGGACCCGCATTTGCTTGTTTCTTGATCGCATGCATCCACAAAGCCTGAACTGCATCGTCCATGTAAAGTAGGGCACCCGGGAGTAATGAAAACGAATGCTGAATCGACTTGTCGGCAATATTCCTGAAGGTGATGTCTCGTGCGCTACCTAGAGAAACGATGGCCACTCCGGTACCGCTAATCAATCCGCTCGTGTCATCGGAATGAAAGCCCATGGAGTTATCTCCGGTCTCATAAAAATTGAGCAAACAATTGTTGAACGCGACGTTGAGCTGAGACTCGAGTTTGCTAGCGACATCTTTCAGTTCTGGAAGCATTGGCGTAGCCGAGTAGTCGATTTGCGAATAGTTGTAAGGCTGACCAAAAGAAGCGGTTCGCCTTGCTGCCATCCGATCGTCCCATGTCACAGAATCTCGCAATGTCTCAAAAAGGCTAGCGTGCTCTTGCAAGAAACTGTCTACGAGTTGAATAGTAGGTTTGTTCATTTTGATTAAACTTCCAGTTAAAGCTCACCCAGTTAAAGCTCACCGCCAGCAGGAGTCAAGAGTGCTTCAAGCTCGGAAGCGGTCCCTTTTGACGAGAAGAATCGGACTGAACCGTCAGCGAGGGCTACATGGCTTCCCTCTTCATGGTCCGACCCAAATTGTATCTCATTAACGGTTGGGCCGAGTACCCAAGGAGCGGAAAGGAATGGTTTAAGTTCGCCGGTAAGCAAGGTATTGGAATTTCCATCGATAATGTCCCGCAAACGCCTTCCGATCAGCCGCATGTTCATACCGAAGTGCGCGGACGGATAGTTGGCAACGGACTTTTGTTGGGCGGATGGACAAGCAAACACTTTAGGGAGATGGTTAAGTAGCCATTCCTGATCACCGGGAGACAAACTTGCCAAGTCAGCCGAAACACGCTCCACTTCCCCGGTTTGTAAAGCTATCCGTTGTGTCCAAGTTAGACCATCGTTGGATGGAAGTTGGCGATGAGCAGATTCAAACTCAAGGATACCGAGGTTAACCTGACGAATATGGTTGCTGCAAATGGCCCGCCTGGCTGCTTCTCGTGCGCCTTGTACCGCTGGAAAAAGTAAGGCCAAAAGACAAGTCATGGCGGTCATCGTGACCAGCAACTCAATTTGAGTGACGCCGAACCGATGATGAATAGGTTTTCTCAACATAAGGATGGCCTTAATAGAATGACTTTCTGCGATCAAATGAAAATCGTAAAGAATAAGTCGGCCCACCGAACGACGGTGGGCCGACTGCGGCATAAGCCTATTTGTTGCGAACTCGGAAAAGTTTGGTCACACCAATCGAAGAGGAGCTAAAGGTGACGTCAACCCAGGTATCTAGGTTTCTCCAGTTGCTGGGAATCGTCATCAAGGCATTGAACTTGCCGAATCGATCAGTCCGTACCGTGTAGACCAAGTCCGTGACACCACGACGTCCCGAAAACCAGAGCAGTACCTGTTGGTTCGCTAAAGGACCACGGTCAGTACGAACGATTTGGCCGCTGACCATGACTCTCTGGCCAAAAGCCGGCTTACCTGCGGGTTGTGTGCCTGAATAGATTATATCATTACCAAAGAAAGCCTCCGCTGATTGTCCAAGCATGGTCCATGTTGCCGCGACAATCAAGCAAGGAAGGAATGTTCGCCTCAACACGGATGACGTGTTGACCGATGGCTGCTTGCGATCAGCTTGACGAAAATCTGCAAAAACGGACATAATGAAATCTCGCACAATCATTCTCCTAACGGGAACCAAAAATCTGAGGTCGCTGCTATTCTGGCAACGACCGGTGAAATCAAGCGACTCACAGTGAGCTGCCTCATCAAGAGATTCCCGTCTTTCCGCGAATCGGACAAACTTCGAATGTTTTTTGTCGATTTCTTTTCGCCTCCCCCGACTTCCTCTCTCCGAAGCGGGAACGCTGTGCAACATTTGGTAGCGAAACTCGTCAAGAGTTTCGGTGGTTTAGGTTATGCAACCGAAAGTCTTAACGACTTTCGCTAGACAAGAGCCTGTTTTTAGCAAAGAAAAATGCTTCACCGCTTTGCCGAAGCGGGGCGAGTGGGAGAGGTAGTCATGCAGGGTTTCGAAATCGGAACGAAAGTGCGGATCGTAAATCGAGTGTCAGTAACGAAAGTTTAACAGTCCGTGTTAAACCTGCGGGAGGCACTTTTCCTCGACGCGTCTCATGGAGGTTTCTCTCGGAACGAATCCGTCCGTTTCTCTGTCTACCCCTGACTCAGTTCGGGAATCTCTTCATGTAACCAATTCTAAACTAGCTCCAAGTTATTGAGGAAACCATGAAAACCGTTTTGAATCGATCAATTCTCGCCCAGGCAGCTGCCTTTGCTTTCACAACTTATTCACTGTTTTGCATTTCATCTTCAGCCGCCAACGCACAGACTGCCATCGCTGCTCCTATTCAAAATTGGTCGTACGTCCGCCATTCGAGCACTGCCACTGAGGGGGCATTGCGGGGGCAGGCGGAGGTGATTTCTGCTTATGGCACGTACCGTTACCTGGATAGCCTGGCCGTCATTAATCAACAAGAAGCCTATCGCCGAGCTATCGAAAACCGCCATGCACAAATCGTACGGTACTTCGAGCAACGAGCCATTGTTTTCGAGTACCGCGAGAAGTATTGGCCGAAGGCTTTTGTGGGCGAACCCCGTCGACAGGCCATCGAGCGTGCCAAGCCAAAAAAGCTTACCGCCCGTCAGTTTGACGTTCAAACTGGAAAGTTGAACTGGCCCTACGAGCTCAAAGACGCCAAGTACAAAGACGCAAAGGATACGATCGATCGCTACTTTGCACGGGACAGTGGACAGGAAAGGGGCATGGGTACGGAATGCGAAGTTGAGGTAACTCGACTTTGCTTGGCAATGAAAAAGCTGGTATGCGACCGGTCTAACGACCTAACGTCGAATCAGAAAATCTATACTGTTGATTTCCTTGACTCTGTCATTCGAGAGTGTTCAACGCCCTTGATGACGGCACTCGTTCGAGATGAGGAAATGGGGGCGGAGTAGTCAACTATGCAAGCCATCCTGAATTTCTTCAGTGAAGCACAAAAACAGTGCACGATAACTTACAATTGTCTGCACTTAGCTCGGTTGATTTACAGGAGTCGCCACTGGAGCGTCTCCGATCGAGCCCTACATCAATGGTTTCAAATTGCCATAATGGAAATCACGCCAAGCTCGCCTGGTGAGAGCACAATCCTCAGTCATTACCTTCCCAAACTAATTAGGCTCGCGGAACGAAACCTGTCACCTCAACTGCGTCGCAAGATCGATGAGAATGACATCGGCGGAACGGTGATGAGAACCATCATTCGGCAAGCCCGAGAGGGAGTCTTAACGATAGAGGAAAGTGAAGATTTTTGGAAATTGCTGGTCGCGATCACGCTGAACAAGGTTCGGAAAAAAGCTCGATTCTGGAAACAGCAGAAACGAAGTATATCCCGAGAGCAGGAACTCGCCGCAGATGGCCCCAAAATGGAAGACATCGCTGTCGACCTTTCGGCTCCTCTCAACGATCCAACCGATGATGAGGGACAAGCTTTCGCCGCTATCCTTGAGAAGCTTAGCGGCAATTTGGACGAGACATGCCAAAATGTTCTGGCATTGAAAATGGAAGGACTGACGCACATCCAGATTGCCGAAAAACTTGGCGTTTCGACTCGGTCCGTTACACGTTATGTCACGCGTATTCAACAAGAGCTAGGGCAACTCAATGCCGAATCCGACAATGGAACTTGAATGGCTCGACGACCAGTGCGAGCGTTACGAAAGCAATTGGTCTACCAATCAGTCTGGTCCGGATGCAGTTATCGCATTTGCACTAGCATCACTGCTGCCTGGAGATTCGCGATTGCCGATCCTTCTTGGGTCGTTGATCGAGGTGGATATCGATCGAACCTGGATGGAATGGCGGACCAATGTTTCTAAGACCCATGTTTCTAAGTACCGCGAAGAGAATTCCCCTGCCAAATGGTGTGAACGTCTTGCTTCGGTACCGAAGCTCGCAGACTATGTGGCTGCCATCGCTGCACGAAACATCGATTTTGAAGTTTCAGAGTCGTTGCTCAAGAAAGAGTATGACGCGAGACAGGCTTGGGGAGATGCCCCTAGATGGGACGCCATTACAGCGCCGTGGCCAAATGCGGCCAAGCTAGCTTGCAAACCAGCGCGACATCGGGTTGAGCTCCAATCCTCGGAGTTTCCGATTCCGAAAGTTTTTGATTTGTGCGGTATTACTCTATTCGGTCGGCAGCGTACTACCGACGAAGCGTCCGGCGTAATCGTTCACGAAACGAGTGGCTCGCGCATTATTGTTGCGAATCGCGACGACCTGATGATTAGTCGACGACTTTTTAGTTTGCAAATCCTTTCCGCAAACCAGGCTGTTATTACGAATCTCAGCCAAACCAACCCGCTGCCGCTCAACTCAACAACAGTACTCGAAAGCGAAGTCGCCGCTTTGGTCGAGTTACCCTTCGCATTCCGAATCC
This sequence comes from Planctomycetaceae bacterium, assembly GCA_947463915.1. Taxonomy (GTDB): domain Bacteria; phylum Planctomycetota; class Planctomycetia; order Pirellulales; family Pirellulaceae; genus JBKCUI01. The sequence goes on from CANHVO010000046.1 coordinate 5,899, forward strand.
AAGAACTGCGTTTGCGATTTAACTAAAAAATTGGTCGCTCGAAGGGCTTGAATCTGGCCGTTTTTGGGTTCACAGTCGACATACTCTACGGTGCACCGGAAGCGACAGGAAAGCGATCGTTCAGGGATGATAATCGTTGGTGGACTCTGTAACTCCGTCTGGCCGCATTTCGTAAAGAAATGAATGGTCTAACAAATGGATGTTGAGTTAAGAGCAATACCTAGTATTCCACACTGGTGCTTACGTAGAAATTTGCGCCAGGTTGATAGATAGCAAAGTTGTTTCCATCTCGAAAATCAAAATGTTCACGGTAGAGACGATCAAACATGTTCTCTATACCGGTGGCAATATAAATTTTCGGGTTACCCGCGAATCGGTAGACGGATCGCAGGTCCCAAGTCGTAAAGCCAGCCGTCTGCGATTCTTTTAAACTCGCCGCCACCTGATTTTGGCTGGCAACCAACCGAGCTGAAAGATCGATCGTCCACCGCTGCGATGAACTGACGTCGTGTGCGCGAATACCCACTCTCGATTCCAGAGGTGAAATACCGGGAAGGGGTTCGACGAGCCTCGCGGCACTTCTGGTGTGGTTTCGCCCCTCGAGAAAGCGAAGATTCGCGAAAGGTGTGATTGGGCTTTTTGGTGCCAGCTCACCAAACCATTCGACTCCACCTATTGTTACGTAGTCTGTGTTTTTGAATCGCAGATTGACTTGTTTGGTATTTTGGGCGAAGTTCGTAACGCCTGTGCTCTCAAATGTAATATAGTCAAGTCCAAGAAGTGAAAAGACTCTTATCCCCGACTTAAGCTTATCGTCGTTGTATTCGCCCCCCACATCCAATTGAATAAGCCGCTCTTTGGAAAGCGAAGGGTCACCGGTAACGTTATTGAGTCCGTTTTGAAGTACATTCATGAACGGTTGGGCTGCATACAGTTCGGTAAGAGTGGGCGCGCGCTCAGCGTATCCCAAACTTGTTGTTGTCGTCAACCAATCATTTCGATCGTGGCGGACGCTGAGGAAAGCGCTGGCTAAAGAAAAGTCTCTTTGGAAGTCGCTGGTCCCGACTATTTGAGAATAGGAAACGGGTACAGAGTCCGCTCCAATCTCTCCTAAATTCGAAGGGTCCTCGGCCAGATCATGTCTAGAGTAGTCGAGTCGGCCACCTATCTTTGCGTTTACTGATTCTCCGATATCCTCTTGATACTCCGCAAACAGACCAGGGTTGGCTGCATACGATCGTGGAATAGGCGAATTGCGATTGGTGTATCGAAATGGACTTCCCAACGTTTTTCCATTCGAGATTTCGTTCAGTTCCTGGCTAACCCATCGAAGGTCATGTCCGACCGTCAACTCGTACGAATCCTCGTCGACCTGACCGAGCACAAACTGTTGCCTATAGCCTGTCGACATCGAATCGACATCGGTGAATCCCACGTACTCTTGTTCGGTGAGCCCTGGAAAGTAGATTCGCTTTCGAGGGTTCTGAGCATTACCGGAGAGTTGGGTTCGGTTGTACCACACATCGGTTATGACGGAATCCCAGCCTGCTGCCTCGCGTCCAGTATGCTTTATTTCATACCCATCAGTGACGAGGGAATCCAGATCGAAAACATACCCTGGAAGTACCACATCCGATTGGTCTTGCCTCAGCAAGCTAAACTCAAGTGTATTGTTCTTCCAATCTCTTCCGAGAGCCATTAGCAGTTCTTTTGATTCATATCCCGAAGCGATTCGCGTTCGGCCGCCACCAAAATAGTCGTCTGACTCGCGGGCGGCATAGTTGATTCTGGCTCCCCAATTTTCCGCTCCGGCAAGGACCGTCTGCTGCCCAAAAGTTTGGTTACCATTGATCTTGTATTCTAAATCGGTCGAACCATGTTGTTGCGCTCCCTCGCGAAATCGGGGCGAGCCAAGCAATTTCAGTTCGGAGAACGAGAATCCTGGACCATAAAGAGATGAAAATGGACCCGGTATGATCGTTAATTTTTCGACCTGACGAGAGTCAAACTTGCTCAGTGCGGTGTCGAGGTCAATTCGTGCAGGTACCCAATGCGACCCCGATGTATTCCCGGCCCCAATGATCTGGCCGCGTGTTCGACCATCGCTGACGCCAGGTCCCCTGTTTTGGACATTGGTACTTAGTCCTGCTGGCGACTTTTTCACGAGATTGCCGAGGTCGGTTGTCGAGAGCGAGAAAGCCTCGTCGCCGAGAATGACATCCTTGGTAGCAAACGTCGACCCAGAGCGAGGCGAGAGCGATGTCGACGGTCGAACTTGGGGCAGTCTAGAAAGCCTAGTGTAACTGGACGACGCTGTCCCAGGGTCCGTAAGATTTTTGGATGGCTTCAACAGGGGCGTTTGTTGTAGCGTCGACGCTGGTTGAACAGGATTAACGTCCTCGTTCATGTCGATCGGCGAATCGAGCGCAATAGCATGGAAGCTTGTCATCGACCAAAGGCCCAATGACAGCAAAAAGCTTTGACGCTGAAGCATTGAGTGAAAGTCCAAGAGTCCCAGTACTTATAAAGCCAATCCGTTTCCCTTACCTTATCGGCAAAGTTTACGAATGCGATCAATATTGTGAACTGAAATCCCGCAAAAACCGAAAAGTCTTCGCAATCTTCCTAGTGCCGTTTTCTCTAATTGGCCTTGATCAAAAAACTTGAGTTTATGGATGTGGGATAGTCTTCCAGCCTGTCAACCGCAGTACCGATAGGCTGGAAGCCTATCCCACGTTAACTAAGAATCGCACCACTAGGCTCTGCTTCTAAACAATAAAACAGTCTCCGTTCGCACATCGAAAGATTCGTGTCTGCGTAATTTTCGCACAGCGAAAGACGATTTTGGGTTACTTTCCTTTCGATTCCATAATTTGTTGATACCGGTTGCGATATTGTTGGTTGCTTCCATCAGCCTCAATGAGCCTCAGCATTCGGTTTGTCGCTTGCGACAAGAGCTCCATGGCAAGCTTTTCGTTTTCCAACTTGCGCTCCAACAATCCGTGCTTCCACTCAACTTCAGCAAGAGAATAGGCGATTTGCTTGTCCTCTGGCTTGGCTACAATCTCGTCGACAAAAAGCCTCTCTGATTCCTGAAAGTGACTGCGTGCTTTCTCATCATCTTTATGAAAGGTACACGCTTGAGCGAAGTGCCCCTCCATGTTTGCGGTCAGAATCATTAACATGCGTTTCTCTGATGATGCGTCATCCTCCGTTCGAAGCCAGTCCCTTACTAACACACGACCATGTCCGAAGAGTTGCTCCGCCTCATTGATGTCGTGCTCTTCACTTGACATGGTTTGGATCAAGCCGTCGAGGACGGTTAATAATCGATGACGCAGATATTTCAAAGTCGGGTAACTGCCTTGAAGTTCGTCGAATCCGTAATAGGCAGCCAAAAGAAATTCCTTGGCCTCCGAAAGTCGTTGTTGATCAAGTCGAAGTAAGCCTAAATTTGCTTGCAGATCTGCGACAGACTGAGCAATATCTAGGCTGTTTGGCCATTGCTCGCGCAATTCCGAAAACAATTGTAGCGATTGCCCGAGCTCATTTGCACTTTCGTTCAACAGCCATCCACGGCGATAAATATCTCCCAACGAGTTTTGTAGCAAAGCCAGCGTATATGCAGCCTCTCTTTGTGAAGAAGCACCAATGACGTTCTTTGTTTCTAGGATGGCTGATTTGAGTAATTCGATTGCTTGAGCTGACTCGCCGTCCAGCAATTGAGAATCGACAAGACTTTTCGTCAGTCGAAGACGCAGACGCAAAATTTGTGGGTCGGTCGTAGCCTCAAACTCATTGAAATTCCTGAGAAAGGACTGAAGCATCGACTTTGCTTTCGAAGAGTCTCCACACTTCGCTTCAAATTCAGTCGCCTTCAACTTCAGGCTAGCCACTCGGATTTCATCGTCTTCCGTAAAGTCCCTCGATGCAATCGATTCAATTTCCAGAAGAGACTGGTGAAACAGATCGCGTGCCTCCTTTACTTGGTTTTCCTTTTCGAAAATCAATGCCTCGCCATTCAGGCACTCTGCATTCATGATCCTGCAACGAACCGTCTTTTCGACGCCATGGGAAGCCGAAGAATCGAACTCTTTCTGCAATGCTTGTTTCGCCTTAACAAAACACGCGTGTGACAGTTCGTACATTTGAAGCCGTCCCGCGAGTTCAGCTGTATGAATCAAATCGCGAATCTGCTCCAACTTGAGCTCGGGATCGACACTTTCGATATCGCTTAGCTTTTGGTAGCTTTCAAGTGCAAAATGATCCCAAAGGGTTTTTAGGTCCTCCAGTGCTGGCAAACTTGGTAGCGATTGAGCACCTGCAAGCAAAGCATCAATCGTGCTTCGGGCATCTCGCAATCTTGCTATTGCGATAGACTTATTCTCGTTGCTCTCCAGCTTCGCCTGTCGCTCCTGCAACTTTGCCTGTTGCTCGTTTAGTCGTGCGCGATTGATCAATACCGCTCCTAGAACACTAACGAGAGTGATCAATGCAATGGAGGCGACGATGGGAATCGTCCAGGTTCGATAGCGTCGCAACCAACGACCCGCCTTTTCTAACAATGGCTCGCGACTCTCGATTGCCGACACACGTTCATCTGCAAGCCATCGTTCGATGTCCAATGCGAGCTGGCTAGGAGAAGCGTAGCGGTCGTTTGGCTCATATCTCATCGCTTTCGCACAGATCATCGATAATGCAAGTGGCAGCTTTGGCTCAATTTCTCGCGCGGTGGCAAACGATCCTTCTTGGATTTTCGAAACGATTTGATTGATGGATAAAGACGTGGTAGGTACCGCATGTTTCCCTGTTAGGATCTCGAATAAGATACTGCCCAGAGCGTAGACATCGGATGCAGGCCCAAGTTGCGATACCAGCCCTTGCAATTGCTCCGGTGACGCATAACCGATGGTCCCTCCAAAAGTTCCGTCTTGCGTCTGTGTGCTTTCGGTTGCCGCTCTAGGCCGTATGGGCGCCGTTGCTTTGCTTTCGTTGTTTTCGCTTGGATCGGTAGATAAAATGGATTTGGCGAGTCCCCAGTCGAGCACAAACGTTTCGCCATGTCGTCCAACCATGATATTCGCGGGCTTTAGGTCGCGATGGAGAATTCCTCGCGAGTGAGCGTACTCGACTCCATTGCACACATCCAAAAAGTGCTTGAGCAGTTGCCTAAAAGCAACCCCATAAAAACGATCTCCTCCTACTTGCCCATGGGAATGAAATTCCCAAATGAGCACTTTCAACTCTTTCCCACGAATGAACCGCATGACGTAAAAAGGAGCATCGTTTCCATCAAGTCCCATGGAATAGACGGGGACAATTGCGGGATGCTCCAATTGGCCCGTCACCTCTGCCTCGGCCAAAAACTTCCACTCGTCAGCGCTGTCTCCCGTTCTATCTTGGCGAATCTGCTTAAGTGCGACATCGCGATTCAAATTCTCGTCTTTGGCGATGTAGACTACGCCCAGACCACCGTGCGCGTGTTGTCGAATAATGCTGTATTTGTTCTCTCGACTAAGCGGTTGAGGTTCCGCCAACGATCGAGACGGAATGTCTGCCCAACGTTGTGTAACAAGCGAACCATTGGGTTCTTGCAGCGCTTGCGTTTTTTGAAGCATCGTCTTTTGATGCGATCCGAACTCAGAAGCGAGTCGGTCGAGATGCTCCTCAGAAAGCGATCGTGCTTGAAGCAAGTACTCGAGGATCGAAATGTCATCGCGGTTAGCTACGCCGTTTATTGCCTCACGAAGCTGACTCTCTGAAATGAATCCTAGTTCTGTAGCAAGGAGCCCGATCTGCAACTGATCCATCCACTGGTATTTCATCGAACCCGAGCCCGTGTCGTACCTGAACGGCGTTGTGATTGCGTGTCAATGAAGTCAAATAGTTCATTTGCCATGACTTGATCGATAATCGCTCCGCGCGAACTCTCAATGCTTCCTTCGCCTTCTCCATTACCACGCGCGTTGATTTGATTGATTACGCTTAGTACGTCTAGAGGGGTAATGCCACCGTCGCCGTCGGGATCATAAAATTCGGTAAACCTACTGGTGTTTCGCGGTGGCAGCAGACTTGTCCCGAATCGATTGTCGTTAATCGAGTTAATCAAACTTAGTACGTCCAATGGGCCGACGGATAAGTCGCCGTCGATGTCGAACCGATTCACTTTATTTTGCCAAGGTGTAGCACTGATTACCTCGATTCTTGAAGTTCCGTCGAGATAGGGTTGTACCCAATTGCCATCGACCATCTGCCCCGTCTGTACTCGCCAATTTCCACCTGCGATTAGGTCGTCGTTGAGATCCATCAGTATTCGCATCGTTCTGGAGGGATTGACCTCGGAGATTCGAAGCGTTTGAAAGGCCAATCGGTTTGCGCCCGCTGCGCGCAAGTCGATAATACCAACTCCAAATAGGAGGGTCGAATTGAGAGTCGCCAAATCAATGGTCTCGCGGTCGCTTATCAATTCAATCGGTTTGCCGACACCTGTGTATCGAATCTTTCCAGGCATATTGTTGACGGGTACATTGATTTCCAACAATTTCGTGTCTGAAGCGTCGATTATTTCCAGCTTGCCCACATCTGCCGCGGGGCGACTTTGCATGGTCTGGCCATTGGCTGTAACGACTAAAAGTCCATTTCGGATTTCGATCTCATGGGGGCCAATTGCCGTGCGGATGTCCATCGTAGCCGCTCCGCTCAACGTGATCTTAAAACTCTTGGCCTCCGATAAATCCGTTCCACCATCAAGCGTGCCACCGTTGTCTCTCGCTCGAACTGTGATGTTCGCAATACCGGCTCGATCACCCTTGGGTGTGAATCGAAGGGTTCCAGAACGATCGATACTCGGAGGCGTTAAAAACAATCCAGAGGAATCGGGATCGACGATATACTCCGAAAGGACTTGTGCAGCCTCATCGCTGCCTCCACCAGGATTAAAATTCGAGACAAAATTGGGAAACGATTTTGCGTCGGTGCTGAGCGGCACCGTGATGTCGGTTCCCAGGCTAAAGGACGGGGCATCATTGACCGGCAGAATGTTGATTGCAAAGCTCTTCGTCACGGAATCCATTCCACCTCGCAATTGACCACCCGTATCCGACAGGGTTAGAGAAACCAGCGTTACCCCTGACCGATCCGCCCTCGGGGTGAAGGTCAAAACTCCCGTTGCACTGATCGCGGGCGGCACAACGAAGAAGCTTCCGTCAAAGGCCGGAGAAAAGCTCAAGGGTTGACTCAACTCATCTGTACCGCCGCCTGGGGTGATTCCAGTAACAAACAACGCAATGGATTGAGCACCTGCCTTCTGCGTCGCCGAAATGGAATCGCGAACCGTCATCGTGGGTGGATCATTGACATCCTCGATCGTTATCGTCAAGAACTTGGTCGTCTTTTGATCGTCAGCCGTATTGGGTAAGGTGTCCGTTCCGGCATCGATAACGTCGACGCGAATGATGCCTTGTCCTGATCTATTGGCGGCAAGCGTAAACTTGAGTGCTCCTCTTTCTGAAGATTCGGGAACAAACCAGGTCCTGTCAATAATTGATGGGGTTTCGATCGTCGGGACTACGCGTACCGCCAAATTGGAACGTCCTGCTTTGATTCCCGAGACGAGAACCGTCTGTTCCGTAGCATCTTCGCGAATGGGAGCCGGCGAAATCAGATCGTTGAAACTCGGCGAGAACTTGACACCAAAATCGATACCCGAAATAGTTGCATTTCCATCCAATTGAACTCTTCGGTCCGAGGTTTTGATGTTTTTCTGTACTATTAGATCTTTGCTCGTACTGCTAACAAACGCAAGGTCGAGCGAATTAGCAGCATCCGAATCGAAATTTGCAATGGCCATCGCAACGCGTTGACCAACCTTTGTCTGGTTCAAGCTCTCGGTTGCGATTGGTTCAAAAGCGATTGTTCCTGACACGCTGATGTTGCGGAATAGAGACCAAGATTGGGAATTGGACAGATTGGTAATCAAGATATCCTGGTCATTGTCGCCATCAATATCCGCACTGTAAATCTTGATTGGTCCAATCTCCGTCGACAGAGCATTGGCGATTACAGAGAATCTCCCAGCACCGGCCCCTTTCAGCAAGGAAACGGTGTTGTTTCCATAGTTGATCGTAGCGAGATCCTGGATACCATCGCGGTCAAAGTCAGCGGCTGTGATATCAACCGCACCGGACCCAACCGATTTGGTTTCGGACAGTAACATAATTCCGCTCGATTGTCCAAGGAATACGGATACCGTCGATGCACCTAGGGTTCCGTTGTTAACGACAGCAACGTCCAAAATATTGTCGTCGTTATTGAATCGACCGGTAATGAGTCCGCTTGGACTAATCCCGCCGGAGCTAAAAGTCCGATCCTCAGAGTACAAACCATTGGGTTTGCGTGTCAGAAGGCTGAGCAGATTGGTGGAAGAAAGTGCAACAAGGATATCGCTGACACCATCGCCAGTGAAATCACCGATAGCCACGTCGATCGGTCGATCTCCGACGCTATCCTTTTGGTTGACTCCAACCTTGATGGTTTGAATGGAAGCAGCCGTAATCCCATTCACATCCATCAGAATGCTGATCGATCCGCTGTCGTAGTTGGCAGTTACGAGATCGGGGATCGAGTTGCCATTGAGTCTCCCTGTCGCGATTGCGATAGGTCCGCTTGCCCCATCGGCCAGAAGAATGTCTTTCGTGGAGTTCTCAAAGTTCGCGGCGGATTTATTCAGGGATATCGAGAGCTTATTCGCGCGATACATAGCGGTTGCAACGTCTGGCACACCATCTTGGTTGAAGTCTTCGGCGATGACATCCTGGGCGAAATCGAGAGCGGGAGCGGGGGAAATGCCAAACTTGGTAGATATAAATGCATTGCCGTTCTTTTGCGTGGCTTCCGTGTTCACGAGTTGGACGGTTTGTTTCCCACTTCCCAGGGTTTCAAAGCTGTAGACACCACTGCCATTGGTCCTCGCGGTTCGCGGCGTACCGTCAAGTTTAAGGAAAATATCTGGTAATCCTTTCTCAAGCGGCAATTGCTGGCGACCGTCTCCATTCAGGTCATCAAAAACAGTACCCGTTATTTTGGAGTTGGTGGTGGATTGCCCACCGGCGTTTGCAGGGACAAAACCGAAGTCCACGTCAAGAAGGTCACTGCTGGCGGGCAGGAAAACCTGAAGGCTCGAGGTCTCCGAAGAGTTCGGTTCGAAGTTGGCTTTGGCAACTGCAACGACAGAGTACTCAAGAACGGACTCCAAGTTCGAGAACGCATACTCGCCGGACGCGTTGGTGGTTTGCATGGGCTCACTCACGTCCAGCCTTCCGTTGCGATTCAAATCGAGGTAAACGGTCCAATCAGCTAACGGCTCATCGAGTATTCCTCGTACACCGTTTCTGTCCTCGTCAAGATACAACGCTCCCTGGACAGCACGCTTCGCAGGAGAATAAGGCAAGTCGACTGTATATTTTTCACCAGCCAGAACAACGATGGGTCTGCCGATAGCATCGTCTGGCCGATCGACGATAAAAATGTCGAAATTGGTGTTTCGGTCGCTCGGCAAGAGTCGACTGTAGTTCGTGTCAAATGCAATCGTATCGCCAATAGACGACACACTAAGATTTATCCCATCCCCTTTATTGTAGTCACCCACTCCTAGTACCGCTTCGAAGGAGTTGCGCTTAGTATCCCAAGCGATAATCTGTTGCGGTATTCCAAATTTGGGTGGCAAGAGTCCAAATGACATGAATGCGATTTTGTTCCCCAATTCGGTGATTCTGGGAGAGCGGGTCCCTACAAAGTCGTTTACCAAGCTGCGAGTAGTATTGTCATTCTGCGAAAAACTATACGCACCATACCCCCCACCAAAGGCAACTTCCGTCCCGTCTCCAGATATCGACGGATGTTCAAACTCTGCGAGTTGTGGGTATTGCGGCGTCGACAGTCCTCCACTAATAATTTTTAGAGTGTTCTCGCTTAAATTTGCTAAATAAACATCGCTCAAGCTATCTGTATCAAGTGCTGAAAGGTTCGTTGCATCGCTAGTGAATGCTACTACGGTTCCATCGGCATTTACGGATGGCTCTCTACTATCCCTATTGCCAGCGATATTACCCAATGTTTTGCTTACTAATTCGATTGCTCTCAATTGGACATTGTAGGAGTAAATCTGCCAAGAGCCATTTGTGTTAGAATTTACCAATTGAGTCGAAGTCGACTCAAAAACAACATGGGTGCCGTCCATACTTATTTTTGGGTTTAATGAAAAGCCATTTGCGGCGTCACCATTCGCCTTTGTATCTAATTGAGTAAGGGTTTTAGTTACTCTATCGTGCAGGAAGACACTACGCTTCGTAGAAGCGTCTAGATTCAGATTGCTTGCAGTAGACTCGAAAACAACGTACCTTCCATCGCCACTCAGGTGTGGATTCTTGCTGTTTCCATTGGATTCTAGACCGATTCTGGTCATACTAACTCTTTCTATAGATCGAGTTTCTCGGTCCAAAACAAAAACGTCAGTGGACTGATTTAGGTCGCCAGAAACCAAATTGTTTGAGTCCGACTCAAAGGCTACGAATCTTCCATTACTACTAAGTGAAGGATTTGATCCACCTGAGTTTGATAAGATAGTTGGTGAGTAAAGAAAGCCCTTTCTCGTCCAGTTTGCGTCGAGTGCAGGGAGAACCGAATACGCGCCAGTCGGCAGTGTAGGAAACTCATAATATCCGCTCTCATTGACATCCAAGGTTGCTGGGTCATCAAAGTTCGTAACGGTGTTTGGTTCCGAAGGTTCGTGAAGACCATTGAGATTTAAGTCGACAAAAACATCAATACCAGGCATTCCTACCTCGCCCGTCGCTCTGGTTTCCGCATTGTCAAAATCGCGGTACAAGATTCCCTGAATCGAACTGGAAGTAAGCTCGATAGCCCCGACATCGAACCCATTTCCAAAGGCGATTGAATTGCCGATTCTCTGATTGCCTTGCTGATCAAAAACAGTTGTGTAAACTGCATCGGCCGCGTCCCAGGCTCGACTATATCGAGGTATCGCATGCGACCAAGTCCCATAACTCGATGAAGCCAAGGTTTCTAACACTTGCAATCGATCAACGACATTATTTCCGGATACCCGCAATGGAATTTTAATACTTGCATTTTCGATCAAATCACTCGCTACAATCGAGTTAATTACTCGAACTCCGCTTGGGATTGCGCCCGTATCATTGATTCCTTTCAGAGTCACGTGTTTCAACTCAAATGAGTCCACCTCTGGCCCCATTGGCAGGTCTTTTTTGTTGTTGCGTACATCAAAGAGGTAGAGCCCGCCTGGATGACTAGTGAATTGTCCCACCATTCCCGGTGACGCAGTATAAGCGATAACTGACGCATCCAAATTCATGTCTATTCCGACGATGCCGTCGGGCGACGAAACGCTTCGATCAATCTTGCCGGATTCACGATCCAATAGAAACAGTGACGGCTCCATCGGCGTTTCTCCTGAAGGCAACAAGTTCGTTGCCATGGAAACGAAAGCAACTTTCTTTCCATCTCTGCTGATGCGACCAGAGTTACTAGGACCATTACCAGATCGATTTCCAACCCCCTTTGAAACGAGTGACAGAGTTCCCGTTGCTAAATTCTTGATGTAGACGCTCTTCTGGCCAGTCGAATCGATCGAATCAAGATTGGTTGCTATCGAAGTGAACACCACTTCATTGCCGTCCGCACTTATCGAACCCAGTACACTACTTCGGTTGCCCGAAACTCCGGAAGAGCTGGAACTGACTAATCGTGGAGGAGTGGACGACAACAGGCTAGAGGCGAAAACCTGTTCAATGCCGCTCAGAACATCCACAACGCTATACGCAAGCGACTGACCGTCGGAGCTAAATTCGAGCCTAAACTCGTCTGAATAAACGTTGCGATTTCGTCCAAGTATTCGAATTATTCCGGTCGTTAAATCCTTTACGAAAATGCCTTCATTCTCGCCAGGTACCTGTGAAGCAAACGCGATATGACGCCCGTCGTTACTGATGGTTACTTTTTGCTTGTTCGTCAACACAAGCGTGTCATTACCTTGCACCCTATCAGAATCCGAAGTTGCACGCTTCAGGACCTTCGACTGACGATCAAAAACGAAAACTTGACGCCAACCGGAATGCGTTTCGTTCGTCAAGTTTCCCAACGCAATGAAAGCAATAAAACGTCCATCTGCAGAAATAACAGGCGATTCGTTCGGTTGGTTATTCGACCTTTGAGTGGCCGAGTCCAAACTGATCAGCTCAAAAGTATCATTCAGCCGGTCGTAAAGGTAGAGATCGCTCGAATTATTGGAATCACGCAAGTCGAGTTGTGCAAAAGTGGCGATGACTGTGTAGCGACCATCCGCACTTATACTTGGTCGTTCCGTCTTTCCGTAGCTTCTTGAGACGTCATTCTCGACTGTGTAAGTAACGTTCTCCGATATCGTTGTGTTTTCAACCTTCGACATGCTGGCATCGATCGCTCGAACTCCTCCGCCAAAATTGCGTACGATCGATGACTGTTTGACGTTAGCGATGACTCGGTCAGCGATAAAAACGGCCGAATCGCTGCTGTTGCCCATGATGTTAGCAGTTGTAAGATTCAATTGCCCATGCCAGGCTGCTAGCGCACTTCCTTGGCTCGCTACCGAATCGACGATCGAGCCCTCGGTCAGCGAAAAACTTCCTGACGAAAGTATTGCTCCGCCAATTCGACCTTGTCTAGCATTCCCATCCGTAAGCGTCATCCGGCGCAGCTCGAGCGAACCGCTCGGGTACACTTTGAAAAGCCGGTCTTTGGATTGCCCGTCAATCGTGGTTTGATTCCACCCACTGCCTAATAGCGTCAGCTTGCCCCGAACGTCGAAGTCTCCACTCTTTTCATCGCTCCATTGAAGTGAATCCGCCGTTAACCCAATCTCACGCATCACCTCGGCCTTTGGAAGTGGAAAATCATCTGTTGCTTTCCAGACGGGTGAGATCCCGAGCGAATACGTTCCTTGTGAAAGTACCAGCGTAAAGCTCTGCGTTGGCTTGGCATTCGACTCCTGCACTGCAGCTCGAATCGAACACGCTCCATTCGCATCCTCGCACTTCCCATCGCCTGGATTCGCGTCTAACGTATCCAAGAAGGTCGTTGCATAAAACAGTCCGGTTCCTTCGGCCAAGCGAACCGCGAATTGTCCAAGTGCCGTCGCGTTGACCGGGAGTCCCGCCGCTTGATTGGCCCGCTTCGAAACGACGCTGCCATTGGTGACGCTGATTCGGTAGAAGCCCGTATCTAGAACATCCCACGCTCCACCTGGCGCGTCGAATAGATAACTGGCTCGAATCTGTTTGTCATTGTTGGTTCGAACCACGCTTCCGGGAACGAGTCGTCCGATCATCTCACTGGATGCAAAGGACAGTGGCTGCACAACCACGTCCCCGTCCCCGATGGTTGCGAAATCGATCGCTTGCGAGTTCTTGGTCTCGAACTGCACGCTGATGATGGTGGATGTTCCGCCAATTTGAGTCACATCCGGGGCGGAGAGTAGTTTGGCCAGGGGAGCAAAAGTATCGGCTTGCAAGGATGCGTTCGCATCCAAGCGTTTGCCAGACTGAATGCGACCGACAAGTGCGCCAGTGCTATCACCAAAATTCAATATGGCTTTCCGGACTTCCTGAACGGTGGCATCGGGTTGCGACGCCCAGATCAATGCGGCGGTACCAGTCACGTGAGGCGCTGCCATGCTTGTGCCATTGGCGGTTCCGTACCGATTGCCTGGTAGCGTGCTGTAAACACCGATTCCCGGGGCGGCCGCATCAACACTGGTGAGGCCAAAATTGGAAAAGGATGCGAGTTGATCGTTGGAGTCCGTTGCAGCAACCGCAATGATATTCGAGGAATCATAGCTTGCGGGGTAAAACGGACTGCGATCGTTGTCGATGCCTGCTCCCAAAATGTTTCCGTTACCTGCTGCGGCCACAAAAAGGATTCCAGCCTCACCGCTTGCATCGATCGCGTTTTTCAGCAATACGTTAGAACCGCCCGTTTGCCCCCAGCTATTATTCAGGACACGAACATTGGTGTTGTACTCGGTACGCATTCGAGTTGCATAGTTGATTGCTGCGATGGCGGATGCAGTGTCACCACGATTCGATTCGTCAAGAAACCGAAGGGACATGATCGATGTTTGCCAGTTGACACCGGTAACTCCTTTTTGATTGTTTCCTATCGCACCAATCGTCCCAGCCACGTGGGTGCCGTGGCCTGAGGCATCGGAAGGGTTATTCGTTGCGAACGGGTCGTTGGAACCACTTAAGAAATTCCATCCGAACAAGTCGTCGATGAATTCGTTCCCGTCGGTGTCGATGCCGTCAGCCCACACAGGGTCCTGGAGGAGATCGATTGCATCGATGTATTGGTTATTGTTGTAATCGATAAACAAATCCGGAATCGACTTTATTTCTGGTTTATTCAGGTCATAGAATGTGATCAGTGCAGGATTGCTCGTGGTTCCAAGTTTGGCCTCGACTTTCGCGCGCACACTGCGAGGGATTTCTCCTTGATTGATCCAGATATTGAGAAACAAATCCTCATGTGCCAAATCGACGCCGGAATCGATTATTCCCACCACGACGGAAGGACTACCGGTGAATACATTCGGGGCTACACCCCACGCCGCGGGGGCGTTGATATCCGCATCTTGAGTGCCTCCGAATTGCCCTTGGTTTTTGAGATTCCTCATGTTTGAGAATAAAGGGTCATTTGGAATAGCCTGCGACGATAACTCATCGTTCGCCGAGAACGCCGCTACATTCGGGTTGAGACGAAGCGATTCCCGAGCGACTTCACTTTGACTTGATAGGCTTTGTACATGCAGCATCCCAGGCAATCCAAGACCGGCTACGATTTGGAATGTCACTCCATTTCCATTCAGCATATCAATGGCTTGATCCATTTTGGTTAGCTGGCGCACCGATCGATCCGTAAACTGAACGATCCAATTGTCGAGTTGAAACTGCCGCGGTCCAACAAATTGTGAATAAAACTCTGTTGGCGATACTCCATGACGGAGCCCTTCTTCAGCGAGCAAATCATTGTCCCAACGGCGGAACCACGATGAAGTAGAAACGGTGGAGTTGGACAAGATCTCAGCCGCAAGCATTCGTCTCGATTCTAGCTGTTCGAAAGCAGGTTGGAATGATCGAGATTTGGAATTGAGTTTTCTTAGCATGATTGACTTACCGAGGCGTTTGCAACGAATAGGACAGAGTGTGTTCTCGAAACCACTCGCGGTGCAATTATATTCGAAATTGGAAGCGATACGTGGAGCAATTGAGAAACGATGTTTTCCGGCCTTTTGCTCCGTTTGGAAAAAATTGCGATTTCAAAAAAAGGTTGTCCACCTGCCTAAGAAAAAGGGAATCTCTCGTTGAGGTGAACACGACGACACATCCAGACACCTTGTTGTCCGTCGCCCCTGAAGAAGG
The DNA here is from genome assembly GCA_947463915.1 of Planctomycetaceae bacterium. GTDB lineage: Bacteria > Planctomycetota > Planctomycetia > Pirellulales > Pirellulaceae > JBKCUI01. The sequence continues at coordinate 21,390 of CANHVO010000046.1, forward strand.
AATAAAGGATATGAAAACCATCGTAAAATCCACTTATGTCGTCGTTCGTCAGGGCAGGTCAGCCGGCCCTTATACGGCATCCCAATTGCGCCAACTCGCAGCCAATCAGCAACTGCTTTTGGATGATTTGGTTTGCCGTGTTGGAACGCATGTAAGAACTAGGGTTCGTAAGATCGATGGTTTGTCTCGTCTCGTTAATCCGACTGGGAACGCGACCTCGTTAAGTGCGAATGGCGACCAGCGCGAAAAGGTCAAGCCGGCTTCTGCCTTGGTCACGGCGTTAAAAACATACCGCCAGTGGCAGGCAAGCCGACGTGTATTGGCCTATATGTCGAAAGAAGGTAAGGCCTCAATTGAAATCGAGCCGCTCTTGGCGATGGAAATCGCGAGCCGGGATGAATTCACTCAGTCGCTCTGTCGGTTGTTTCCTGTCTAAGAGGTCGAGCGGTTTGCGCTGCAGGGATTCTCAACAAAAGCGACCCTCCCTCGGGGAGGGGCGGCCTTTAGGCCGGGGAGGGTGAAGTGTCGGTGCAGTCCGCGCTGGTGCTTCACCCTCCCCTCGTTACGCTCGACCCTCCCGCGAGGAGGGTGACGAAACCAGTTGATCTCCTACGCGAGCTCCGGTCTTTCCTAAAATCCGATTTTGAAAAGGCGATGTCGAACATGAATGCTGATCAATCTCAAGCGTCACTGCCAACAGTCTGCATGGATCGTTCCGACATGCCTACAGAGGTGGGATCGGTAAATCCCCGATTTATTGGCAATTACAAATTGCTTCATCGAATCGGCTGTGGTGGGATGGGGGAGGTTTGGTTGGCGGAGCAATCGAGCCCCATCCGGCGCCGCGTCGCTCTCAAACTGATAAAGTCAGGAATGGATTCCATTGCGATAATAGCGAGATTCGAGGCGGAACGCCAAGCGTTGGCTATGATGAACCATGCATCCATTGCAAAGGTCTTCGAGGGTGGGACAACATCCGCAGGCCAGCCCTACCTCGCAATGGAATTCGTCGATGGGTTGCCCATCACGGAACATTGCATGCAACATAGACTACCGCTGGCGGATCGCCTTCGATTGTTCGCGGCGGTATGTCTTGCTGTTCAGCATGCACATCAAAAAGGGATCCTTCATCGTGATCTCAAACCCACGAATATCTTGGTTTCACGATTGGATCAAGACCATGGCGTACCTAAAGTGATTGACTTCGGGTTGGCAAAAGCTCTTCAGTCCTCGCCACGTCTCGCGGATGTGTCCCTTCGAACTGAAATCGGTCAGGTAGTGGGCACACTTCAATACATGAGTCCCGAACAGGCTGCCGCCCGACCTGTCGATATTGATACGCGATCCGATATTTATTCTCTTGGTGTGTTGCTCTACGAATTGTTGACGGGAACAACGCCAATCGAAGTCGAGGATGTCCGAAGGCTTACCATGTTGCAGGTACTCGATCGCATCCGAGCGGTAGAACCTCCTCGACCAAGTGAGCGTGTGAGCGTGTCCGCCGAAGCGTTAAGCGTTGCGGGTGCCGAAATGAGCATCGAGCCCAGGCGGCTTCATTCTGCCCTTCGGGGCGAATTGGACTGGATCATAATGAAGTCGATAGAGAAGGACCCAAACCGTCGCTATGAGACCGCAAGCGCCTTGGCTGATGATGTGTTCAGATACCTGAGCCATGTTCCGATCCTTGCTCGCCCCCCGTCGACACTCTATCGAATCCGGAAATTCGGTCGCAAAAATCGTTTGCTGGTAACTTCCGCATGCGCTGTCGCCACGGCGTTACTCGTGGGAATCGTTGGCATTGGCTTTGCACTTTCCGAGGCAAGAAAACAAACGAAGACAGCCTTAGCGGCGACGGAAATACTTGCGTCGGTTTTTGATGAGACCAACCTACAAAAGATCCAAGACAATGTCGAGCCAGTTCAATCCGTCTTGGCGGAACGTCTCGTTCAGGCATCGCAATCGATCGAGAAAAACGAGCTGGGCGATCCGTTGACACATGCGCGACTCAAGCTTCGTCTTGGGGCTGCAATCTTGAGTTTGGGTAAGCCGCAGGCAGCGAGAAAATTGTTAGAGTCCGCCAACCTGACCTTAGCCAGTCAGTTAGGGGCCGAAGAACTGGACTCACTCAAAAGCACAAGCTATTTGGCTGATGCATATCAGGCATTAGGACGGCAGTCTGAGGCATTTCCACTTTATGAGCGGACTTACGAAAAAGCAAAGTCGAACCCCAATTTGGACGTAGGCTATTTATTGGAATGCAAGGCAAATCTTGCCATTGCTTTGTACGAAAACTCGCAAATTGAAAAAGCATTGCCAATGTTGGAGCAAGCTGCAATGGAGATGGAGACCAAACTGGGAATGGATGATTACCGTACTCTCCAATGCAAAAGCAATCTAGGTTTCGTTTACCAAAATTCCAATCGGCTCGATGAGGCTATCGAATTATTCCGCGAGGCGCTGAATGGCCAAGTAGCCAAGCTTGGGCCATATCATGCTCAAACGCTTGTTTCTCGAAACAATCTTGCACATGCCTATCATGTTCAGGGCAAATTCAAGGAGGCATTTGAGTCTCTCGAGCAGAACTACAATATGTCCAAACTCTACATGGGCGAATTGCATCCGCAGACCTTAACCAGCTTAGGCAATCTCGCCCAAGCAACCATCTCAATGCAAGACTTTGAAAAAGGTGGGGAGCTACTCATGCGACTGGCCGATTCCAATCGGCAGAAGTATGTTGATCGACCGATTGCGTTCGCCAACCTGCTGATGAGTATTTCAGAAGGTCTGAACCAGGCCAATCAATTTTCCAAGGTCGAGAACGTATTAAGGGAATGTTTGCAAATCCGATTGACAGAACAACCGAACGTTTGGACTACCAGCAATACCAAATCACAATTGGGAGCTGCGTTGTCCAAGCAAGGAAAAAACATGGAGGCAGAATCCCTTTTGATGGAGGGATATCTGGAACTGAAATCGCATTGGAACGAGAATCCGTCGAGTTCGAAACAAAGAATGATCGAAGCTTTGAATCGGCTGGTCGCACACTATTCGCTTGCAGCACAGGAAGAGCCGTTGAATAGATGGAAACAGGAGCTTACAAATCTTTCGTCGCAATAAGCATCCGCACCGTTCTGGGTGATAATGAATCCAAAATGATGAGCCACGGGCACTAGCTAGCTAGCTAGCTAGTGGGTTTCCTGAGGCGTGGCTCGGCTAGCGCCTCAGGCTCAGAAATAAACTTGCTTGCGCAAAAATACAATGCGAGTGTCAATTGACTAACGCCTTTCGGCTGAACAAGAGGCACTAGAGACTAGACTCAAGTTGGATGATGCTGCTAGCTGCGGGCTATCTTGGCTTGCAAACGAAGAGCGGATTCACCGGGGTCTCATCCCAGGTCGATTCGTCGACACGAGTCAGTGTTAGCGCGAGCTCCGCGCCGCCGGTTGCTTGATAGTATTGAATCGAAATCGGCTGAAGGCCCTCGGTCATGCGAGCCAAGCGACTCATCGGTTTGGGCGGGTGATTAAAGTCGTTGTCGATCCATAGCGTGTCATGCAAGAACAGCTTGCTCCCGTCGTCCGACGATAACGTTATGCGATAAAGTCCTGCTTGCTTGATGTCGAGGTATCCGTCGAAAACCACGGCAAAGTTTTCACGTCCCTTTTTCGTAACCAGGGACAAAAGGAATTGATCGATTGCGCCTTCTTTTTCCATCGACATTGGTCCGAAATTCGGAATCTTGGTGAACGCACCCGCGTAGAGTTGGTATCGAAGCCCTGGCTGTGTGGCATCGAGCTTTGTGGCTTCCAATGCTGGAGTAGGCTGTGTTTCCAGAGTGAGTTTTTTAGGTTGGCCATTGGATAGGATTTCCAATTCAAGTTTGGAATGGGTTTGAAGTGTTTGGTCTAAAGCAATTGCCCAGTCCAGTATCTGCCTTACGGCCACACCGTTGACGCTGACAACAATATCTCCGACGCGTAGGCCAGCAATCTGTGCTGCCGAGTCGGCTTCGACGCTGGCAATACTGCAAGCATCTAACTGAGGGGTAATCGCAATTCCTGTGCTGCGTTGGTGGCGCATTTCGGGCTCGAGGAGTGCCATGGCCGATTTGCGAACTTGGTCGATTGGAATGGCGTAGTTCACGTTTTGTTCTTGGTGAAAGCTACCAGATACAATGCCAATCAGTCGACTTTCCAGATCGATCAACGAGCCGCCGCTATTGCCGGGGTTGCTAGCGGCGTCGAATTGTATGAATCGATCGCGACCGTCGCTTGGGCTGAATTGGGTCATGGCAAGTGCATTGCTCGCGTTGGTCATCATGCTTTTGTTGCTAACGATGCCGGCGGTAAAAACCACTCCTCGTCCGCCAGGATTGCCGGCGGTAATAACGGTTTCGCCGTTCATCAAGTCATTGTTTCGGCCGACAATCGAAGCAGGCCAAGTTCTTTCGCCGCTTAGCTGGATCATTGCAATATCCCGTTCGGGAAGGCGTCCTACGACGCGAAATGGTATCGCTTGGCCATCGTAGACCGCGTAGCCACCCTTGCTTGGAACGACGTGGTTATTGGTCAATACGTAGCCATTGGAATTTACGATCGAACCTGATCCGGAAATCATGGACGTATTGCTTTTGTCCGGAGCGAAGAGAGCTACGACGGTCTTCTCGGCCTTTTCGATGACCGTAACCAGAGGCGTTCGACGAACGGAGTCGATGGGCAATTGAGCCGATGCACTAGAGATGAAAATGCAAAAAATGACCGCAAGCGATCCAAACCAAAGAGAAATTCGTTTTCCAAACATTTATAGATAGTCCAGAGGATGCCGAGTGAAGGAAGCCGATTCTCTATTCTAATCGAAATTGGGCATGGGTACTGGCGTTGCTAGAGACCCATGCTTTTCGGCAAAAAAATTGGTTGGCGAAAAGATTCAACGCAGCGATGAGATGATTTTTGCCAAGCCGATTTCGGCTCGTTTCAACAATTGATTGCTATGTTCGCTGCGTCGAGTACTGTTAAACGAACGCTGCAGTACGCCTTTGGCTGACCTTTAAACGAATCATTGCTCAGCCTTCGCTAGGAGAGGGCGCTAGTTAGTCGTCGTCGTTGCCGACTTCGATGGTGGTAGAAACTAGGTAGTGGTCGGAGTGGCGTTTTTTGTAATCTTTGATTTCGTTGTCGGTGCCATTCTTGGTTTTGTGTACCTTCAAAACCGAGCTCTTGAATTCCGATTGAGCCGAGGGAACGAAAATCCGATCGAATGGGGCGCTTGAGTAACCTGAGCCCCACGCAGCGGTCGTTCCTTCGTCGTTCGAATTGAGATCCATGAAACCTGCGTCGACCATGATCTTGGGTGTGTCGTCTTCGACAGCAAGGAAATTGGTATCTCCGAGCAAGACGATATCCTCGTCTTTGAACTGCTCTTTCAGCGTCTTCAACTGGTCCACGAAAACCTGGATCTCCGCTTGTCGCTGCTTTTGCGTAAACTTAGCATCCGACGGATTGGCTTCGTTGCGATTGGATTTGAGGTGAACAGGAATGAACACGACGTCCGTTTTTCCTTCGCCGAATGTAAGCTTGACCGCAGTGGCTCGCCGTTCCCAAAACTTATTCCCATAGGTTTTGTTCTCTCCGACCGGTATGGAGTACGGCTCGCCCACAAGCTTGGCGCGATCGCTTCGCCAAGCGATTCCGATATGCTGACCTCGGGTGATGAAGTCCTCCGTGTCTTTTGGGTAATTCGCCTTTGGAAATAGGATGTACTGCCAAGTCTGGCCGTGAGCGGATTTGAGCTGATCGAACATGTTCTGGAGAGGCTTACTGGAAAACGGTGCCTCGTTTTTGTCGACACCAATTTCCTCCAATGCCAAAACATCCAATTTGGCTTCTGCGACGTAGGCGGCTAAATCCGCAGGCGACTGTTCGACATCTTTCCCCGGTTTGCCTCGCATGTTGGGAAACCCAAGCCATTCGATGTTCCAAGCTCCGATTCGGAACTCTTCTGCGTGAGAAACAGTTGCTACAAAAGGTAGAAATGCCAAAAGTAGCAATGAGCCAATTCCAAATTTCATATTCCAGTCCAATTCTCGTCGCGCAATCGAAAGGCGAAGTGCATTCCCTTAGGCAACCCAACCATCTGAATCGCGAATCTCAATTCCATCAAGGCTCGTTGTGGTTGACTTTTGACAATTCCGTGAATCTTCAAGTCGCTTGTCGTTGTGCTATAACAATCCAAAGGGAAGCGAGAGTTCGTTTCATTTATCAACGGACGGGAAGTAGTCAGTCCCAAAGTCATCAGGAAAAAAAATTGACATGGCCAAGCGTCGAGTTGTGGTAATAGGAGCGGGACCGGGTGGATTGGCTTCCGCAATGCAATTGGCTCATGCTGGCGTTGACGTGACGGTTTTGGAGTCCCGATCGCAGGTCGGCGGACGTTGTGCGAGTATTTATGCGGACGGATTTCGATTCGACACGGGCCCAACGTTTTACCTTTATCCTCGAATTTTGAGAGAGATTTTCCAGTCGGTCGGTCGCGATATCGACGCGGAGATACCGATGAAACGTTTGGATCCGCAGTACCGAGTTTCGTTTGGTGCGGGCGGTCATTTGGACTGCACGAACGATCTCGAGGAAATGGACCGACAAATTGCCGCACTATCGCCCAAAGACGTGGGAGCGCTCAAGCGTTACCTCGACCACAACCGAGTGAAGCTGGCCAAATTTCGCCCGATTTTGGAATCTCCATTCAATAGTATGTTGGATCTGCTGCGTCCGTCCGTTCTTGCGGCAGCATCTTTAGTAAAGCCCTGGAAGACGCTTGGTCAGGATTTGCAGAGTTATTTTCAGGATCCACGATTGGTTATCGCTTTTTCGTTTCAAGCGAAGTACCTGGGAATGTCCCCCTTCAAATGCCCCAGTTTGTTCTCCATATTGTCGTTCCTCGAATACGAATACGGCGTGTTTCACCCAATCGGTGGCTGCGGCCAAGTCAGCGAGCGAATGGCTGAGGTCGCAACCGAGATGGGATGCGATATTCGAACGGACGAACCTGTGGAGCGACTTGAGTTTGACGGGAAACGTGTCTTTGAGGAAGTTGGAGGGTGGTGCACATTTCGGCGACGGTAAGTTCGGTCGCTCCAAGAGACGCAA
>CANHVO010000047.1 GCA_947463915.1 Planctomycetaceae bacterium
ACGGCGGCGACCATCGCACGCCATTAGCAAACCAAGCTTTTGCGACCATGGGGCCCAAGGAGGGTGTCGCGGGGTGGTGGGGAAGGGGATGTAGCCGTGTAACGGCGACATTTCGTAGCTGCGGGGCTCGCCCCGCAGGCAAATTCGGAAATCGAATATGAGAGCCGTGAAACGGCGCCACCTCACTTTGCCGCCGTTTCACCGTTTCACGGCTCTTATATTCAGCGTGCCTAGAGACCGTGGGGCGAGCCCCACGGCTATCAAGTGTCGCCGCTATCGCGGCTATGAAACAACGGAGTAGCACACCAAGCATGTTGCGAACGTTGGGCACTAGGCCCAAGTTCGCTAACCCCAGATTTGCCTTGTCGTCGGCATCGTGTCGTCCGCATCGTGTCGTCCGCATCGTGTCGTCCGCATCGTGTCGTCCGCATCGTGTCGTCCGCATCGTGTCGTCGGCCAGCGGCGTGGAAATGCTTTTTTTCGCATTCAATTTCAAAAACAAATGCGAAAAAGTTTGGTTCTGACGCAATTTGGATGACCCTAAGGGCTTTTTGAAGCTCTAGTTTTTTGCCTTTCTCGAATCCCACCCCATGTTTTTAGCGCTGTTTTCTTGAGAGTCGTTTTCGGACCGGGGGCTGTGTGTTACCATTTGCAAATGGTCGTTTCCTCAGGTTCCCTGAAGACGAGCCTAAATTGATTGGACTACCGAGAAACTCAAAAACAGTCGCAATGACACTTTCCGCGATTTTCCCGAAGGATCGCGGCAGTCGATTTTCGAGTTGTGCCCTGATTGCTCGACTAAACTTTACAATTTACGGTCGCATGATCCCACTTTTCGTTGTTCTCCTTTTTGCTCTCGCTGTATTCTCATCTGCTGTTTTTCGTCCAAACCTTACCGCTCGCGGTGTTGGCAAGTCGTTCGAAAGCTCTGTGACTTTACATCGAACACAATTCGAGTACGGCTCATCAGCATTGCTTGATGAATTGCATTTTGCAAAGGCATTGTTCAATGCGCGATGCAAAGCAGCCGTCTTGCGTCAAGGTTTGCAAAACGGAATCCTGACATCTCTTGTTATTCGGTTTTGCTAACACCGAATTGACTCGAAATGCCTGTCCTGAGTGGTCTCATTTGAGCGATTGTTTGGTTGGTTGAGCCGATCTATTTTGGCCAATTCGTCTTTCGAACGGTTCATTGCCGTCTGTTCACTTTCAGAAAGACAACACGTGCTCAATTCGCTCCTCCCTTTGGCGACACAGTTTACGCTGTTCGCCCAACCGCCAACGCCCGCTCCCGCATCCGCCGCCGGATGGATTATCCCGGTCGCCGCTGCCATTGTTGGCGCCGGCGTAATGTACGGCATCAATATGCTCCAAGGTCGGGACGCCAAAAGTCAGTCAAAACGGCTCTTAGAACAGACCAAGTTGGACTGTGAGAATTTAACTAAGACGGCCGAACTGGAGAAGAAGGAAAAACTGCTCCAGGTTCAATCCAAATTCGATAGCGATATCCAAAAGCAGAAGGACGAACTGCGAAAACGGGAATCGACATTGGAACGCAAAGAAGAGCTTCTCAAACAGTCTTCCGATGATGCTCGCAAGCAAGAAAAGCTCGTTGAGAACACTCAGCGAAAGTTGACCGAACGGATGGAGGATGTCGCTCGCAAAAACGAGATGTACACCAAACTCATTCAGCAGCAGCAAACAGACCTTACACGTGTTACCGGGATGTCGATTGACGAAGCCAAAAAGCAGTTGATGTCGATCATGGAAAAAGAACTGCAGGGCGAACTTGGCTCTGTTATTCTAAAACACGAAAAGAAAGTTGCTGAAATCACTCAGCAAAAGACTCAAGATATTTTGCTTGTGGCAATGCAGCGTTACGCTTCGGCGCAAACCTCCGAGAGTAGCACCAGCACCGTCGATATCCCTAGCGACGATATGAAGGGGCGAATCATTGGCCGCGAAGGCCGAAACATTCGCTCGTTCGAAAAGATCTCCGGCTGCGATCTGATTATTGACGACACCCCTGGTGTGGTCATCGTAAGCGGCTTCGATCCCGTCCGACGTGAGATCGCACGCCAGTCCCTTGAAAAGCTCGTAGTCGATGGGCGCATCCATCCGACGCGAATTGAAGAAATCGTTGCAGCCACGGAAAAGCAAATCGAGGCGTTCATTCGACGCAAAGGCGAAGAAGCCGCCCAGGAAGTAAACATCCAAGGACTTCACGAACGGACCATCGATATGCTTGGTCGACTGCACTTCAGAACAAGCTATTCTCAAAACGTCCTCCGCCACAGTGTCGAGGTGGCGTTCCTATCGGGCATGATGGCCGAAATGATTGGACTCAATCCCCAGGTCGCTCGCCGATGCGGACTTTTGCATGATATCGGCAAGGCAGCGGACCACGAACTCGAAGGGGGCCACCCAAAGATCGGAGCAGACTTGCTCAAACGCAACGGCGAGAACGAGCAAGTTGTTCACGCAGCTCTGGGGCACCACGATCAATTGACCACGGAGTTTCCCTACACTCTTTTGGTCGCAACGGCAGATGCTTGCAGTGCGTCGCGGCCAGGCGCTCGACGCGAATCGCTCGAGCGGTACATCAAGCGAATGGAAGAACTGGAAGCGATCGCCAAGGGCTTTAACGGGGTCGAACAAGCGTTTGCGATTCAAGCCGGCCGCGAATTGAGAGTCATTGTTAGCTCCAAGAATACCGACGATGCGGTCGCAGCCAAGATTTGCCGCGATATCGCCAAGTCTTTCGAAGAGCAGTTGACTTACCCTGGCGAAATCAAAGTTACCGTAGTCCGCGAATCTCGCTTCGTCGAAGTCGCGAGGTAACCATCCAATAGCAATCTATCGCAACTATCAACCCAATTGTTCCCATGACGAGGGTTGGTAGTAGGAAACCTGTAACCAACCAAGCCATTAAGCCCAAAATAACACAGCACCACCAAGGGCGATTGGGAAGATAAATCCCGATCAACGGAGTTAACCACGTTACCGCGCCCACAATAATCAAGCATCCAAAAAGGGAATACCATAGATTGGGTTGCGATTCTCCGGACTGCGGATTGCGTTCCGATTTCAAAACCAATCTTTCTACTGACGATTTTCCAATCGCTTGTGGCGTCCCCATACTCGATTTGAGCGAATGCCATTTCGTCACTGCGTCTCCAAAGGCTTGTTGGTCTATCGTCCCGCCGGTACTTATCCAATCTTCCAAATAGCCAAACGATTTTTGACTCCAATGCTTTCTCCACTCGTCAAAATCAGACTCTGGCTCAATCTTACCCAGCTTAGGCCATGACCTCTTTGACTTCTCTAGTACATCCAAACATGTATGAGTGATATCGCTCATCGCGTCCGACAAGTCTGTCGATGGTATTGGAACGCCACGCATTGAGATTGCAACTCTACCATCCCGAAGCGAAAGCGGTACTAATCGTTGGAGATTTCCATTCAGTTGAGGGGCTTCAACTTGCCCACCATTGTTACCTGTCGAACGGACTTCGTGCTTCGAAAACAACCGCACATCAGAACATAGTCCTGAAGGAATCCAAGCACATCGAATACGATTGCCCTCTTGGCGAAATGGAATGGGCCTGTTATCCATCTCAACGGACAAGACCTCAACAGCATCATCAATTTCCCACACCAATTCGTTATCCTTTGCCGAGTGCACATGCGTTTCTGTTAGCCAGAATTGCGACTCAAGAAGAACGTATCTCTTGGTCTGCGTCGGCATGAAATTCTCGTCGCGAACATGAAAGATAGACATTGCGATGCTTGGCCGGTTATCTGGAGACGCATCTCCTATCGAATCCAATTGCGGTTTTTCTTCGCTCGACACTACATTGCGAGGATCATGTTCTGTTGCAGAATCGACGAGATGTGTTGGAATCCGATCGGTATCGAGAGCGCGAATTCGTGTCCGGTAATCTACGGCAGCCGAATCTTCCGGGCGAAGTGGAAATCGCACGATCGCTGTGACGGGGGGCAAACCAACGGTCGGCATTGGTTCGGGCAAATGCACTTGCAACCAGGCATTGTTCTCGTTTGGACATGGAATTGGAACAACTCTCGCTTCGCTTTGCCAGCGATCCTTGAGTGCGTATGGTACCTCCAAAACAAAGAACGGCCGCGATGCAACGGATCTCGCTATTTGCGCAATCAACTCAAGTTCCTTTGGGTTGGCATTGAGCCTGAGTTGTATCGTTCCCGTGAGCGGCAATTCGCGATGGATGACTTTGAACCGAGTGGCGACGCTCCCGTTTGCTTGGCTCTCTGAAGTCGATTTTTGCATAACGTAAAGAGGGACGCTCAGGCCTTTTCCGTAGAGCACGGTTTCCTCCGAATCGAGGTTCAAAGCGATTCGCTCGGTGGCTTGAATCTCTAGCATTTGATCGGACGGGACACTCATTGGCAAATCAATCCACGGCGGAGAACGCCATTGCGGCTGGTTTGCGTTTTCTGAGGTTTCAACTTGTCTCCTCGCTTGAATCCATAAATCGCTCACTTCTAGGAACTTTCGATCAGCTAGTATTTGAAGTTTAATCTTGCCGGAAGCCCTGCTCTGCAAAAATCGGATAGGTCCGTTTCGGTTGTACACCTCTGTCACTTGATAGTCGTCGGGAAGTTCAAGGACGAGCGGTTCGGACGTTTGGCTACTTCCAAACCACGCAATCATGCATGAGACGCTTTCGCGGTTTTGCTCAATACTCCACTTCGTAGTGACTCGCGCCTGTTGTGGCTTGTCCACAATCGCTTTTGGCTTCAGGATGCCGAACCCACCGTTGGGCGGAATTCGAAGCGAAAGAGCGAGAAGATTTGTTTTCAACTCAGGCCAATCCAGCCTATCTTTCGAGCCGATGGCTGGGATCCAAGTACTGATTCCCTCGATGCTCCAAGAAGGAAACGATCTCGCAAAACGTAATGTACCTCGTCTAGTACCTCGCTCGAGGCATTCAGCAAACAGGACATTCAGGCTTTGAGTGGTGGTCTGGGGAACCCAAATGACGGAAATCTGTCGATCACGCGATGCTAATGGACTTCCAGCGGCGCTATTCGAAGGTGTCTTCCATTCCAATACATAGCGTCGCCTAAACAAATTGCTTCCAGCTCTTGTTTCAACGAGTTGAGCATCTCCCCACTGGCTTCCCACAGGCAGCCATTGTAGATCCGCCTCCATTTCGACTTGGGGACCAAAGGAATGACTTCGAGGAAAATCAACAATCGTTTTCGCTTGAAGAATGTCGTTTTGAAGAAAAAGTTCCGTGTGCATTGTTGGAGCTTCACCGTTTTCTGCTGGGGAAGCTACGTTGGTGTTGGACTTCGTTAGGGGCGTTCGAACGCTGCAATTCAGACGGTCTACCGCCCCTAACATGGCAACGAATCGACCACTCTCCGGGTCCGTAACTCTTCCTCGAGAAACCACATCAACGCTATTCTTGGAATCGGTCTGGATTTCGAGAGATGCGTTTGCAAGAGGAAGGATTGCGATATCTAGCAATTGAGCTGAAAAGTCTTTGTTCCGGTCCACTTCGCTTTGCTTCAAGACAGGTTGAGCAATGATCTGAACCGTTTTCTTACCAGGTCTGTCCGGTATCCAGGTCCAGAAGGTTCCATTGCTGCGAAGTCGGTTTCCGAGGCTCAAATCAATGCCGTCGACACTGAACCGCGGAAGTAGTAACTGCGAGGCGTTCACTGGAATGCGAACGGGAGCCAAATCTTCTCCAACCATAAACTCGTAAGTCATGGTGAGCTGATCCGCTGAGTTAAAGCGTCCTCGCATCCCTGCACGTAAAGTGTATTTGGCAGTCACCGGGAATGTTCCACGATCAAACCACCGAGCCCCATCATTCTTGCCTGTCAAACCATCCAGCATTTCTTGTTGCACATAGGCAGTTGTGCCAACCAACTCACCTGCGTCATCGATAGGAAGTAGAATTTGAAAAGCGGTGACCTTGTCGTCAGTGCTCGGGGGCTGTTGAACGGCCACGGCGCCGAAAAGTGAAGAGTGATTTGCCAAGCCGCCACAAGCAAGGAATAACAGCACGAGTGAACTAATCTTCACCGCGTTTGATCGCAATGCCCCAACGACACCCATCCCAAGATGATTGGAACCAGATTCGTTCTCCGATTGGCGATCGTTCCAAGGGGACCATTTTGCTGAATTCCTTTGCGACAGGCTCGCTTCGCCGTTCGAACGCTTTTGCATCAACTCGTACAGGATCGCGCCAAGGAAGCCAAAAAACATTCCGATCAACCCAGTGAACGCGAATCGAGCAACGAGATTTGGAGCAAAATGCGCTAAAACAATGAAGCACACACATACCCAAGTCGCAATATGAAAGCGAAGCCGCATTAAACGAGGTGTGACAAGTGCGATCGCGATGAAAAACAAAGAGAGTAAAGTGCGATCGGGGGATACTCGACCGATACTAAACGGCGTCTCTAAACTTTTTTCGCGGCGACTGAGGCCCGACTCAGCCTGTTTTTGGTCTTCCCTGACTAACCGCCATCCTGTGGATTCCCAATTAGGAACGAGTCGATGAAGTGCGGGATGGTGAGGCTGTGGCGAATTGGTTTCACCGATGGCGTTATTGCCGAAAACATTAGCAAAGACTCTCCGACTCCAACCCCACAATGGCCAGTTACTGGACTCGACCAAATCCGCATTATCTTTCCCTTTGAGATCCAACACTTCGAGCTGGAGTTCTGCAGGCAGCCAAAGACGTCTTTGGTCCGAAACGCACTCCGCGTCGACTGCAAAAACTGGCCATTGAAACATGAGACTTTGGCCCAGCGTCAGTAAACCTCTTCGAGGAGTCAATCTAGGTCCCAAGAAATCAATTTCGTAAACAACCCCACCGCCCCGACCAACCGGTTGTCGAGGGATCACCAGACGTTGGCCATCGAGTCTTAATGGTATCTCTTGGCGACTCGCTGAACTTTGAATTCGCACAGCAAGCGGTTCCCAACCATTCTCCAACTCGATCACAACAGATCCTGGAAATACTTTATTGGCGTGAAGGGTGAGCGATGCTTTTTGAGTGCCCATGGTATCCACGGCGACGTGAAGTTCGCTTGCGTCAAAGAACCATTTTTTCGACGAGCCTTTTCGCAATACCCTTGCTGTAATACTTGTGATAGCGTCATCCTTATTTGAGGGAAGAACCAGTATCTTGGCTCCTAACTCATTAATGGTCCATTCGGCCGATGGATGAACGCAATCGAGCATGACATCATTCGACAAACTTTGTGCAACTTGGGATACCAATTCAAAATCTTGTAGCTTAGGGATTGAGAAAACGACTTCGCTGTCCTCTTGAAACTCGTAGTTGACAACTGCTAACAACTTTGGCTGCAGACCAAGAGTTCGAATGTCGAACAACCATATTCCTGGTCCCTCCTTTGTTAAAGCTGGACTTGTTGGCAAAGGAGCCAAAGGTACCCAAAGCTCACCTTCCTTTCGTTTCCAAATGACGTCCTTGGAAGGAGCCAAGATTGCCAAAGGTTCGTTTCGAGTAGACGTCATGTTCAGCTGCAGCTCATGTCGAGCGCGAATCATTGATATTCCGGAGAGTTCAATTTCCGTTTTGCTGCTCACTCGAGGTCGGACCAATTCTCTCTCCCAAACGAGTGGTTGGGGGATGCTTTGAGTATCAAAGCGAAAGAGGTTTCCTTTGATCGATTTGGGCAAAAGAGTCTTCTGCCAATCTGATACAAGGTCTTCCGTGATCAGACGATCAAGCAAGGAATCTCGAGCTTCCAGATGGAATACCTCGTCTTGATCCAAGACGATAGTGTCGGAACGTTGCCAACCTGGCAAACGAAAAACGGACTGACAATCGATTTGTCTCGGTTGCCCTGCGGTTTCTTCCGCATTACGAAATAAACGCAATTCGATCTCGGCCACGCGGCTCTTTTGAACTCGGTCCCAAGTTAACTGAAATTCGCTTCCCGAACTTGTCTCGTTCTCATCTTGAAGAGAAACGGAGTCATTTGGATCCATTGAAGTTAACGATTGCAATCTCCATCCCTTCATGATGGCTATTTTCGTATGGCTGGAATCCTGTTCGGAAAAGAGCAGCTTCGCGCGAATGACAGCTGATGTTCCCATTTCGTCGTTCGATATGCGAGTCAGCGTTTCACATCGCCGTGTAGAGACAGTTCGTTCAAGCCCAAGTGAAAGTTTCGGCGGTTGCGCACTCCACGCGTACTCGATCCGGTTGACGCTGCTCGTACGCATGTCCTCAATCGGCTGAACAATTCTACTGGCCTCACAATTTACCTGCGTTAAACGCCACGGCGACGAATTTTGAACAACAGTCGAGCCAGACATTACATAGCTGTGGTCAAATAAAGGTGTAGGGGTGTCGATCTTGTCAAGTTGGTCGGATGCGAATGAGGAAAACAACTCCGCCATCACACTTACGTACGTTGCTGAATTTGATTCCTGCCCGGCAAGTCCCGTCGCTCCAACTATCCAGCCTTGTTCGACTTTCCAATCTACATCCAGTTGGTTTACCGTTAGTCGCCTCAACTTTGATCCAGGCTGTAGACTCAGTCGGAAACTCGGTTGCTCCGGTGAGACAAAAATCTCCGCATCGCAAACGGTGCGAATCTCATTTCCGTCAATGAAGTGTTGCAAATTTTGCGTTCGCACAAGCTGCTCATAGCGTCGCCCATCTGAGTTCGACTGCGGATTTTGCGATCGGCTGTCGCTCCCTAAGGAGATAGAAAAAGACGCGGTTTGACTTCCGCCAAGCTCAATCACCCAAACAGACTCAGATGCTAGCCCTGTACTTGCTTCTCTCCCATATTCCTTGGTGAATTTGTTCCAGTCCGTTAATCTTCGGTCGATCTGTGACCAATCCGACACCCGCTGAACAACCGTTAATGAATCTTGTACTTCGGCTTGCGGAGGCAATGCGAGTACGAGACAGCTGTCGGCGCAGTTAGGTACCTCCATCGCAAACTTGAGTTTATTTGGCGTACTCGAGGAATCGGCTTTTGTCGACCAGCTGAAAGTTGACTCAGATCGGCCGTGCATTGCATCTGATTGGTCGACTCGAATGGGCGTCACAGCCAGTCGCGGCTCACCGCGTTCATTGAAGGTCCATGCCGGAGGGGATTGTGAATCTAGTTTGAGCCCGCTCGTGGGCGGGATAGCAAGTGACCAGGGTGCTAGTTCGATTCGGTCTCCATCTCGATTGCCTCCGACGAAGGTCAAATGCGATCTCTCGGATACGAGATCCGCCCCAATCAATTTAGCCACATAGTAGGCCGAACGGATCCGAACACCCTCGTTGGAGTCGCTCGTGCTCTGTTTGGCTTGATCGGTTTGGCTCGCTGCGGCATGCTTGCGAAGGAGGTCGTCTAAGAGCTTAACATCGATAGGAACAAGATTGTCAACGCCAATTGCATCAAGATCATTTTGGGGAACAAAAACCCTTCGAAACGGAAATCCCGCTGGCTGACGGTCTCCCTCCTGTGCGATGACATTCGAATTGGCGAATAAAAAAAACAAAGCACAAAGACAAATTTGCAAATGGGTTCCCAAACGAAGAAGATTGACGTCGCCAATCATTTGCCGCCCTCTGCGTTAACACCGGAATCGGTTGACTGTGGAGTAGTCGGTGCTGACTTCGCAACCAGTTGGCTTCCAGGCGAGGCTGCGGTTGAGGCCACTGCCTTCGCAAAGACATCGGAGCCAGAAAGCGACGGAGCTCGGGCAGCCGATAGATTCATTGAAATACCAGGCCGCAGTGCAAACACACTTCGTCGACGAGACTTGCGATCCACAACCCATTTCAAAGTGGAATACATGATGGCAATACCAATTGCCGCAACAAGACATTGAACCAAGGCAATCGAGAGATCCCAGGCCCATTGCGAAAAGACCAAACTCATTAAGAGCAATGTAGTCATAACCCAGGGTCTCTTGATCCAGGTAAACTCCATCACAAAAAAGGAGCCAATCAGTACAAACAACGCAACCGGTGCCCAGAGAAGGAATCGCGGTGCAGCCCAAACCTTCATCGAGACCGTATGATCGAGAGAAAAGAAAACGTATTGATTGGTCTCCTCACTCACAAAACGTTGAGGGGTAGCACCGATGGAACTCCCAATCTTTTCCTGATCCCAGTCACTGCTGCGCCTTAGATAGAGATCCTGCCATCGCCATCGATAACCAGGAGAGAGCGTAGACGTATTACCAATCAAATGGACGGTTGTTGGCAAGACCACTTGCCATACCAACGGTGATCTTGATCTGCAATGCAAAAGGGTCGGCGAATCGGCGCGAAGTGATTTCCACCATTGCGAGTCGTTCAATGACCAAAGAAAAATTTCAACCACGAATACGTCTCTATCCAACTTTTTCTCGTCGGAAAGGATCGCATCAAGTGCCAAATCAATGCGTTGGACGTCGTTTGGGTTGCTGCTTCCCAAAACCTTTTTCCCATCAATAATAAACTCGGCACTCGCGATTTGACTCGCAGGCATTCGAAAGGACACTACTTTCGATTTCGTCCTGATTCGATATACAAAGCGATCTCTCTGTTCGCGCGCGTTAACAATCGTTTGTAACCACATTGATTCAAGTTCGAAGCTCTGATCGTCAACTTCCGATCGAAGACTCTGCAAGCCGACCAAGCGTGGCTCTAAATTCGTTCGATCGAACGACTGCCCTGACGCTTCAGCCTCTTCGCGTGATGATGGCTTGAGATCTCCACCTACCGGTGACTGTATTGAACAGCGCATCTCCTCGCTATGTATCACTGCACCCGTGAACTTGACAATCTCGACGGTGTCTTCGATACGGTCCGATCCAACCCACGGCAATAGCCATTCAAAGGAAGATGGAGCTGTGGTCAGCTTCTCACGTAA
This sequence comes from Planctomycetaceae bacterium, assembly GCA_947463915.1. Classification (GTDB taxonomy): domain Bacteria; phylum Planctomycetota; class Planctomycetia; order Pirellulales; family Pirellulaceae; genus JBKCUI01. The sequence goes on from CANHVO010000047.1 coordinate 10,897, forward strand.
GGAAACACGCTTGCGGAGCGTCAATTTTTGTTCCCGAACGGCACCTGAGTTACCTTTGTTTTCGGGCAACGCAATTCTCATCCACAAATAACGCTGCTCAAGCGAGGGTGAAATCAACATCGATGACGAATCGCTCAGTTTGTTAACGACTGCAGTACCTGTCACCTTTTCACCATCTACGCTCAACTCCAACTGGCCGACTTGGCCCGCGATGTCGCTGATTTTGATGCCATCTTCGAACCAGTCTTTTGGCAGTGCTATCCTTAGATTCGTCGAAACTCCATCGGCATGCGACAGTGTCCATGTTTGATATACATCGAGCCCTTCCTTGGTCGTGTGCAACTTCGTTTCACATCGCGTTTGAAGCACACTTCCAAGTTTTTCTCCGTTACCGTTCCATTCGAGCCATGATTTTGCCGACGCGACACGATAACTAAGTTCTGCACGGGAACGAGCCGATTCTGTCGAGGTACTAGTGCCGGAACTCAATTCTCCTTGCCGTCGGTTCGACTCAACGATTCGCTTTAGGCCAATATGCGCCTCCCCTTCCTTCAACTTCAGAAAAGTTGATTGGATCGTCAAATCGCCGCCTACCAACAGCGATTCTCGTTGCTGTGATTCTGGATCTAACCAAGAAACCATTGGCAATGTGAAAGCAATCGGCTGTTTCTGGGACGCCAAATCGTTTTCAGAAGGATTCGCACGCGAGAGCACGAAGGAAATCCCTCTGTTTTGTTGACGAGCGGCTTCTTCGCGCGCGGGCGACATGGTTGCATTTGGGTCCGCTGGCAACGGCATTGTGTCAGACGGGGGCCGGCTGCCGGTCAAGGCCGTGGTCTTGAACTGGTTCGAATCCAACAACTCAGCCAAATTCAGTGGAATTGACGTGGTGCTTTGCTGCACTTCTTCGCGGTCTGGCGTTGTCCGACTTTGAATCAAAGCAAGACTCAAATCCTGACCCGATGGCTGAAACTGAACGCGATCCACTGTCCAGCCTCGCACGTCTAATTGCAAAAACGGCAACTGACGGACGTCTCCTAAAAACTCGATCGAGCCACTCAACCGCTGGATCGAAGGCTCACATACTACGTTGTATGTGGCTTGCAACTCCGAAGCCACATCACCTTCAATCCATTTACCGACCAATGGTTCATCTTGCTGGGAGAAGCCGAAACTATATGTTAAAGATTCACTTCCATCATTTGACGACGTTTGCCTGACAAACTGAATCCCAGCCTGCGGCTCCCATTGGAACGAAATATTCCGAGGGACGCTCAGGTCGATACTTCCCGTATGCCGCTGTACGCCTTCGACACGAGGCATGAAAAACGAAATTAAGTTCGTTTCATTCGAGAGCGAAGATTGCCACTCGATTGGAAGTTCCAACTCCATGCGTGAGAATGCTTCTTCAAACTCCAACATTAGCACAGTGTTGGATTTTTCGGATACCTGCTCCGATCTGCTGACCCGAAAACCAAGAAAGGAACTTGCTACGGCTGAAGGTTCACGCCATTGGCTTTGCTCTGGAAGTATCAGCAAGAAGCGTCGACCGCCCAAGTTCTTGGGGCCTCGGATGGTTAAATTGGCTGTGACTCTAAACTGGCCAGACTCCGTCAAGGGAACGTACTTGGTCAGGCTTTTCACTTCGATGGCTTGCGCTTGATCCTCAACCGTTTTCTTCACCCAGTTTAATGTGACCGAACCACCTGAAGTTCGAACGAGCGCGGTCGAATGATTCTCGGTTGCAACAAAGGGCTCGACTACTTCTGATTCTGAGCCGTTACCAACGATGTTGAGTTCCCATTGTCCCAATGGCAACGCAATTCGAATGACCGTTGGAACCGAGGGCAAGTCCAGTCGGAGTGAACTGCCCTGTGGCGAAGTTCGCACATTCGACAAGGCATCAAACTTGATACTTCGTTTGCCTATCCCGCCGGGTGAGAGCCGCCAAACATATCCTGATCGGTCACTTGCAACGCGTAGGGGAGGGAACTCGGACGCCGTCTCGCCTACAATTTGATTCGGTATGGCCTGAACGTTTCCGAGAGCGATTGGAACGCTGAGCCATTTGCTGTTTGCTTCTGCAAGATTGGCATTGGCATTGATTTGGATTCTGGCGATAAGATCTTCTATCTTGATCGCGACCTCCATCTGCTCCAACAATTCGGCCGAGAGCGGAATGGACCGATCGGACTCAGAGCTAAGAAACCTCTCGAAAGCCTCATACCGAACCTTCGGAACGAGAATCGTTTCCCCCATCCCGTTTCGTATCAGAAAGGCATCTGGCTGAATGCCGGGGTACAGAACGTCCGGTGTTTTGTCCGGAAGAGTTAAACGCGGCATCCCGTCCGGTTCCTGAGCCTTACCAGCTGGGGACAGCAAAATGCTCAAAACAACGGCAATACCGACAAGAGCAAATGATACCCCAATCGATTGGCGTCGAAGATTGGCTCGAGCATTGGAGGTTGGCGGAAACAAACGGAAACCAAACTGCATGGAGGAAACGGAGATTCAGGGCAGCGCAAAGCACGCCCCACCTATCCATTTTACGCAATCCGCAAAGGCTTTGGTAACGAATTCGCCACTTCGGACCTCAACCTACGACGATTTGGCAAAATCTGTTGTCGCTAAAAGCGATAGGATGCCCACGACCGTCAAAATCGGCATGTTTTTCGGGCTCCAAGCCTTCAACAGGGAAGATGGTGAAGCATCGTAGCGAAACTCGTCAAGAGTTTCGGTGGTTTATGCAATGCAGCAGAAAGTCCTGACGACTTTCGCTACAGAAAAGCCTGTTTTCATCAGCGGAAAATGCTTCACCGCGTTGCCCAACGGGGCGACACTTGCTCTCAACAAAGCCCAGAGGCGACTTACTGAACCCCCTCTGTCGCGTTCCTCTCCTCAGGAACACTTTCGGCCATAGCTGAATCAGACGAAGTCGCGCTCTTCACTTTCGATACGAAACTCTTTAGACCTTTCGCGGCGGGGATCGCGGGATGTGGCAACGCAGTCGTCTGCAATGCGGGACCACTGCCAACTGGCTTCGACTCTAGCTTGGCTTCAGCGGGTCTAGCCTGGATCGATCTCTCCACAGGGGTCGTCATCGAAGCTGGCCAACGACTTGCCGCCGCGCGATTGAAAGTCGTGGAAGGGACCATGCGTTCGAATTTCCCACCCGAAGCGGGACGGTTGACGGATTCCTCATTTACCGACGGTGACTTCTTTCCTTCGGTTGCGACATCAAGCGATGAGCGCTTTCGTCTCGGAGGAACAACTTTTCGAAGCGGTTCAAAGATCGCCGCCACCGGAACCGGTGTTGACGCGGTTGCTGGCGACAAGGACGTGGACGCTGATTCCATTGAAATCTCGTCCGACTTCGCGGCCCCGGGAGTTTTCTCGCTCGAGATAGTTGCCTCTGGGACACGGCTCATCTCTACCTTTGGAGCGTCTTGCTTTCTTTCTAGCTTCTTGCTGTTTTGTTGGCCCTTTGATTGACTTTTCTTCTTCTTTTTCGAACTGGATTTGCTCGCTTTGAATTGGCGATTGGTGTCGCTATCTCTTGGTGTTTCAAGTTCGTTCGGCAATACCGGCTCAGCTGTTTTTGCTTTGGGAGAGGGCCTCTTTTGCGAGTCTTTTCGCCCCGAAGTTTCCGACTTGGCATTGTTCAGCCGTCGCAGATACCAGGTCAAAGCTAGGCAAGCAATCGCAAGCAGTACCAACCACCAAAAAGCAGTGCTCGCCGATTCGGCGGGAGTCGCTGCTGTCGAAGATACAGATTCAATTCCAGTTTGGGCAAGCATCATTGGGAATTCGAAAGGAAAATAGAGGATCGGAAGCCGCCTCACATTGTGACTCATCTCAACCAACGGTCAAGCTACTTTCGCCCTGCCGGCAGCTCCCACAACCAATTCTCTCTTCTCGAACTTTCTAACGATTCTGCCCTCATTGACTCAATTGTGTGTGGTTCGGACGCGATCTTTAACGTGTCTTTATTGCTTCCTCCCCACAGTTTGGCGTTGTCTCTATCCACGCGATAACCAAAGGAAGTGCCATTCGTAGGCGTCAATCGTTTGATGTCCAACGAGATTTCAGAAAGGACTTGGATTGATTTGGGAAGCGATCCGTTTCGATCCTCATAGAGCCGAAGTCCGATTGCAAGTGCCGCCATACGATGCATCAAAGCTCGCCGGATAAACGCTTCGCCGACACCCTGCATCGAGGGTATGGTTTGCAATGTGATTATCGAATCAAACTTCGCAAGTAAATTCGCATTTGCAATTTCCTGAACTCGTGATTCAACATTTTGCAATCGCGCTTTGAACTCGGCTAGATCCTCTAAAGGAATATCGATTAACCCCTCCATCAAATCCAAATACAGAAGAGCATCGTGAGACCTACCTGGCAGCGACGTCACGCCGACTGACTTCCCCTTTTCGGGGTTGGAGAACATCGGCAATGCGATACCGCGTTCGACTGCGATCGTCGCCTTCCAATCCTCACCAAAATCGCTGACTTCGAGGACCTTCGGAAGCAGTATTTGCAAATCGACCTCGCTCAAAACATCGAACTCGATCGCGTCCTTCAACAGATCCATTGCAATACCATCGATGGCGAACGAGACAAATTGCGACACCAAACTTGGGTAACCTGTAGGGATATTGCTAAGCCCCAGCAGCGCCTCTAAGTTTTCTCGGACGACAGCCGAATTGCGAGCACGGAGTCCAACTCGCCCTTGCAATTCAAGAGTTCTCGCGATCGGCATCAATGACTGAACTTCGGGAAGTAGAGTGTTGGTTGAGTTGAATTGCGTATGGAACCGAACTGGTTTTGCATCGATAGAGAGTTGAACCACTTCCTCGTGCAGCGTTTTCCATTTGTCCAGAAAGGAAAACGATGCAGCTTCATCTTCCCAAGGAATGTCAGGAACGATTGGCTCGCGAAAAATCATATCTTCCCAAAAGGTAGCTACTTCGTTTCGCGAAGCTTGATATTCTTTGTCCGCTATTGTCGCGAGAACATTTTGCCAAGCCGCCAAGTTTGTTGGGTCGGTACGGTCGTTAAAAAATTGCGTCATTGTTTTATCGTCAATTGGCAGCCCCTGCTTCACCATGTTCGCCTTGCGGGCAGCGAGTCGCCGGTTCCCGGACGACTCGCGAGCAGACCAAAGTAGCAGCCCCAGTGCGATCGACGAAAAGGGCAAAACCACAAAAAACAGAATCGATAAAAATAGACAGCTGCGTTTGGAAGCTTTTTCATCTTGAGTGGGCATGGGGCGTTATATGCAATTGCAATTCCGAAATACAAAGGGAGCACTCGTGACCTTGTTCACTACATAAATCATAACTTTACGCGAGGTACCGAGGAGTTTTGTCGGAGCCTATTGTGGGGCAGGCAAGTCCCTCGTCTTGAAACGACAGTAACCAACAGCGTAGCTCATACACCCCAAAACAATGAGGACCGTTACATAAAACATAGGACCGAGATGCGATGCTTGGGAAACCGTGTTGGTTGAAGTAGCCTCGGGCACAACCTGCCAAACCCATGCCAATTCAGGTGAGTGAAAAACCTCCTGCACAATCCAGTCAGGCTGATACGCAGCCAAGAAGCTAAACGGCTTTAAGAAGCCAAGCCTTGGTGTCGACTTCGACAAGATGAAGAGCAACAGCTGCAAGACGTAAACACTGATGACAATTCCAATGGTTCGCCATCGGTACTGCTCAAACGAACTCACCATGACGCTCAGCCCCAAAAGCATGAACCCAAGAGCAAACAAATTCATCGTCGGCACGACATAAACGCTCGGCGAAACCAACTCGGAAAGCGGTACCCTTCTCGATGTCGTTGCACTAAATGGATTGGTTACGTTCATATTGAAGTTCGGCAGCCGAAATACACCTGAGCTACTCACTGGCGTCTCATTGGTTTGGATCCCTAGATAGATTCCGAAGAACACCAGAACACACAGCAATGCCAAACCTGTGATCGTTACCAACGCATGCGCAGCAAAAATCTGCCCGCGACTTAATGGTTGCGCCAACAACATTTCCATCGTACCTCGACCAAGCTCGCCGCTTACAACATCGCTGCCCCGGGCGATACTCCAAACCAAAACACACAGGATCAAAACCGGTTCATCGAACGTAAAACCAATCATGCCGTGATAAGTGAGAAACTGCTCCAAAGGTACCGGTGAGAATTTTTCAAAAGCACGAAACTGCTCGATCAAGGGTGCAAAGCCGCTCAATTCAAACTGGCTGACTGTCCAAATCCGAACCCATGGGAAAAAGAAAAGGACCAATGCGCAAGCACACCACAACAGCATGGCTTCATTGATGTACTTTTTCAAAAGGATTCGAAACATAAGCTCAGTCGTAAGTGCTCATTGGCAAATTGCCGACGAAATGCCGGCTTTGCAGCAGTTTAGCAGAACGTCTAGTTGGCTGGTGTACCGGCTTTAGCCGGAATGGAATTGAATCAAGCCTGTCCCCGTAGCGGAAGCTGTAAAACTTCCTGGAGTTCGAGGCACTTCAGGAACTCTTGCGAGATTCCACTACTGACTATCTCAACGCCGTTCGGCTTTAGCCGGCCCTTATCTTCTCGCCTTCCAGCGTACTCGTACTCAATGAAGTGGTACTCGTACTCGAATCTTTTTTGCGACCGGGCACGAGCACGAGTACGAGTACGAGTACGAGTACGAGTACGAGCAGGAGCAGGAGGAGGAATTCACACAGAAAAGCCACCAATAGGAGCGAAACAGACTTGAAAAGTTTTGGGTAATGACAAGCCTATCGCCCGACGGCTAATCAATTCGAAAAATGAATTGGACGTACTCAGATTGCCCGATCACCTCAAGGCGACACAACAGTTACTTTTCTCCAAGCACACGCTTCATTGCTCCCATCAAGACCGCCTCGACCTCCGGTGCCACGCTAGACGATGTTGGGCCTGTCTCGTAACCACCTTCAGGATAAGAGGCTGCCGTTCCTATGTAGCCAGGGCCATAGTCGCCATAGGCTGCCATCATCACATGCAAATCAGGTCGCATGGCCTTCGCCGCCAATTGATACTCAACAAACAATTCGCCAGGTAAATGAAGCATTCGGACATTGCCGACTCGCAAACAAGTCACATCGATCTTATGCCCCGATTGAACTCGCTCCAGCCAAGCTAATTGATCGGCCAGAGAAATATAGCCTTTCGGATCGGTCCCTTTTAATTTGGTGACAATGTCCGCTTGATTTAGATGCGTTGCGACCGGCAAGCTCACAGGCTCGCTGTTCCAGCCTAAATCCTTTGACGAGAGCAAAACTCGCGTGGATTTTTCGTAAGCCTCGCGCATCCCATCGGCCAGTCGATTTGCAAGGATCATTCGCTTGGGCTGCGAGCCGTCGTTGTATTTGCCCGCGGCGATATTTCCGCCTGCGCCATTAAAATGAACGTGCAACGCCACATTCAAATCTTGACCTCGGATGAATCGAGCGATCCCAGGGAAATCAGGACTTGGGATCCCTAATCGATAATAGCTTTGCGGATGACAAGCATAAGAAGTCAAAATGGCCACCGGGGTGTCTTCGTTCCAAAACCCAAGCAGAGAAACATTTGGGTCAATTAAGCCTTCAGGCAATGCGACCAAGCTTGGCACTTTGCAACTGCTACCTCGCATGCTCCCAACTTTGCCGTCGGAGCCCACTGCAACGCGGCGATTCGATGCGACTTCTTTTACCATCGCCTCCCCAAACCCAAAATGAGTTGCCTTCTTCGCATTTGGTATTGCGGCCCGAATCGCCTCGCTTGCTCGTTGCATGACGAGCCGATGGAAGTTGCCATCGAAACGTGAGTACCCTTGGAGCCCCAACTCGCGAATGATTTTTTCGGCAGTGAAGTCACAGCCAGGTGCGTCGTGCTGATGCAGGGCATGCACGGCAACTCTTGCCGGCACCGTTCCAGCAGCCTCGGCCAACGCGGACCTAAAGGCATCATGCCCTTCGTTGGCTATACCGATCCAATCGACTGCACAGAGCACAATGGGCTGCTCCGCGCCAAAGATCACGATACCTCGACATCGAAGCGTCAATTCATCCACTCGCTTCACGGGATCATAGGCCATGGCCGAACCCAACGGCGGCGTCGCATCGACATCAAACGTCGCAACCCGCACGAAGTCATCCGCAAACGAAAGAACTGGCATCAGCACCAGTGCGAGGAGACTCGCAAGGATAGTGGGCCAGAATCTGGTTCCCAGGCTCACGCCCGACGACAAACAATTTTGAAATGCCAAGCCACTTAGGAACCGTCGGGAGAGCGAGGCTCCTGCCGAGCTTCCGACACAACGGTTCGGCAGGAGCCTCACCCTCCCGAGTACTACATTGGTTGGTAAACTCAACGAAAACTTATTTTTGGTTATTGATGTCATGATTTTTGGTTATGTGATGGGATTGTGGGAGGGACTCGCTAGGTTACCATCTTTGTCGAAGCCAAATTCTCTTAGCTCAGTCAAAGCGATTAATTGCCCATCCGACGAGCGTTCATTCCAAAGCGATTCGGAGATTTCCATTTCCGCAACCGATAGCGTATCCAGTACCCTCGCCACCTTTGCATCGGACAATTTGGAAATCGGTAAAGAAGCCAACATTTGTTCGATCGCAGCGCGGTCCGTTTCGAATGCGATCGGGATTTTGGAGCTTTGAGGCGTTAACGCTGTGAGGGCATTGATGTTGGTTACCTGCATGTCCATCGATGCGACCAAGCGACTCGTAACCGCGTCCGCCATTCCGATACCGATGGCGTTGCCATGCGTTTCCGGTGTCAAATCTCGAATGTATATTCTCCGAATAAACGGCGAGGTGCGATCCCCTCGCGCTGGCATACTGTCGTAGCCATGCACGCTTCGATTGATCACGTTGGGATCCATTCCAGCCCCGCTTATGTTCTTTCCTATTTGATCAACGATCAGTAAATCCAATTCTTCAAAAGGCAATCTAGGCATCAGCGATTTGGCTTCCACAAGCAATTCGTTTTCTACCGCCTCAAGTTCGTCAACGGGGACGGCTACGATTTTGGCCGTATCATGAAACTGATTTTCAACGATGGCGATACCACCCAAGACTGGGGCATTTTGGATGACCGCTTTTGCCAAATTGCGAATCACTCGCTCGTGTCCAAATTGCATGGCAGCGAGGTGCATCGCCGTGGCACCTGTTCGTTTGCCCAATCCGATGACGCACATCTTGGTTAATCCACTTCCAAGAGTACCGAAGAAATCCGTATGCGGCTTGATGCGATTGATGAGAATAATGCCATCGGCAGCTTTCGCTTCTGTGCTGCAATAGGCCGGAATGCCATCGCTCGAGATGCCGACTTGCGTTACCTCCATCGAGTCCAGAATTGGCACTCGCATGGAGCTTTCCGTTATGCCATACGTGGCAAGCACATCGCGCTGGCCTTGCGCTGTGGCTCCGCCGTGGCTGCCCATGGCCGGGATAATAAAAGGTTTCGCACCGTACCGATGGAGTTCCTGGAGCACCGTTTCGACAATAAGAGGGAGATTGGTTATGCCACGGCTCCCTACCCCCACTGCGATTCGATCACCGTGGCGAATCCTATTTGCAAACTTCTGCATCTCTGCCTTCAGAATCGACTGCGCATCGACCCTGGGGCCGACTGCGTAGTTTTGTCGAACGCGAAGCACTTTTGGGAGTTTCATTGTTAATGGGTCCGAATTGCTTGGGAGAGTACAAGGCGAGCGGCGGAATGAAAACGAACGTAGCTGAATTCATGAGAATTCAAAACCAGCTGAATTCTTGCGAATCCAGCTACGGGCCGTTGCAGGTTTTTTCCAGCAGCTAGTCCAAGTGCATATCGATATTTTTTGCGATTCTCTCTTCGCTGTGCCGACTGGCAATGCCAATTCCGTTAAAATGGTGAGCCTCCCGCCAACCTACCACACCCTTCATCTTACCAGAGTCTTGCTATGACATTGAAACCCAATCGCCGTTCGTTTGTAAAAGCTGCATCCTTGGCTGGTGCAGCAATCACCTTGCCCGCCCTCCAATACTCGAGGGTATTTGGAGCGAACCGGCGTTTGGGCATTGCGAGTGTTGGCACCGGCGGAAAGGGCTTTAGCGACTTGAACGGCGTGGCCGCAAGTTCCGAGGTTGAGGTCATGGCGCTGTGTGACATCGATAGCTCAAAAAACCATCTTGGAAATGCAGCCGAAAAATACCCAGCCGCTCGCAAGTTCGAAGACTGGAGAAAACTGCTCGACGATGCCAAAGACATCCAGGGAGTGCTGGTCTCTACACCCGACTTCATGCACGCCCCAATCGCTCTCGCGGCCATGCAGTTGGGCAAGCATGTTTTTTGTCAAAAGCCACTGACTCATACGGTGTTCGAATCGCGACAGATGCAAATGGCGGCAAAGAAGTTCAATGTTGTAACCCAAATGTGCAACCAAATCCAATCGCACTCCGCCTACCGAACCGCAGTACAAATCGTTCATTCGGGCATGATCGGCAAAGTCAAGGAAGTGCATTCTTGGCAAGGTGGCTCGCCCACTTGGCCGCGGCACATCGCTCGTCCCGAAGGTGCCGACCCCATCCCTAACCATGTCCGATGGGATCTTTGGCAAGGGGTTGCGGCCGAGCGTCCCTATAAAGAAGCCATGTACCATCCGTTCAATTGGCGAGGATGGCAAGCTTATGGTACCGGACAAATCGGCGACTTCGGCTGCCATATCTTGGACCCGGTATTCAAGTCGCTAAAGTTGGGGGCCCCCAACGGACTTCGAGCGACCGCACCGTCGTTGATGCCCGATTCTTGGACGGATCGCGCGACCGTCGTGTACGACTTCCCTGGCACAGAATACACCAAAGATTCGACGATTCGTCTGACGTGGTATGATGCCGCCGGTGCAGCCCCCAACCGTGAATTGCTTGGTGACATTCCCGCCTCGTACAAATTGCCCAGTGCAGGCTCAGTACTGATTGGCGAAAAAGGCTCTTTGGTTATTCCGCACGTCGCCATGCCTGTGCTCTTTCCAGAAGAAAAGTTCCCCAAGGACAAAATCCCCGTGGTTCCCGAAGTCGATCACTATGTTCAATGGGCGGACGCATGCAGAGGTGTCGGTCAAACAACTTCGCATTTCGACTACGCAGCCCCGCTAACCGAAGCCGTCCTACTCGGCACCATCGGTATTCGATTCCCTGAACAAGAACTCAAATGGGATTCAAAAGCGATGCGAATTACCAATAACGCCAAGGCCAACGATTGGCTAACCAAACCGTACCGCAAAGGCTGGGAACCAACTTGGATTTCCTAAGCGAATGCAATTGAATTCGCACTTTGGCATAAACGTTTTCCTTCGACTTTACCCCAGCAATATCTTTGGCTCGGGAGAGTGAGGCCAACCCCGTAGCTGAATTCGTGAGAATTCATTTGGTTCTGAATTCGTACGAATTCAGCTGCGGTAGTTTTCACCATCAAGTTTCTCTAGCCCACCTTCGTACCAATGAAATTTCTAGAATTTCCAATGCGCCATGCACTCTCAATCATGGCGACCTTGGCATTGCCAATTGCACCGACGTCGCTTGGCAACGACCTGGATAACTGGCCGCATTGGCGCGGGCCAACCGCCGATGGTGTTGCTAGCTCAAACGCAAAGCCACCCTTGAATTGGGATACCAAAACCAACATCAAGTGGACCGTGAGCTTGCCCGGCGAAGGAACCGCGACTCCCATTGTTTGGGGGGATCAAGTGTTCATCGCTTCGGCAGAGAAAACAGACAAAAAGAGTCCAGCACCTGTCGTCATCGACGAGCGTGCTAAGACAAAACCAGACGAGTTCTATTACCGATTCGTCGTCACGTGTATCGATCGCGTATCCGGCAAAACGCGATGGCAAAAGTTGGCGACAGAACAAGTTCCACATGAAGGCCGTCATGAAACCAATACGTACGCTGCCGGCTCACCAACAACAGATGGCCAGCGGCTCTACGTTTCGTTCGGCTCGCGAGGCATTTTTTGCTATTCACTCAGCGGAGATCTGATATGGCAAGAGGATCTTGGTGACATGCGAACTCGACTTGGCTGGGGAGAAGCGGTTACGCCCGTCTTGGCTGGGGACTCGCTAATCGTCAATTGGGATCAGGAGGAAGGGTCATTCATTGTTGCATTGGATAAAAAGACAGGCAAGCAAAAATGGAAAGTCGATCGACCGGAAGAAGTGACCTCTTGGAACACACCGCTCGTCACTGAATACAACGGCAAGACCATGGCGATCGTCAACGGCACCAATCGCGTTCGAGCCTACGATGTTCTAACAGGCGAGCAGCTTTGGTCATGTGGCGGTCAAACCACAAATGCCATTCCGTCCCCAATTCGATTTGAAAACAATGCGATTTGCATGAGCGGATACCGAGCGGCCTGTGCCAACGCGATTCCGCTCGACTCCGTCGGAGACATAACGAACGAGAACAAAGTGGTATGGAACGTGAACAAGGGCACACCCTATGTTCCGTCGCCGATCTTAACGGGCGCACGATTGTTGTTTACGGCAGCAAACTCCGATGTTTTGAGCGGCGTCGATGCACGTACAGGTAAAGTGCTGTTTGAGCGAAAGAGACTGTCCGGCGTTGGCACCTTGTATTCATCGCCGGTAGCGGCCAATGGCCATCTTTATTTCACGGGTCGCGATGGCACAACGCTCGTGTTGAAAGACAATGCGAGCTTGGACGTTGTCGCCACAAATCAGCTGAGCGATGCCATCGATGCGTCCATGGTCGCAGTTGGCGATCAAGTGTTGCTTCGCAGCTGGACTAAACTGTACTGCATCCAAAAGTAGTTGATACTGAGAGGCCATTTGCCGTTGGGCGCTTTGCTCCAGGTTATTGAGTAGCGAAAGTCGTCAAGACTTTCGGTTGCATCGCCTAATCCACCGAAACTCTTGCCGAGTTTCGCTACAAAATGCTTCACGGCGTTCCCGAAACGGGGCGAGGATGATTTGAACATAACCACGATGAAACCACAATCTACCGACGACCGGCAGGTGGTGCGAACTGAGTATCTCTCGGCGAGGGGATACGTTGGTTGTTCGGTTGGACGGCGGGCTGTGTCTGCGGTTGGCCCATAGGGCCGTTGCCTGGTTGCATTTTCTGTGGTAATTCGCCCGAGAACTTACTGATTTGCATGCTGGTAATCTCGCCGGTTTTCATCCGATAGGCTGCGTTGATGATTTGCAAATCGTGTTGCGATGTGTTGATGTGGGCTGGTTGCCCTTGTGTCCCTTCGATTCGAACCGTGTCGCTGGCGGCAGCGTATTTTAAGCTGTTGGCTTCAACCGAAATTTCTCCTGAATCGGTGTTCGATTGCATCTTGACTCGACTGACTGCTTCGATTTCCCACGCAGCCGTTTTGGGGGCATTGGGAAATTGATTCCAGCTCAATCCAGACGCATCGAAGATATTCAGTTGGTCCGAAAACAGGACGCTTTGACTGCGGCCGAGACGGTCGAACGTATTGACATTGACGGCATCATCCCAGGAAGCGATCGGTCCAATTAAGGCCGCAATGCGGTCGATGAACGTTGCGCTGCGTTGCGCCATGTTGCCCTCCATTCTGCCCTCGAAACGCAGATGAATGCACTGGTAGTTGTTCTCCGTACCCGTGTCGGCGACCTGTGGGGGCGAGGATGCAGAAGTAAGAGCTCCGCTCAACGGACTCTCATTGCCAAGACGCCGACTCCAAATCTCGCCGGGGCCATGTCCCAACCAAGTTTGCGTCGGAACCATAATGTCGAGCTGTGGAATCTTGATCTGCTCCATGGATCTGCGCCGCGACTTCAAGTCTGTTTGCACTGCTCGCAGTTCCACGGAATCCAAAAGGCGTATCACGGAGACTTGTGTTGCTGGGTCTTGGCTTCGCTTTCCATCGATTCGCATCGAGATTGGCTGTTCCATCTCAACGGCCATTTCGCTGGCTCGCGCATCGATATGCCAAAGGGTTTGCGGATCGGTCTCCATGCGACAATTGATAGCAACGCCTCCAAAGAAGCGAGCGGTTCTACCATCGAATTCCATGCGTTTACCCCACTGCAATTTGGGTGTTTCATGCCAGCGAATTTCCCCGCCCGCTTCCTTGGTTGGAGCGCGAGCAGGAATGAAGCCGTTGCTTGGAAAGCCATTATTGAGTGTGTTCGGCAAACTAACCAAACTGGGATTGCTCTGAGTCACAGGCGTTTTTTTCTGGAGCACCTCAGCTGGAAGAATCATTTCACCAGGGTGATCGATGGAAAATCGATTCTCGCTTTGCTTAAGACTCAGCGTTGCGCCGACAACGGTACCGTTCCCAATCTTTACTTTCGCAGGCTGCGTCGCCTGACCAACAATGGTGATATCGCTCAAGTTTGGTTGAGTTTGCTTGAGCTCAAGTCGATCACCCGTCACAATCAATGGCCACGGTGAATCGTCCGATATTTGGTTTTTGGTAAGGGCGAAATTGCCGTCGAGCAACAAGTCTTCGACGCGACTTTCAGGACCCGTGCGAACCACTTTGGCACGCATGGTTTTGGCCGTGACAACAAACGGGGAAGTGTTGCTGGTTACCATTCCGCTTTTACTGGCAGGTGCTTGACTAGGCTGCTTCAACGGTGCTGGTTTGTTACTTGCGGGTGGCAAAAGGCTCAATCCCAAGGGCGAAGAGCCTGGACCTAATGACGAGTTCGCGGGTAGCTGGGTGGGCATTGCAAGGCCATTAGTCGGCGGAAGGTCCGCGTTGAGTGGCGCACTGTTTATCGTTACTGCGATAGGGAGGGCGTTGGTCTGAGTTTGAGGTTGCGAATTGCCACCGACTGGGGCGACAACCATGGGTGCAGGCTGGTAGGCAAACCAAACTTGCATGTTCTCGACCCTTGCGTTCAATTGTGGTGAGTCCACTTTGACGTTGCCGTCCGCCTCCATTCGATCGGGCAATGCCAATGGAGTGTTTCCATTTGGATATTGCGGTGCAAACTGGACTGCGAGCTCCGGCGTCATCGGCGTGAGCCAGAAATACAACCTTTCTGCTTGGAAACGTCCATGTGTATCGCTCTTGATGTTGGCGCTCCCACGAATGACGACCAAATCCTTGTCGGGGTTTTCCGGGTCGGGCTGAAAGAGGAGCTGTTCCCCCCAAGAGAGTGTCCATAAATCTTCTTTCAGGCCCATTTGCGCTCTACCTGCACCGGATGCTAGGATCGCGCCAAGGCGATTTCCTTTTGGTGATCGGCTTTTTGCATTGGGGTTGTTGGCCAACGCTTCGGCTCCTTGATTCTGCAGATATTGGACCTCCGGAGACCATACTTGCACCGATTCACGCTTGAGGTACACAGGCGTAAGCTCTCGGGATGTTGTACTAGGGAGATGGTTACTAAGCGTGATTTTTCCATCGACCAAATCCATAACCAAATGTTGACCGTGGGCTTCGGCTTCCATGCCAGGTGCGTTTAACTTAAGCCAACCTGAATGGTCGCGATTGTCTTTGCCCACTGCGCCCACTGCTTCCAATTTCTCTACCCGCCAATTGGAACTAGCCGTTGCTGGCGTACCTTGAGCATAGGTGGGTTTGTCATGTCCACCAACAGTGATTTGCAGTTCATGGCAATCAAACGTATCGATCGGTAGCCCTTGAACGATGTGTTCCATATGCACACCCTTCTTTAGGACCGCCTTCGACGATGTGAATTGAAATTCAAAAGCGCCACCGCATGTAAGTGTCGCATAGGCTGGTCTTTGAGCAATGTCTGGGATGTCCTTACGAGGCAAAAGCCCACCTGGTTCTAGACCGATTTGGACCCGGTCGACGTAGGTCAATTCAAGTTTGTTCAGGCCGTTAAAGGAGGAACTGGATTGCGATTTTGGCTGTGTGGAGGTAAGCAAGTCCTTGTCGAGGAAGATTCGGAGATCGCTTCCTTCGACAAGCGAGTTCCCCATTTGCATTTTGATCTTTTGGTTGGTCCAGATGACTCGCTTGTTGATTCGCAAGTCGCTTGCGTTGATAAGCATTCCGTCATTTTTTGCGGCATCATCGGGTGGCGAATAGACAGAAATGTCGCCGAGGAGCTGGCCACTCACTACAGGCGGCAGCTCACGAGTCCAGTCCACGGCCGAGGCGAATTGAATTTCGGCTCCTTGATGATTCTTGATGAGCATGGCTCGCTTTTTGGAGCCTGTGTCCTTTTGTGGAATGAGAATCGTGATCGGCTTGATGATCCATTCGGTTTCGGACTTTTGTACGCGGGTCTGATAGAGAAGAATTGCGTTGTCTGTCTTTACGACGCGAGGCGGATTGGATTTATCTAGCTGCCAGTCCCCTTCTTGAAATAGACCGTTCCACCAGTCATCGCGAGCAGCCAGAATAATGTCGTTATACCCTTTTTTTCGGTCTGTCTTCCTTGGTTCCAAAAAAGGAACGACAAGAGCCATGTAAGCCGTAAAAACAACAAACAGAGGGATGAGAACTCGAAAATAGTCGCGAAAGAAAGTCATTTGATTCGAGAGGGCACAAAGTCCTCCCAACGCCCCTTGGCTTTCAGCAATCGTTCAATCAATTCTCGAACGGCCCCTTTGCCGCCCGCAGCATTCATGGTCCATTTTGCGGCTTGCTTCACTTCGGGTGCGCCATCCGCGACCGTTGCGCTTAACCCAACTTCATACATGACAGACAAGTCGGGAAGATCATCGCCGATGTAGCAGACTTCGCTCATCTCAACACCAGCCTGCTGAATCATTTCTCGTGCAGCAGGTAGTTTCTCGGCAAACCCCTGTCGGACCATCGTGATTCCTAATTCGGCCGCTCGAAGCTTTACGATTTGAGAATTGCGAGCTGTCAGCAATCCGAATTGAAATCCCGCCTTTCGCCAAATCTTGATCGCATGG
>CANHVO010000048.1 GCA_947463915.1 Planctomycetaceae bacterium
AACCTGTCTTTTGTATCGTGGATCACCAATGCGATTTCGCGAAGGTCAGTAAAGTCTTTGGGCCGTTTCGGCACTGGAATCATGGCTTGCGAACCCGACTTGAACGTCGGACAAAGATCGCTTAACGGACATACCAAACAGAGCGGGTTCTTTGGAAGGCATACTTGCGAGCCAATTTCCATCAAAGCTTGGTTGACGCCGCCACTCCCTTTTCGCTTAGGCAGTACAAGTTCAGCAAACGTCCATAGATGCGACTGTCCAGCCTTGGAAGTCGTTTCCTGTTTGAGATGCAATAATCGAGCATAGAGTCGCTGCGTATTGGCTTCTACAATTGGCTGCCGTTGGTCCGCCGAAAAAGACAAAATCGCTCCTGCAGTGTAGCGACCGATGCCAGGCAACTCATGAACTTTTTGAAATTCGGATGGGAATACTCCTGCATACTCCTTTTGCACCACGTTGGCCGCTTGGTGCATTTGCCTCGCACGTCGATAATACCCCAATCCAGCCCAATGTCGGTACACATCGTCAAGTGAAGCTTCGGCCAAAGAGACTACGTCAGGGAAGGATTCAAGAAAGCGATGGTAAAAGGGAATGACCGTTGCAACTTGGGTCTGCTGCAGCATGATTTCACTCACCCAAATGGCATACGGATCCGATGTGATCCTCCACGGCAACTTGCGACCGTTCTCAGAAAACCACTTGATCGCAAGTCGTCTCAAACGACTTAAGCCCTCTGGGCGCCAAACTTCTACTTCGTCCTGCATCACCTATCCCGGGTGATATCAGTGCGTTTTCCAAGCGTCGCTGGCACTTGAAACTTCTTGAGTTCGTATTTGCCTGGCATCGGAAAGTCGAATTGTTGAAGTTCGAGTGGATTGTCTTTTTCTAGTGCGTCGATTCGCTCTTTTCTTTCAATTTCGATAACAACAGACTCGCCATCCGCAAACTTGGCAAGCTCCTTTCTGAGGTCGTCAAAAAGTTGGATTGGAACTCCGTTGACCGAAAGCATTCGGTCGTTCTTCCTAAGTCCAGCGGCTTCGGCAGCGCCACCTCGTACCACTTCGTTGATGACAGGAGAATTACCGTTCGCTTGTACACCCAAAAAACCGCCACGGGACATAAACAACTCAACACCTTCCAGTTGAGACCTCAGCGACTGTTGACCGCTCGACGAAAGCTTGGTTCCAAACAGATAAAGATTTCCCCATACCGGTAATTTTAGAAGTAGATCGACCGACTCGTCGCCAATCGGTGAATAGACCAACTCCAGCAAATCCAAGTCTGGAGCATCCTTCAGAATGGCTAGATCCTCCACATTGAGATTGGTTTCGATCAATTGAAGCTTCTTAAGGTGCGGCAATGCAATCACGTGTTTTAAAACTTGTTGACTGATCTGTGTTCCTTCTAATCGCACAAATTCAACGTCCGTCAACCACTTCAAACAAGCCAAATCATCGGCCGTGCCTGTAAACTTCCTGTCGATCACAAGAGGTTGTTTCATATAGATCCTGCTGCTCATGACTTGGAGCTCGCGATCTCTTAACGACACTTTGAGCGTATCCAGCAATCGGATCGCAGCCTCGCGTTGTTCAGCACCGATGACCCGCAGAATCTTTTCGGCCCGGATGGCTTTACCCGTGGTTCTTGACGCAGCTAATTCGTTCAAAGATTCGAATGCTAGTTTGCCTGAGTCACTGTAAGGGTCCGAAGCCACGGAAGACAGAAATTGAAAGAGACGGTCGGACTTTTCGCCGGTCGCAATGCTGGCCGCTTC
The DNA here is from genome assembly GCA_947463915.1 of Planctomycetaceae bacterium. Classification (GTDB taxonomy): domain Bacteria; phylum Planctomycetota; class Planctomycetia; order Pirellulales; family Pirellulaceae; genus JBKCUI01. The sequence goes on from CANHVO010000048.1 coordinate 1,775, forward strand.
GGTCAAAAATGGTATCGCATCTTCTTTGCATTTAGTCAGTCGCAGGGCAGCGACCTGTCGGGTTGAGTAATTGTCCGAGCCAAGGTCTTCAATCCAGGATTTAATTTCCTTTTTGAATGACTCTGGCACATCGTCCTTGGACAGACAAGATTGCGGTTGGCAAAGCGCAAAAATCGCGAGAAAAAACACGTTTGCGAACCGCCGAATTCGACAAATGGAGGTTTGACCGCTTGCTATGAGTTGGTTGCATAGGACACAATGCGTCCCAAATTGAATTGAGTGTTGGTTCACTTTGGATTTCATTCCGCGTTTTTCACTTTATTTGGAACTTGCAGCAGCTCCGATGGAACACAGTTTTATAGCATGGGTCAAACAAAGAGCAGCCCGATTGCCCAAGGTTAAGTTAGGAATCGGCGACGATTGCGCTCTGATCGGCGGGGAGTCGATGGACTTGGGCCAATCGGATTTGGTCATCACAACGGACTCTCTTTGCGATGGAACTCATTTTATTCTAACCGAATGCGGAGCCCAGGCGGCAGGCAGAAAACTAATGGCCGTCAACTTAAGCGATTTAGCTAGCATGGCCGCAGCACCGCTTTCGATCTTCCTTTCTCTCTGCTTGCCCAGGGAAAACGCTGGCGATATCGCTGCTGGCGTGTTCGAAGGGGTCTACGAACTGGCCGACAAATACCGCGTTGCCATTTCAGGCGGTGATACAAACGTGTGGAACGGCCCCCTTGTGATCCACATGACGGCACTTGGGAAAGTTGCAACGGGCGGGAGCTGGCTTCGAAGCGGAGCTTCGCCGGGGGACGCAATCGTCGTAACCGGGAAGCTTGGTGGCAGCATTCTTGGAAAACATTTGGCATTCGAGCCACGGCTCGAGCTCGCAACGGAGCTTCATCGGTTTGGTGCTGTGTCTGCCGCCACAGACATCAGCGACGGACTAGGTATCGATTTGCTCAACATGACTGTCGCGAGTAAATGCGGTGCCGAGGTTTGGCTAGACCAAGTTCCTATCAGCGACGAAGCCCAGCAGCTCTCAAAGACCTCTGGCCGAAGTCCGCTCGAACATGCGTTGGGAGACGGCGAGGACTTTGAATTGCTGCTGGCTGTTCCTCAAGAAAAATTAGCTTCTCTGCCTCGTGAAATCTTGGGGGTGCCTTTAACACGTATTGGAACGTTCGTAACTCGAACAGGACTCTGGTCCAAAGACAAAACCGGCGTGAAGCAACTAGCGCCAAAAGGCTACGTACACGGCTAAGCAGGTTAAATGGTGCGGTACGAAAAAACACACCGCGATTCGTAGCTGGATTCGCCAGAATTCAGTTACTCCGCCAATTGGGATCGAACAATTCAAGCCACATCAGCTCGTTCTCCGTAAAAGACGCAATGATCCCTTCGCTGAGAGACTCAACAACTTGCTCGTCATATTGGTTTACAGCAGAGGTGATCGGCTAGTCAGGCCGATTTCTGGGACAAGCTTCATTACTACAACTCCGCTTGCACGACAGCCGGCAAGCTCCTCACCACTTGACCATTGCTTAGCTGGTATTCCGCATGTAGTCGAACAGGACCGTAACCGATTTTGGACGGAGAAATTTCAAGCGAACTCTCTTTTCCCGTCAGCGTGCCAATCACTTCATAGTCATGAACGATTTTGATATCGCCATATTCTCCCTTGCGAGCGACCGAGACAACCAGTGGCTTGCCGTCTCTGAATTGCCAGCTCTTTGGAGCGACGAGACTGATTTGCTCATTTTCTTTGCCGATGGATACCCAAAACGCTTGCTCAAATCGTTGTTCGATCGGTTTAGCAGCTTTGGTCATTAGGCGAATTTCATGTGCGCCGATATCGGACTTATTGAAACGCATTTGCAGGTTCGTATCGAACGGATCTTGGGTACGAAGCAATCCATCCAGCAAACCTTGAAGCACTTCAGGTTCGGTGGTCGTCGGTGACTCTTCTGTTTGGAGAGTCAGCACCATTGGTTTGTTATCCAGGTCCTTGTCGTTTTTTGTTTCGATCGAAAATCGAGGCGGGTTGCAATAAGGCTGGCACAAAGGATCGCCGACGATGAGTAGTTGATAGGGGCAAAGGACCGAACTATAAAACGCTTCGGCGGTTGTGAGTCCATCAACATAATGGACATGGATCATCGGGTGAGGAAATTTCTGCTGAATGGAATACGGTTCGGTTACCGCTCCGCTGCTCGCCGCGGCCCCAAATCGAAGCAATTCGGTCGCTTTGGTTTGCGATGTTGTCGTCATGGCACCGCCGAGGCTGGTCAAGTTATCAGCGATGGAACCAGGCAGTAGCTTGGCGCCACTTTCGTTCCATTGGAATTGTGGGGTCCCAAACATAACGCCCGAGCATTCAGCCCCGCGAGGTGGCAGATCTTTTTCAACGATCTTGGCGGTAAAGCCTCGTGCTTGAAGTCGGTTGATGGCGGTCGCGAAATTAGGCTCTCTTGTTTTGGTACGGACGTCATCAGTCTTGGTAAAGTAGAAGGCCCCTTTCGGATGACTGTAGTCCGCTCGAACGGACGATAGCAGATTTTGCTTGGCCTCGAATTGCGATATGCCGAGATCGCGGGTGACTGCGAGTACCATCGAGAGCATATACGAGACACCTGATTGAGGATTACTACTGCCAAGGGTATTTGCGTTGTAAAAAGTCCGTGCGTCAAATCCACGGCTCGGCAAATAATCAAACGGGAGTTCAGGAGCACGTTTTGCGATCCGTTTGAAGTCTTTGTCATCGACGAGGCTGACAAAGGCTGGGTCCTCGAGTAGATGCGAGCGATAGGCCCAGCCACCTTGAATCGATTTCTCGATTCTCTTAATGGCAAGCTTGGAATCGCCAGCCAGAGCCCATTGCTGTGCTGCCAGATACTGCATTGGATAAAGCAGATCCTTATCGAGAGTTTCGCAAATGGCATCGAGGAGTTTGGCGGCCTCCTCATGTTTCTTTTGTCCGAGGAGATCATCTAGTTCTTTGGCTTGTTCCAGGCTGGAAACCAAAGGACGCAGCAGTTGGCTTGGAGATCGTGCCGCGTAGAGATTGCAGTCGAAGCCGATGTAGCTTGGATTCTTCGCGAGCACAAATCGAAAGAGATAGGTCAATCCGTTGATAGAGCCGACTGGGGTCAGGTAGGGCGATTTGTTTGGCACGGCATCGATATCCGCTCCGATTGCAATGGCGGTTGGGAAATCGGCCGAATAGGCGATCCCTTGGATGTGGCTGGTGAGGCCGCGGACTTCGATTTCTTTGAGGACGGGGGTAAGGATCAATTCGCGGAACTGATCGACGGTGATTTGATCGGAGCCTGGGATTTTGGACAAAACGATGACGTTTCGGCTCGGAATATTGCGGGCTGAGCAATAGACATTCGCGATTGTGCGGGAGTTGAGGGATTCGCCGTTTACGACGATGACCCAGTTACTGGCGGTGGCGCCGGCGAAAGCGGATGATTTTTGAAAAATTGGGAGGATGGAAAGGATTGCGAAAACGAACGAAAAGCTCGATAAACGCGACAAATTGGCGGGAAAAACGGGGTGGTTTTGCATTCGGGCAGTTGGGGAGAGGGAAATTGGCGAAAAACAAAGCATAAAACGAACCCCTTCAAAATTTCGGTGACATTGGTAATATCATCGTATTCCTTCGAGGGAGAACCTGGTTGAGGCGAAAGCGGAAACAGGGTAACGAATTCGAAGAAAATGAGAGCGTAGCTCAGTTGGTAGAGCAAGGGACTTTTAATCCCTGGGTCCTGGGTTCGAGCCCCAGCGCTCTCATTGCCCCCAAACCTTGGTTTTTCTGGGTTAATCCTTGAGAAATCAGGGTTTTTTTATGCGCTGAAAAAACAGGTAAAAAGGATTGAAAACGGGTGTAGTTTAGAAAGGCTACACCAGTGACTACACCACCAAAATTCCCTCTTTTCCTCCACGCTAGCAAGCAATGGGCCAAAAAGATCAAGGGAAAGCTTCGGTACTTTGGAACCGATAAGCAAAAAGCCTTAGAACGGTACACCGAAGAACGGCTACACCTAGAGGCGGGTGTAAACCTTCGGAAGCTTCCGCCATCAAAACCGGTCGAGCCGATCCAAGGTGTTAGGTTGGGCGAAGGCATCGACCTATTTTTGGCGTCGTGCGAAGCTCGCGTCGCGATAAAAGAGTTATCGACGTTATCGCTGATCGATTACAAGCTAACGCTAGGGTTGGTTATGGCTTCGCTTGATCGCTCGATACCGATTCAATCGACGACGCCTTCCCATTGGGCTTCGGTCTATCAAAGGATCGCAACAAACAAGAATGCTACGACCATAAACGGCGAGGTCGCTAGGGTTCGCGCTTGCTTTAACTGGCTAGAGGAAAATCGCTTCATTGACCGAATACCGCACTATGGCAGCTCGTTATCTCGACCAAGCAAATCGGCAATCAGGAAGGCGAGATCGGCTACCGGCAAAGCATGGTTTGAAGCTCACGAAATCAAATCGATTTTAGAAGCCTCTAGACCATCTCTCAAAGCGATGATTCTTCTTGGGGTCAATTGTGGGTTAGGCAATTCCGATTGCGCACAACTCAAGGCGGAGTGGTTAAACGTCAAAACCGGATGGCTCGACTATCCACGACCAAAGACCGGAGTCAATCGACGAGCGAAAGTTTGGCCGGAAACAATCGCGGCTGTTGATGCATGGCTTCGAGTAAGACCAAAGGTTAACGTCCCTCTTTTATTTATCACCAAGCAGGGTAACGCTTGGAGCGATCCCGATTCGCCAGATTGTCAGATAGCGAAATGCTTTCGGCAATTGTGCATCGATACCAGCCTACATATCAAAGGCCGGGGCTTCTATGGGCTTCGCAGAACGTGCGAGACGATAGGCAGCGAAGCCAAAGACCAGATAGCACTCAACCACATCATGGGCCACATCGATAGCTCTATGGGTGGAGTCTATCGGCAAAGGGTTGGCGATGATCGGCTGGAGGCGGTTGCTAGCGTTATTCGGGGTTGGTTGTTTGGTTCCAAAACTTCAAAATCAGACCTCTAAGGATTGCCGCAAGCGGCGTTCTGATGCCTAGAAGTGAACCGTTTAAGTCGTAAAAATCGCCATCGCCTTCGCCAGCTTCGATTTGTTGATTGGTTGCCCTGCTTGCTTAACATTTAGCAACCTTACTCAATCTGACTCGAAAACAACGTATTCGCCATACAAATCGTTGAAATCCTGCTTGCTAAAAGTGCTTGCATAAGTGCTTGCTAGTTTACTCAAGCAGACTAGCAAGCAGGGTATCCGAAATGCAATTCCGCCTTGCAAATCGTTGATGAAGTCTGCTTGCTTAAAAGTGTTTGAGTAAAGGATATGTAGGGTTAAGCAAGCAGGATTTACCGAAGCCACTTGCTTCTACCAAAGATCAGCGCCGGGGGCAGGAAGCCAGTAGTAGCCATCGGCTCTCTTTTCGGTGTCGTGGCCGTTTTTCTCCTTGGCAAGTCGAAGCGTTGCCAGAGTGATTCCTTCCGCTGTCGCCCACTCTTTTGTTTCCTTGACTGATTTCGGCACTCTAAGGAACTCGGAAAGCTTCCTTGCTGCCACAATCGCTTTTGGTTCTCGGTCGCTACTGTGGTTGCCGGTCATTGGCTGTTGCCCAAAGTAGCTATCAGGGTCTTGAGTGACTGGTGATTCGTCCCAAACTATTCGCCCAGTTCCGTCAACGTCCTCGAAGCGGTAGGCAAGCCCTGACTTATCCGCCGAGTAATTGGCCTTCGCGTTGAGAAACAGAACTCGGTTTTGGTCGTCGGGATCCTTTATCACAACGAAGCCAGCTCTGGCACAACTCAAGAACGCTTGGCTGCCAATGAATGCAGCTTGAGCGTTTGCCGAAGCCTTTGGACTATGGGTCAAAACTAGAATCGTGCATCCGGTATTTTTCGCAACTGCTTGAAGCTTTTGCAGAACCTGCCGAACTTGAGCGGTATCGTTCTGCTTAGTGCTGCCCATATGCCCTGAAATCGGATCGACGACAAGGAACGTAATGCCATAGTTCTCAATCATCTTTTCGAAGGCTGATGAATGCAATTGGAAGTCAATCCAGATAACCCCCTCATCCTCCCCCCTCTGAAAACCTTCGATATTGGCAACTAGGCGGACGTCAGCGCCTGCCGCGTCCAGTCTTTGACGGAGTACTGTAGCCGGATCGTCTTCTAGATTGACCATTAACACACGTTCAGGCTTACGCGAAGACTGCTCACCAGGAAGCGGTTTGCCAGTTGTAACCCTGCCGATCAGATCGCAGACAAGCGTTGATTTGCCGAGTCCGCCTTGACCGGCAAGTATTGTCAAATTCCCTCTTGGGAATCGATCCTTCCAAAACCAGTCGATTTTCTCGGGCTTGATTGTGTCCATCGAATAAAGAACCGGACGAAGTAATGGCGTGTCCGTTTCTTTTGCATCGACTGGCTTAGGCTTCGCTGAATAGAAGGACCAATTCTTGTAGCCGAAGCCATGAATATCGTCTTCGCCTAAGACGATACGTTTCTTTAGGTCCTCGAAGTGTCGAAGGGCTTTATCTGGGTCTTTTTCGTCGTGCTCATACACCCTGAAAACATAGGTACGGCATCGCTCGGCACATGCCATGAACCCTCTGGCCTCATCAAGTTCGTATTGCTCGGCGTCGGTGCAGCGTTCGCCATTTAGCGCGAGCTTCCGCTTGAGTCGAAACTGGATTGAATTTTGGGCTTCGACTGCCGCGAATAACTGTTCTTGCGTTGATAGTGGGTCGTTATCGCTCTCCTCGTAATCCCATAGCAGTCGTTCATTCTCGATTTGCTGGTTGATTTGCCGCATCCAACCGCGTCGGTATGAATCCATGCGGTAACAACGACGAGGATCGTTTTCATCGTCGGGGTAGTTTGAGTAAGGTTCGCCCAATCCGTCGATGAACTCATCTAGAAGCAATCCGTCTTTGTCACTGGGTTCAAAGTTTTGCCAGTACGACAACTCCGATTCGATCTCTTTTAATCGTACTCGTTCGGAACTCATCACCCTCATATCAACGATTGCAAGTAGTGCTTGCTTTTCGTCCTCTAGTTCTGCAATTTCGGTTTTGGCGTCGAACCAATTTTGATAGCTCGGTTCCTTCACCAGCTCGACGGCTCGCAACAATAGTTGCTTGCGTTCTGATTCGGAAAATGAAGTTAGAAAAACACTAGCGCCGGGTTGTTTTGAAGCAACCATAAGTTAAGATACCTTCGCTTAAAGAAATTGTTTTGCGATGGTGACTCCAGCTTGCTCGGCGTGGTCCCATCGCATCGGTAAAAAGAAATTTAGAGAAGAGACCGGACTCGTCATCTGGTCTCTTTTCGTTTCTGGCTTCGATCTCTGTCGAAGCCTTGCAGACATACAACCTGGCACAATCTTGACTGCGCACGAAGTTTCATGGGGTTGGCCTCGCATCAGGTCAAAATGCGCACATCCTGACACGGTCGCCTAAAAAAGAATATCGTCAGATTATTCGCCCGGGTATGTCTTAGCTGCTAGATGCAGCCAATGTAGTCGCCTCTAGAAAGGCTTTAACATCTTCGACAGTCGTGAATCGTCTACCACCTAGCGTTGCCGACTGGAGCTTGCATCCTTTAGCACCGTTCTTTACCCATCGGATAACGGTTGAAAGATGCGGCTTGCGTCCCGTGACTTGCTCGACTGCTTGAACTAATGGCAATAGTTGTTGGGGGGTAATTGCTAGTGACACGAAAAGATTCCCTTTGATGTGCCGTTTGCTTCCTTGCTTTAATCAGAAAGGCTTAGCGTTTTTGCTATGGCCTTAGACTGTGAGCAATATAACCGACCAATTGCGAGAAGTTAGACGGAACTGACGATTTCTTTTCAATTTCTTTTTCTGCAATCTTCGCAATGCTCTCACAAGTGGGAAACATTCGTTAAGCTTGTTTCGAAGCCTTGCGAGGAATAGTCAAGGTCGGGCATAATTTGGTGGGGTGTATGATGAAGTGGGTTTTGGGTGCTTGTCTTGGGTTTTTCGTTGTTAGCGGAGTTTCGTTTGGTCAACAAGCAGGATCGAAAGCCGCATACAGGGCGATGCTGAAGTCGCAACAAGACTCAGCACTATTCGAAGCCGATTGGAACGAAGCCAAAAAGCTTTCCGCCAATATCGTTGAGCCCAATAGCTTCAAGGATGCTAAGCAAGACTTTCACTCGTTTGAGACGGCAAGCGGAATTGGCTTCGCTCAACAAATGCCGTTCAAGGTGTATTCGGTAGTTGATCCGAGCAACGTTATCTTGTCATTCGATGGCTCGCTTTTATGGCTCCAAGGGGCATCGACTGGCGGGCTGCATATTGGCGATTCTATTCGAATCCTCAACCCAATTAGCTTTGGACCTCCAAAGCCTTACCAAGATAAGCCGATTAGATCAGCCAAGACCATGACCGGAGCGGAGTTTGACACGATACAAAAGAAGATTGCTCGCGACAAACGAAAGGAAAAAAGCCAGGTATTTGAGCTATCTGACGGAAAGACAATCGAAGCGGTTTTCGTCGATGTTCGAAAGGGTAAAGCGATCCTCGAAGACCTCGACGGAGCAAGCCTAGAACACGCTTTGACCGAGTTCAGCGCTAAGTCAGCCTCGACGATTCGAGAGCTATTCAAGAAGAAGCCAAAAGAGACTAAACCCAAGTAACGGGCGTAGTCGATTTAGAAACCATGTCAATTCCCTGCAATCCGACCACATTCAACCACCCGACTTTTAATCCCTGGGTCCTGGGTTCGAGCCCCAGCGCTCTCATTGCCCCCAAACCTTGGTTTTTCTGGGTTAATCCTTGAGAAATCAGGGTTTTTTTATGCCCATAGCGGACGGTTTGAATTGCCTCATTGGTTTGTGTAGCGAAAGTCGTCAAGACTTTCGGCTGCCTCGCCTAATCGACCGAAACTCAGTTCCAGCGGGACGGATTGTTGTAGCCACGGGCTTGAGCCCGTGGACCAGACGACGGTGAGTCCTGAAGGGACGGCATGATCCCTCCTCCATTACACTCTCATATCGTCCCTTCGGGACTGTTCAAAGATGTGGGTAAAGATGAGGATAAAATCCGTGGTCAGTATAGTCTGAGAGTCGCAACGCGACGGCATCAGCGCTGCAGCTACTTGGCCTGATGGTCAACATTGCCTTTGGCTCTGGAGCAATCACGCCGTGCTACCTGGGGTTTCGTTCGCGGTGCGAACTTCACCCCAGGCTGAAGAATCCCATCGCATTCGCGATTCAATCGCTGTGCAATGGATACGCTATTGACTAGCTTGCGCGTCGTGCTACGGTGGCCTTTATCGATTCGGTGACATTCGCGTCCTTGGGCGAACGATGAGCGTATCATCGCCGCTCATCAGTTGACAACATCCTTCTTGAATCATAACTTGCAAACGCATCGTCCGTTGCAGAAAGCGCGTCGTTGCTTCTACTTCTGCTGAGTCCAAGTCGATGATCGTCAAGTTTTTGCACCGCATCAGCGCAGCTTCGTTTTTGCTCCACCAAATTTCCGCAGAGCTACCACTGTAGGTAACCAAGGTTACTTGTTGAGCGCGGCCACAGGCTTTGCGAATGGCAGATTCTTCTGGTTGTCCAAGCTCGATCCAGTTCTCGATGATGCCGGTATAGTCGCGTTGCCAAAGATCCGGATCTTCTTCGGTGCTCAAGCCTCGTCCGAACTCAAGGCGTTCGTGGGCGAACAAGGCGAACGTTATTAGTCTTGCCATCAATCTTCGATCGTTTTCGGACGGGTGCTGAGCTAGAGTCAGCGTGTGCGAAGCATAGTAACCCCGATCGATATCGCTGATTTCCAATTCCGCTTTGTAAACGGTCGCTTTGGTACCCATAAACTTATTTGATTTCCAGTCGCTTCTTGATGTCAGCAAGCGACAGCGTGTTCAAAACATGACTCGGGACAACTCCTGCCCGACGCGCCTGCGTGATACCAAACTTCATCAGGTCCAAATTAGGAATGCTGTGCGCATCGGTATTGATCACGATCGTAACCCCTGCAGCGATGGCCGCAGCGGTATTGATGTCGTTCAAGTCCAATCGTGAGGGGTTGGCATTGAGCTCTAGAAATTTGCGATGCATCTTGGCCGCATCGATCACGGCTGTCAAATCGACTTCGTAGGGGTCGCGTCGCGAGATGAGTCGACCTGTTGGGTGCGAGAAAGCATCGACATGCGGATTTTCGAGAGCACCCAAAATGCGCTGTGTGATTTGCTCGCGAGGTTGACGTTGGCCATAGTGGATACTAGCGGTGACCCAATCGGCTTTCGCAAGGCACTCATCAGCGATGTCCATTCGGCCATCTTCTAGGATGTCGCACTCGACCCCTTTGAATATCCAAAAGTGGCCATCGGACTTGGCGTTGATTGCATCGATTTCCTCCCACTGATGGAGAAGCCGCGTCTCGTCAAGTCCACGGGCCATGCTAACTCGCTTGGAGTGATCGGTAATCGCGATGTACTCAAGACCACGCGATCGAGCAGCAGCGGCCATTTCGAGAATTGTATTTTCGCCGTCGGTTGCGACCGTGTGCATGTGCAAATCACCGCGAATGTTGGACAACTCAATTAATTTAGCAAAGCGTTTTTGAATTGTCGGTTCGAACTCGCCTCGATCTTCTCGCATTTCGGGTGGAACCCAGGGCATGCCAACCAGCTTGTAGATAGACTCTTCGTCTGCGCCAGCGAGCACTTTGGACTCGTCATCCGCATCGAAGACCCCATACTCGTTGATCTTCATTCCTTTGGATTTGGCGAGGCCACGGATGTGTACGTTGTGTTCCTTGCTGCCGGTAAAATACTGAAGCGCGGCGCCCCACGATTTCTCCGCGACCACGCGCAAATCTACTTGGAACGAATCGGTCACGCGAATACTCATCTTCGTATCACCGCGAGCGATCGTTTCTTGGATAGCAGGGAATTTGGCAAAGTGGTCCATCACCGAATTGTTGTCGTCGCTGATCACGAGAAGGTCGAGATCGCCGATGGTCTCTTTGCCGCGTCGATAGCTGCCGGCGAAGTCGAGTCGCTGGACTGCTGGACACTTCTTCATGTGGGCCTTCAGTCGCTCAACTAAATCGTCCGCACCGTCAATGGTCAGTCGCAATGCTGCCTTCTCTGCGATCTGCATGTTCTGCAGAATGGACTGCTGGGTCTTTTCTCCGAAGCCTTTGAGTGAGGCCACCAATCCCGCTTCGCAAGCAGCCCGAAGTGTTGCCAAGTCGAAGACCTGCAACTCTTGGAACATCTTCATCGCCTTTTTGGCGCCAACACCAGGAACCGTCATGATGTCTCGCAGCGTTGGCGGAACTTCCTTTCGTAGTTTATCCAACTGAGGCAAGTTTCCGGTTTTGACCAGCACTGCGGACTTTTCAGCCAACGTAGAACCGATACCATCGATCGTGGTCAAATCAGTACCGGCATGAATCATCTCGGCGACCGATTCGCTCAAATCGCGGATGGCTTTGGCTCCGTTGCGATAAGCTCGAATGCGAAAGGCGTTTTCGCCAGAGAGCTCTAGTAGATCTGCCATCTCCTCGAAGGCAGTTGCGATTTCGACGTTGGTGAACAAGCGTGAAGCTCCTATGCGATCACTTCTTCTTTAGAAACGGTACGGGCTTTAGCTCGACCTGCTTGACCGATTGCAAATACTCGAGGGTCGCGGCGGCCTGTTCTTCTCCGACTTGTGCGTGGAAGTGCAAGCTGAACCCGTGCGGGCCACGAGCGTCGATGAGGGCTGGTTGCAAAGTCAAGAATGCTTTCACTGCCTCTAGTTGTCCCATCATGGCTGCACAGAAAATATCAATTCGCGCGCTTCGGGACAGTAGGAACTCCACGATGTCTTTTCGTCCCATATGCGATGCGCCGCCCAAGGCCGACTCCCAATCGCCACCACCCCAGTCGACGAATGCATTAATCAATGCCGGTTCGCGCTCTAGCAGTTTTTTGACCATATCAAGATCGGAATGCGCAAAAAGAACAAAGTCTTGCACAAGTTGGCGATTGATTTGTGGTTTTTTCCAAGTCAGCGGAAACGATGGTGGCTCGTAATCTCGCTCAAATGGAGCTTCGACTGGGACTGGTTTCGGCTTTGGAGCATTCGGATCATCTTGAGCGTAGCCGTTTGCGGTCACGCCGATCACTGCAGCGCCAGCCACAAAACCAAAGCTGCGCCGAGTTACAGGTTTAAGCATCGTTAGTCCCCTTGCGTCGTGTCAAAACATCGTGTCAAAATCATGCCAATTCGCAGACGATTATAGCAGTTCACTATTGGATTTACGCATCACGCATGAAAAACGCATCAAAGAGTCGCAGCAAAAGAGAAACATGAAACCATCGCCACGAATTGCTTGGTTGGTCCGCTGGCTGTATTTGGTAGCGGTCGTGCAATCTTCTGCTTTGTTCGCAGCTTTGATGCCAGACAGTTGGGCCGACGCTTGCGCTGAATTCATGGGGGTTACCCCCCTTCCTCATACTCCGCTGGCTGGTTACCTAGCAAGACTTTCATCGATGATGTACGTTGCGCATGGAGCGACTCTGATTATTGTCGCCAGAAACATGCCTCAATCGCTGTTCATGGTCCGGCCGCTTGGGTGCGTTAACTCACTATTGGGGTGTTTCATGCTCGCGATCGATTTGGCGGAGGGGATGCCGATCGTGTGGACCTGGATTGAGTTCACGGCGTTGACAGCCAACGGCGTCATCATGATGGTGATGGCACGTAGATGTGAGACAGCCGAGAAGAACGTAATGTAGCGGGCAGGTTAGTTGGCGAGAGTCTTTGTGTGGTCGATTCCTCGCCCCGTTTCGGCAATGTTGTGAAGCATTTTCCGCTACTCAAAGCAAGCCTTTGTGTAGCGAAAGTCGTCAAGACTTTCGGCAGCATCGCCCAAACGACCGAAACTCTTGACGAGTTTCGCGACAGTATACGTCACAGCGTTCCTGTTTCGGGTAGAAGGGAGCGAAGTCAAAAGATATGGGGAAATGACAATCGCAACTACCTGCGGTTCTCGACGAATATCGATCACTCGAGAAAACCGGGTCTAGCTAGCGCCCGACGGCAGTGCATTCCAAGTTTAAGCCTTGGGACGAGAGAAAACCGAGGCTAACGCCCACCGGCTATTTACCTAAAACAATTGGCGATTTGCCTACGAAGCGCAGAAGGTCGAAACGGACTTTACGATCGCGCAGTCGTCTGGAAATGTATGGAACGCTTGAATGAGCAGTTGGCGTTCTCGCTCTTCGACATGGACAAAGCTGACGGCGCCAAAAGCAATGCGTCCGCTTGAGTCAAAGGAATGAACCAGTTCGTTTTCGCATTCGCTCGACTGCAGTTGATTGTGAAGCATCCAGAACATATCGGACGTCACATGCTCCAATTCAAACTGCGTATGGTAGGTCACGCCTTGTTTGCGATCGACTTGCTCGACATTCTTACCCTTGAGGTTGGAGCCGACCAAACGTCGTTTCTGCGGAAGCAATTGCTTTGATGAACAGACGACTTCGGTCATCACAACCGAACGTGAGTTGAAGGTCACAATATGGCCATCGCTAGTGATGTCAATCTTGGCGGAGTACTTGCTGCGATCGATGGAACGACTGCGATAGATGCTGAACAGCTCGGGGTGAATGGATCTTCCAAAAACGTAAAAAGCATGCTCGGCAACTGTCGGTCGGATCGAAAGCACGAGGGAAACCTTGCGTTGTGGGGAACGAGTGATTCGTAGTGATGAGGGGGCGGGATTATAGACCGTGGATTATGTCCCATCCAAGATCAACTTGGCAACAATTTTGCAATTCATTTTTTTCCCCCATTCTGCGTGTACTGGTGTTGACAAAGGCGAATTGGCCCGCTTCCGCTCATGCTGACTCGCAGTTGGCAAGCCTCGTTGCGACGGAGCCATTCAAGTTATGCTATGATACAAGCTAGAAATCTCGAGGCGCCATAATTGCGGAAAGCCTTAGAGAGTTCGACAAACAAGACCTCCAACCATGAAGACAGTGAACCATGCATGTGGTGATGGCTGCTGCGGAAGCGATTCCGTTTGCTAAAACAGGCGGACTAGCGGATGTATGCGGAACCTTGCCGCTCAAACTTGCCGAGCAAGGACACCGATGCAGTATCTTCATTCCTGCCTACAAACGGGCCTTGGAATGCGGTTTACCTATGGTGGATACCCATATCTCGTTTGTCGTGGATATGGTAGGGCGGCCCATGGCGGCCCGAATACTGAAAACGACGCTTGGAAATGGTTCGGTTGATGTCTATCTCGTGGATCAACCCCTCTACTTTGATCGAGATCAACTGTACGGCGACTACCGAGGAGACTATCGCGACAACTGTGAGCGGTTTTGCTTCTTTTCTCGCTGCGTGGTGGAGGCCATCGAGCGACTTCGGTTGCCGGTTGACATCATACATTGCCATGATTGGCAAGCGGGTTTGATTCCAGCTTATCACAAGACGAACTTCCGCGACTTCCAGTGGTATCGCAATGCTGCATCGGTCATGACGATCCATAACTTGGCCTATCAGGGGCGATACTGGCAACACGACATGGGTTTGACCGCCATGGATTGGCAGTACTTCAATTGGCAGCAAATGGAGTTTTACGGCGATCTCAATTTGCTCAAAACGGGCATTGCTTTTTCTGACTATGTGACCACGGTGAGCCCTTCGTACGCGATGGAGATTCAGACTCCAGCTTTTGGTTGCGGCTTGGACGGCACGCTTCGTGTTCGGGGAAATCGGATCTCTGGAATCGTCAACGGTGTCGACTACGATGTATGGGACCCACGAAATGATATTCATTTGGCCCAGCGATATAGCGTTGACAACTGGCAGGCGGGCAAAGCACGCAACAAAAGCGATCTGCAACGTCTCGTCGGTCTGCCGGAGCGAGCGGATGTACCGCTGATTGGCTTGATCGGCAGGTTAGCAGAGCAAAAAGGCTGGGATTTGGTCAAGCCGCTTCTGGAACAGACCGTGGATTCGATAGATGCCCAATGGGTTATTCTCGGTAATGGCGAACAGAGGTTTGCCAACGCATTGTCCGAATTGGCGCGGCGTCGACCGGACCGAGTGGCCTTGCGACTGGAGTTTTCCGATCCGTTGGCGCACAAAATTGAAGCAGGGAGCGACATGTTTTTGATGCCGAGCCGATATGAACCCTGCGGATTGAATCAACTTTACAGCCTTCGCTATGGAACGGTACCGATCGTGCATGCCACGGGCGGCCTGATTGATACGGTGAATAACCTGAATGAGGCTAGTTTGGCGACTGGAACCGCCACCGGTTTTTCCTTTCAAAACTACGATTTTGAGTCCCTAAAAGAATGTGTGCAACGTGGGATAGACACCTATTCGCGTGAACCCAAAGTTTGGGCTACACTGGTAGTTAAGGGAATGACGCAAGATTGGTCGTGGACCAACAGTGCATCCGCCTACGAATCCGCCTACCGCCGAGCCCGCGAGTTGGCAGCCATAGAGGGTCGACTCTAGAGAGCCCAAATACCCATGAACGAAACACGTTACGATTGGTTGTCGGATCGTTGGGTTATTTTTGCTCCAAATCGTGAAGAACGCCCTGATCAATATCGCCAAGTCGTGCCTGCTGCGGCAAATGAATTGATCGAATGCCCGTTCTGTTGTGGCCACGAACACGAGACCCCCAATCCAACGCTTGTTTTGCCGGAAAACGATTTCGACGGAACTTCAACGAATCGCAAACACCATCCATCCTCGCTAACTCGACATCCATGGAAAGTGCGAGTTGTTCCGAACAAATTCCCTGCCATCCCGACGATTGATTCTGAACGGTTTGAATCTGCTCAACTGGATTCGACTAGATTTCATTTGCCTCACTCGTCCTTGTCCTCTGAATCGATGCAGCCCGATCTGGACCGAGCTGTTTGTCTTTCTTCGCAAAGCCATGTCCAAACGGCCCAAGCAGAACACCTCTTTCAACGCAACAAACCCAGAGGGGCGCATGAGGTAATCATCGAATCACCGATCCATATCGATAGCATCGCGGATTTGGATGAAGACCACATCTCGCTCATTTTGGAAGCATATCGTAGACGTTTGAATCACTGGCGAGCCCAGCGCGACCTAAAGTACGCGGTGATCTTCAAGAATTACGGTTCGGACGCGGGAGCATCGTTGTATCATTCGCACAGCCAGTTGATCGGCCTCGACTTTGTTCCCCGCGACATCGAAAAGGTCAATCAACGACTGGTGCTGCATCGACAGAAATATGGCTCCTGCTACATCTGCCAAGTCATGAACGAAGAGGAAGAGCGGCAAGAACGGATCCTAACCAGTTCAGAGCACTTCGTTGCCCTTTGTCCCTTCGCTTCTCGGTTTCCCTACAGCTTCTCAATTATTCCAAGAGTGCACAAAAGCCGATACGAAGAAGTCACGGAAACCGAACGCGACGATCTCGCAGTCGTCGTCAAGAAAACGTTGGCTGCTCTAGAATCTGCACAACCTTCGGCTGCCTACAATTTCGTCCTGCAAACCAGCCCGTTTGCTGGTGGCCATGAAGAATCCTATCACTGGCGTTTAAGAATCATACCGCGTCTAAGCAAAGTTGCAGGATTCGAATGGGGCTCCGATTGCTTCATCAACACCGTGACACCAGAGCAAGCAGCCAGAACCCTTCGGGCTCATTTGCAGTAAGCCGATCGAGGTCACTTACTCGTGGTCGTCGAGACCATTAAACGTAGACAAAGTCGCTTTGGTGCGCGAAATCGATGCCTGTTCAGGAAACGCATAACCGTCGCGAGGCATCAGAGATCGACGAAACGAACCATGCAATTGGCCAAATCCTCGCGTGCAACAAGTTGTTAATATTTGCTTAGCATTGCCGTCGTTGACTCCGCCCGCGGGCAAGAGCTCTATCCTGTTTCGTGCGGATTCATTCAGAAGCTTTAGGGCCAAGACTCCTTCCAGGGCCGAGTTGGCGCCACCGCTGGTAAGGATGCGTGTGAAGCCGATTTCAACAAGTTCCTCCAGAGCCCGAAGCGGATCTCGGACGTGATCAAAGGCACGGTGCATTACGAGTTGGTTCTTCGGAAACGCCACCTTGGCAGATCGAAGCAGCGGCAGGTCGAGCTCGCACGAGCTCGTCAAGCCTCCGATTGCAACACCATCCGCACCTAGCTCGATGGCTTGCTTTGCCTCCGCAATCATCAAATCGCGTTCTAGTTCGTCGAAAAAGAAATCGCCAGCCCTGGCCCGAATCAAGACAATGAGCGGCAATTGGATTGCGACACGAACTGCGGACACTAAAGAATTGGAGGGCGTGACCCCACCCAGCTCCAAAGCGGAGCAGAGTTCAATTCGATCTGCGCCTGCCTTCTCCGCTGCGATCGCCCCATGGATTGTATCGACACAAACTTCTAGCATTCCTATTCTTTCTTGACGCGGCAGAATGTGCCAATTCTCTTGTTCCAACTCTTTGGCTTTCCTACCCTTCTCCTCCTGAGGAGGAGAAGGGGCCGGGGGATGAGGAGGCTGACGGCTATTATACAACGGCAGTCCCAGGTTGTCTTTCTGAGCGATGAGGAGCCTTTGCCGCGATGCATGCGAATTGCTTATATCTGCGAATTGTTCGGCCGAGCGCGCCTCCTCATCCCACAACACTTCTCATCCCGGGGAAGAGAAGGGGGCGAGAACAAGGCTTACCGATATCACTTGTTGGGGAAAAGCTACGCAAGCTCCAAACGCCACATCACCAATCTTTTTCTCGCCCAAGCATTGGATGCATCGGATCGAATTGAGTTTGATCGCAGCTTGGGGCAAATCAATTCAGAACTCGATCGCCTCAATGTAGTGCCGCGAGAAACAATCGAGCCCGATCGATGGAGCGAAGAGTTGCAGGCCATTGGTCGGACACTGAATGAGATAGATAATAGTGAGTAGTTCGAGCACGAAACCTGCCGTTCGGGCTCGTCCCGACGTTGGCAACAATTGGCTGCTACAAGTTCGAGAATGCCGCTCGACTCTCAACTGAGTTAATCGGTGGGAGCAATGTTTGGACGCGAGACACGCAGCTTCCACCGGTATAAAACCGGAGGAGAGCTATGCAACTTCGATGCGGTTTGTAGCTGCCAATTATCGCCCCACTGGCATGAGGGTATTAAAAAGGTGGTGTATACCACTAGTTACAACTCGCCCTACCCATTGCATAGCATAAGCGACTCTAGCCAATCTCTCCACCGTTTTGTAGACACAACATCCATCAGCGGGTCTGTCAGCGATGGGATAGCTAACTGCTTATTCCCCGCCAGCCAAATCAAAGAGCCGTTCCAAATACCGCTCGAGTCGATATCGATCCTCAATTGAAGCGGATCCGAAGCGGACCGACCAGGAAAACAGGTCTTCAAATCGATCTTGCCCAATCGATTCCACGTGCTCGCACCAAGTCGTGAGCCTTCGACAAACTGAAGCTGAGGCTGCTCTCGGCCGTCGTTCGTAAATCGCAAGGTGCGTGTGCTCAAAGCCGGCGTCGGCGTATCTTTGACGATAAGAACCTTGGGCTGACTAATTCGGCTTACATCTTCTTGAATAATGACTCCAAGATCGTAGCTCGAGACCGCCCTCGCGACAGGCGAATTTGGATCCATCGGAGGCATGATATTCTTGGCTTGAATGGCAGCACCCCGAGCCATGTCGTTGGATTTCAGCATGGTCAGCTTTGCCTGCGGACCAGTCAGACGGCTCAACTGCCGATGAATCACAGGCATCCAACGCGCATCTCCAACAAGCAGAATCGCATCGATATCCGCCGGATTCACTTTCGAACGTTCGATCGCTTCCTTGGCGAACGACCCGCAATCGTTTTCTAAATCACCGACCCATTCTCCCAATCGCTCTCGATCCAAAACGCCTTCGATCTTGCCTATGGAAGACTCGAAGACAAACGGAACGTTTGGACTAATCCGCAATCGATCAAATGCTTTTTCCATCGTGCGTTGCAAACGCGATGCAACGTTTAAATCATCGCGAGCGCTGGTCCCTAGTTTCGCCTCGACCTCCGTTGCCAATCGCTTCGTAGCCACATCGTGCCATCGCGTTGTACCCCGTTTGCAATCGCCTACGGAGCTAAGCAACCTGACGACTAGGCCATCTACGGAAACGACAGAAACCTCGCATGCTGTCCCGTTGAGCATAGCGACCAAGAACGTCTTTTTGTACGTGTTGGTTGTCCCCGCAGCCTGAGCTAGCCGCGTTTCAATCTCAACATGAGCAAGCGTCGCAGCCAACGGTTTATCGAGCAACTGTAGTACCTCGACCCCGGCGATCGCACATGCGGTCTTTGTGCTGAGCCTGTGCATCTGGTCATAGCACGCCGGAACCGTAACCACAGCGTGGGAGGCATTGGGAAGCTGATGCCGCGCACCAACCAATAACTGACGGATGATGCAGGCCACTAACACTTCTGGCGGTACCTGACGACCGCCAAACGGACGTTCGAGCAACGGCAATCCGTACCAACGTTGCATGCCGTAGAAAATTTGGTTTGGCTTCGCGGCCCGATTTTCAACGGCGCTCTCGCCAATCGCAATCGTATCGCCATCGCTCAATAGCATATTGCGAAGCTTGGTCGAATCGCGGTCCACCAAGACCTCTTCCACCTTGTGCTCGGCATCGACGTAGCTCACTCGGGAATGAATCATTCCCAGTTCGATTCCAATGGACGCGAACGCGCGTTGCGAAGTTGACTTTCCTTGCCCTACACTGGTTGGATATTCATAACCCATCTTGGGCAAACGGCTCTCAGAGCCGCGCACCGAACTCTGAGCGGTTGGCCGTTCGATCAGATTCATGGAAATCAACTTTTCCATGAGTTCGCCAGCAGATTGACATCGTGCTGCAGGCGACTTGGCCACAAGCGACTGGAAAACGGAATCGAGCCGAATATCGACATCGCTCCGAACTTCATACAACGCTTGCGGTCGCGTGTTGACCTGGGCTAGCGCGGTTTGCACCATCTCACCCTGAAACATCGGGCGCCCTGTCAGGAGATAGAATATCGTTGCCCCAAGAGAATAAAGATCACTGCGGTTGTCCACCGTGTCCGGCGCGTTAATTTGCTCAGGCGACATGAACTCAACAGTTCCAACTAAGTGCGTTTCCTTTGCACCTTTCTTATCCAAATGCCCACGTAGTACCGCGAGACCGAAATCCAAAATTTTCAAGACCCCGGAGGGCGTAATCATCATGTTGCTAGGCTTGATGTCGCGATGCACAATGCCTTGAGCATGCGCATAAGCCAGCGCGGACGCCGACTGTTTTAGGATCTCGACGACTTCGGTCGCGTTCATCGGACCGGATTGGGCGATCCGTTGCGACAGGAGCTCGCCCTCGATGAGCTCCATCACGAGATAGTGGATAGGCTTTTCGCCCGAACGATGACAACCGGCATCAAAAGCTGTTACGATGTTGGGATGCATCAAACGGGCGGTGGCACGCACCTCAGTATAAAAGCGTTCGACGGCATGCTCATCGTCAGATACCGACCTCGGCAGGATCTTAATAGCGACCTGCCTGTCCATCGTTCGGTGCCTTGCACGAAACACTTGCCCCATTCCCCCTGCGCCGATCAGTTCCTCCATCTGGTATTCGCCCAATATGGGAAGAGCCAGCGGTTGCTTTTGGAGTGGCGATGCGTTGTCTACAAACTCCTCTGCAACGTCGAAGTCCGATTCGCTGTTATCCGCGATTTGACCCAATCGTTCTGAATCGTCCAACGAAAAAGCACGCGTTGCAATCGGGCGTGGTCTGTCTTTGTCATTCGGATCATTTGCCATTTCGTAACCGCCATTGCATCGTCGTACGTGTACTTATTTTTCGGGCTGCTGCTGTGGCGGTGGAGCACTTTGCTGCTCCAACGCTTCCAACTCAGCTTTGAGTGGTCCCAAATCCATAATCCGATCAACACTCGGATTCACTCCTGCTCTGGCAGCGCGTTGTTTGCAAGTAAAATACTCCGCAATGTAACGTTGCGGTGCAATATCCTCCGGAACCTTGAATCGATCCCCTTTTTGAAGAATCGGGCGATAGTCATGCATTTGACCAAATTGTCGGTCGCCCGCAACCTGACACGGAAACCAGTGTCCAACTCCTTGCGGATCCTCTAGGTAGAACTCAGGATAACAATGCTCGGGAATCCAAACACAACGGGCCGGGATATTGCTCGCCCTGCAGATAGCTACGAACAAGCCCGTCATTTCCTCGCAGTCCCCCTTCCTGTCCTTGAGCGCCTCTTTGATATGGCGAATCTTGCCTTTACGGTATTGGATATTGTCGCGAACCCAATCGTAAATGCGCTCGACCTGAACCCACGCGTTTTCCGGCTTGTCATCTGCAATTTGTTTGGCGACCTTCCTGACTTCCCCCAACTCGTGGTCGATATAGGGACTCCCCTTGCCAACAAAGAACCGAAGATCGTTGCTGATCTTTTTCGGGATCACAAAGACCGTTGTATCGGCAGGTGCATTGATAAAAGACTTTTCAACTTCGACAGTCACCACAAGGTCCAGCTGGCTATCTGGCCCTAGGTTGGGAATCTTCATGAGTAGTTGTCGCGCCAAGGCATTCTGCTTCGAACCGATCGGCAAATCCCGCCTATCCAAGACGGCCCCAGTTGGGATGTTGGAGTTGAGCACAGTCACCCTTTGCTCCGGCCAATTCATCGGAAACGGAATCGTCGCATACAAGTCCGTACAGAAGTTGTCGTTGGAATTGAATTTCATTCCAAACCTCATTTCCATTTTCCGAGGCGCAATCAACTCGATGCCCGGAGTCGCCACCACGTCCTCCTTTGCGGCGTCGGCGTCCTCGTTTTTCGACTTGCCTTTTGCGGTAGCGGCCTTCCGCGCAGACGAAGCCTTGGAGTCCGCCTTGGCCGCGGCCTTTGGTGAGGTTGCATCCTCGGTTTCCGCGAACTGCGCCGTCGCAACACTGGAACTCAAAAGGATTGCGATGCAGAATCGAGAGCTATGCATCGAAAACGCCGTATAGGCTTTAAGCATTTTGCACCTTGGATCAAGTACCGAACACACCTGGGGTAAAATAGACACGCTCGACAAAAGTAGCAGCCACGCTCCGTCGTGCCGTTCGTAGGAGTTCACTTACCTCGGATTCCTGGTGAACGGCACATGGATAGTGCCTACTACTTTGAATTCGGACAAGCGCCCTTCTTCTATTGTGATCGACAACGCGTCCTTGGGCGCAAAAAACCCACAAAAGCGTTCTTGAAAAATACTCCGGCCGGAAGCCCGCCTTCGGAAAAAGGGATGATTTTACTGGTTATGCCGAAGTTTCTCATTCGACGGAGCCGGCAAGCGATGAGCCTCCGATGCCTTCCATACCCAGACGGAGACAGGGGACTCGTGCCGTCTTGCTTAGCACTCATCGCTTCAAATCATGTTACAATCCCCTCCGTCTAGGTGATGACATGCGATTTCTCTCAAGGAAATAAGGGTGTCAACTTTATGGCCCAAAAAAAGGTTTCGTCAAAATCCAAATTGGGCCTAGCGCAGATAACGCAGTAATGTCCACTCAACATGCCCATCAACCAACTTCTACCAGCTGTTTCGGCGACGCGAGAAATCGAGTCTCTCAAATTGGACTTGGCTGTAGAGCTTGCACCTCATAGTTGGCATCGCCAATTGCGACGATTCGCCAAACACATCCTTTCGGGCAAGGCATGGGACGATGCGGTACAAAACGCAATATCATCACGGCAATTGCAAGGTATGTTGAAGGCCATAAGGCTTTGTCCGGATCCTATCGAGACGCTTTGCGAACTCTTGAGGGCGAAACGAAGTCGTACGACTTTCTCGCACGCAGTGAAGCCTCTTATCTATCCGGCGATGTTGCTCATTGCGACGTTCATCATTACAAGTGGAATGTCCTGGGTCGGCGTTTGGTCAACACGAGGGCTGGAGTGGATAGATTGGCGAAGCGGTAGAAAGGAAGACTTGATCAGTCGACTATTCCTGTCTCAGTGGCTTCGTTCGGTAGGGACGGTGTCCTTGGTTGGATGGTTAACGTTCGTTGCCGCAATTGTACTCCTGTTGGGCGCACCCCTGACGAAGCTCAATATCTGTATCAAGCTTCCGGTTTTCGGAAAGCTAATACGTTTTTCCATGTTTCGAGACTTGCTTCAATCGTTTGCGACTTTTTTAGCAAGCGGTGTTAGCACCGAGAAAGCTTTGACTGCGTTGGAGGAATGTTATCGGGGTACATTGTTGGGGATTCCGGCACGGGGACTGGGACGCCGCATTCGATCGGGGTTGCCCATGGATCAAGCGATTCACGATTCAGTCCTTTGCGATTCTACTCTTAGACCGGCCGCAAGAAGTCTGATGAGTGCTGAGGATCAAACGAGCCTCGGCCTGCAAAGCCTTGCCTCCCTTGCCAACCATTTATTCGAACAACAGCGATCGACCTTGAATCAAGTTGGCCGTCGCGTTGGATTCCTGCTTGTCGTGTGCATGTTCATACGCATTGGCGTGGACGTCGCTTTGGAAATGCAAGCGATCGACTGGACCACAAAAGAGTTTGAATTTTATGGATTCAGTGAAAACTGGATGTTGCTCTTTCCTTTGGCCGTCGTCAACTTTATCTTCTTGAACTCGATGTTTCCCAGCAGCCGAAATGAAACACAAGGCATAAAGTCATTCATCAAGCTGCTCAGCGCAACTTTTCTGATTGTCGCTTTGGTTGGGATGACTGTGCGGCTGACATTCGCTGATCTGCTCTACTTGGCACCGCTCACGATGGCAATCGTTGCCTTGCGAGCCAACCATAAAGCGATGAATCGTTACGCTGCGACTTCGTCGCTGGTGTTTGGAGCGAACAGAAACTTGATGACGGAACGCATTGCCGACGATCTTGTGGCGGACAACACAGGACAAGTTCGTCGCAGAGTCAAAAAGTTCTCAAGCCTCTTAAAAAATGGGGCCTCCTTTGGGACGGCCATCTCGCGAAGCCGACTCGTAACCGACCATCACGAACGTTGGCTGGTCGCGCTGGTGACGGGCTTTAGAAACATGAGTGAATCGCAATCCATTTTGTCCCAGCGTTCTCCTTGGTCTCAGTTAAGCATTGGGCTTCGGCAGCGAATGAACGCGATCAAGTGGACGAGCCTGGTGTTTTCGATTTGCCTCTGGTTTTTCGCCATCTTCGAGTTCTTTTTTATGTGGCACGTTACGAGCACCGTGCTCCTAGAGTTCGGATTATCCGACGAGTTCAGGCAAAACGTTTTCCCTATCGTCTCAAGCACGAACAACTCTAGTGTGAACAACGAACTTCTGGCATTGATACGCCAAGAATTAAGCGATCCAACGTCCATTCTTTTCGCCGTCATATTGTTCATGCCTGTTGTTTTGCTTTTGATCGCAAATCAACTCACTTTCCTGAAACGCTGGGTTGTTGACTTCTGGATGGGACCAATTTATCGAGCCTGGACGTTGCGGGGCATTAGTGAAGTTTTGCAGTCTGACGAAAGGCTGGTCTACGTCCTACGTGAATCCAGCAAAATCCATCCGTTAAACGGGCTCCGACATAGGATTGCGAGGCTGGCTGGGAGCATCGAATCGGGGATGCCTGTGCAAGATGCATTTTACCGGAGTGGGCTCATTTGTCGCTCTCAGCGTGGATTGCTTGCGCTGGCCAAGAAACCAAACCAATTTGCTTGGACGCTTCGCCAAATCGCGGATCGAAACTTTTTCCGATGGATTGAATGGTACTCGATGTGCATGGATGTCTTTGCCTTGCTGTTGGTTTTAGTTACCGCGGGGATAGTCGGTTTTTTCGCCTACATTCAGTTTCAGTTGTTTGCCTACGTTATCACATGGGGAGCACGATGAACGATAGTCGCAATCCGCGTTTGAGAAGAAACTCGGGGCATACGATCGCAGAGTGTCTGGTGGCCTTTGCGATGTTGGTGCCTGTCGCCATTTTGGTAACTAAGGTTGCACTGCAAACCGAGCGGACAAGCCGAGATTCGGTACTTGCTTCCCACGGGCTTCGTGAGCTCATGAACGCCAGAGAAGAAATTGGTTCGTGGGAGTACTCACGTGTTTCCTCCGAGAGCATTCAATCGATTCCCATTCTAGAGAGCCCAGAGTTTGGCCCGTCTTCGCGATCGCTACAAGCCGTGATCGAAGAGGTCGACGCCCCCATTGCGTCCAAACGGATCAGCCTGTCGCTGCATTGGTCGAACAACGGTGAAGGCAACACCACGGAAGTGGGCCCTATTACCTTTTGGATTGTTAAGCCATGAAGATGCGAATGGGGCACACGCTTATTGAATTGGCTGCAGTTCTCGTTTTGCTTTCGACCTTGACTGGCATCGTAGGCGCGTTGTTGCGACGATCGCTCGTTGGGTATGCGCAAACGGTCGATCGTGCGCTCGAATTGCGTTTAACGGATGCCTGGATGGAGCGACTGCGCAGTGAAATCAACGAAGCCAGCGAAGCACAGGTCGATACCGAAGGCTCAGTCCTTGTCTTGAAAGTTGTGGACGGCGAGACCATTCAGTACGGCCACGATGAGAGCGGGACAGTGCGGCAAAGGACTGTTAACGATCGAACGTTAGCCTTGGAGCGAATCCATTGGCCTGCGCCAAGTTTTGTAAAGAAGGATTCCGACACCTGTTCGATAATCGACGTCGACATTGCATCGGGATTATTTCTGCGTGCACGCGTTGGTGTCTCCCGTCCAAACGCAATTGAGCCGATGGAGTCGCTGAAATGATCGTTAACCAATTCGGATCACAAATGAGACCGCGTCATTCCGGTGCGGTCGTCATTATCATGGTGTTGGTTTTGTGCGGTATGTCGATTGCTATATTGGTCCTGGCTGGGCTAACTTGGTTACAATTGAAATCGGCCCGAAATAAATCGATAGACCATATGCAATGCAATGAGCTGATCG
>CANHVO010000049.1 GCA_947463915.1 Planctomycetaceae bacterium
TGAGAGAGCTTGGCAAACGCCGATACACCAATGTGCTCTTGGAGGGTGGCGGCACGTTACTCGGCCACGCCTTCGATCGGGAGCTTATCGATCAAGTCCATTGCTTTGTGGCTTCGAAGTTGGCAGGTGGAGTGAAAGCCACGCGGCCGTTAGCTGGCGTGGGTAAGTCACTAATGAAAGAAGCTGCTGAGCTTTACAACACAACCATCGAAACTTTGGGTGACAACGTCCACATGCAAGGAATCGTCAGACGTGTCGCTACCCATGGCTGAACTCAGAGCGACTGCTTTTGCTCTTCAGCGATCAGCAATTCGAGACGATTCAACTCTTCGTTCATCTCGATGGAGAGTTTGTTCAATCGAACTTGCTCTCGCCTTCTAGCTCGTCTGGCCGGTGGGTCTGTTTCGCTTGAGGAGTTTTGGAGTCGCTGAACAACCAATTGCTCCAACTGCCCCAAGTAAGATTCTTCTTCTTTGCGATTAACCCACGCGTTCATTTTCCCGTGCTCCAGGTGGAATAAGCCCGCCAATCCCCCAAGCCGCCTAACAGCGAGGAGTGTTTATGATGCCACCGAAAGATTAGGTCATGTTCCAGGGACAGCTTTCGAAATCTAGCAAAACAACCCTAGTTTCGAAAAAAGGAAAATGATTCATTGATACCGCTGGAACAATTGTTTCGAACGGAAAAACATAGAAAAATTGAAGACTTCGCGAACACCCAAGCTTTGCTCGAAACATGAGGCTATTTCAGTGCAAGATGCGTTCCTAGATAGCGTTGATCGATTACAACGAATTCGTATCCAACACCGTCTTTCTTGAGGCGGCACTCAAAAACCGTTTTGACAACTTCTGCAATTCTCAAGTCCTTGCTACGATTGGCCAAGTAAAATTCCGCTTCGGCCTGGGCAAGCAACTCTTCAGTCTCATCTGGGATAAATTTCAGTATCTGTCTGCCATCGACAGGTACTCCTGCGGCTTGCAGTATTTGCTTTTCATACTGTTCCAAGACGTTCGAGTTTGTGCTCGCGAAGTAAAGCACTCCGCGAAAATCTTTAGACGCCCCAGAATTCCGAGTTGGGGCGCTCGCGACATTAGCAAGGGAATCGACAGTCGCAATCCCTCCACCAATGGCACCTATCTTGATTTTGAAGGACTCGAGTTGACGAGCATAGTTGCGTTTGTCGCACGCCGTAAACTTCAACATCCAACGCTCGTTCCTTGGCGTGCCTCCACTCCCACTCCCCTTACCGTCTGCACCAGCATTTCGCTTTCCATGTCCTCCATCGCCGGATGAATTTGCATTGGTTTCGGATTCGATCCCCTCGAACGAGCCCGCAACATTGCTGATTACTTCCGTTGCCATAACGATTGCCTGCTCAGCCGTAGGCTCGTTAAGCTGCTCGACTTCTTCATTTGTGGGAACGTCCAAGCCTTTTTCAAAAATTTTACCGTCCCCACCTTGGCCAACGTCCATCGGCTGGGGATTTTTCCTTTCCTCCACCACTGCATTTCCGATCGAAAACAATATCCCCAACCCGACGACCGAAAGACCGACAAGCACAATGAGACTCAAAAGCAAACTGGAGACCTTATCCACTCGCTCTGTTTGCATTGAACGATCATTCAAGTCTGAGACGACGTTTGATCGTGGCTTCGTGAGAGCGGTAGACTTCATTTTCGGGCCTCAATTTGAAACAGGTTTTGGGACTACTTCTTTGCTGTTGGACGCGTTCCTAAATAGCGTTGATCGATGACAACGAATTCGTATCCGCCAGCCTTCTTCTTCTGACGGCACTCGAAAACCGTCTTTGCGATGTCAGCAATTCGCACGTCTTTGCTGCGTTTCTCCATGTAATAGGCAGCCTCAGCCTGCGCTAGTAATTCTTCGGTTTCCTTTGGGACAAACTTCAAAACTTGTCGGCCGGCATTGGGGATGCCTGCGGTTTGCAAGATTTGTTTTTCGTATTGCTCAAGTACATTTGCGGTGGTGCTCATGAAATACAAAACTCCTTTGAACTCCTTGGATGTCCCGGATTTTTTGCTAGGAGCACTCGCAACATTTGTCACATAGTCAACGGTAGAGATCCCTCCGCCAATAGCACCGATATTGATCTTGAAGGACTCGAGTTGTAATGCGTAATTGCGTTTGTCTCTCGCTGTAAACTTCAATTCCCATCGCTCGCTCCTTGGAACGTTCTTGTCCCCTTCGCCTTCAGGGCCGGCTTGCCGGCTATCTCCTCGCCCCGAGCCAGTCCCGTTGGCTGCCATGCTCGATTCGAGGCTCTCCAGAGAAGCCGAAATGTTACTAATCGCTTCAGTTACCATTTGCAAAGTTTGCTCGAGGGCAGGCTCGGTAAGTTGTTCGACTTCGTCTGAACCAGGAGGATCGAAATCCCGTTCAAACCCTTCGGCGTTTAGACCACGCCCTTCAATCGACTCAGGCTTGACAATGAACGGCTTCGTGTAGTTGGACATCGACCGCATGATGAACAGTACCGCAAGCATGAAGACGGCTATCCCGATTAGGATAATCATGCTCAGCAAAAAGCTAGAAGTCTGGTCCACTTTATTCGTTCGCATCGATGTTTCATCGACAGCCAGAATGCTCTTCACGGATTTAACAGACGGTGCGGAAGACATTGTTTCGATTCTCTGTGAGCGGCTTTGGAAAACTCTTGGGGTGGCTTTTTTGTGATTGCTTAGTCGTTAAACACGTAGTCAGGTCGGAGGCTCAAATACCATTTTTTCCACTCTGCACCTGCTTTGATTTTTGCCTGGTCGGATAGTTTACCTTCCTTGCTTTTTGGCAAATGATATGTGTCGAGTTTCCGCGAGATAAGCCGGAGCGACTGTTCTGCAGTCCGTGCAACTTCCGCATCGGGATCGGTTGAAACGGCAAAGATCAAGGCAGGTACTACATCCATATCGTCGCCGCGTCCTAGCATCTTCGCGGCAACTTTTCGCCTGTCGGCTTCCTTGGCGTTCAAGAGTCGCGTAAACCGATTGAGTTGGTCTTTGCGTTGCTTTGGATCGTTGGATAGCTTTATGTTTTCCGCCACGAGTTTCCCTTCCATTCCCTTGTCATCCTGCTCAAGCATTTTGAGGGCGTCATCAACCGAGGTCGTTGTCGATTTCGACATGACTTTCCCCTGGTTAATGGTGACCGAGTTCAAGTCATCTGGTAAGTCTTGACCGCCGACGGAGTAAGCTTCGTTGAGCGATCCAATAGCTTTCTGGGTACTTCGAATAAGAAACAGGACGGCAAAGCAAGTACTGGCCTCTGGATTTAGCAAAGAATCGGTATCGCCGGCCACCGCTCCCCAGGCTCCCGCGAAATTCCCATCTGTGCTCTGTGCTGCTCTTAACGCTTCGACGGCTTGGTTGTACCATTCCGGGCTCTTTTGCTGTTTACCTTTGGTTATTTCCAAAAACGACTCGTATCTTTCCCGACTGTACATGTAATAGTAGTGCCACATTGCTCGCTTGTAGGGATTTTGATTGTGCCAGGCTTCTCCCTTTTTAGCGGAGTTATCCAAACGAGTTCGATCGAAGTTGGCTTTGGTCTTACCTGCATCTAAGAGAATCCGTTTGAACGCAGCGGGGATAATCCCCTCCTCTTCTTGATTTTCTGCAATCTTGCTTCGATACTGCCCGAGCAAATCACCGGCGATCAGGAGCGCGGAGAAGCCGGCTGCGGCCAGAGAATTGGACGTTGCCGCATCGGCGGCTCCTGTTCCAGCTTGATAGGGCCAAGCTCCATCATTGTGTTGAGCGGCGGCCAAAAAGGAAATAGTGCGAATAATCGCTTCGTCGGGTACTTCGATGCCGAGTTGGCTCATGGTCCAAAGACAAAGCATCACATATTGGGTTTGGGAGATGTCTCCCGAAGAAAGGTATTGGCCATCAACCAGGTAGCCAAACCCCCCGTGTGGCTTTTGGGAGGCCAGCAAAAAATCTCGAATCTGTCGAACTTCCGCACCGTAGGCTTCGACATCGACCGAAGCCAGGAGCATGCCAGCAACCGCAGGTACGTACATCGATCTGGTATCGCCGTTCTTTCCTCCGCTGGCCACGATTCGAGCCAATTCCCGCGACTCAGCGATGGCGCTTGCAACAACTGGATGTTCGGTGTTTCCATCGACCTTGAAGAGCGTATACCCCATCAAATAGTGCATACCTTCGCCGGTCGTTCTTGCGCGGGAGGACCCCAAGAACGCAATTCCTTTGGCGACCATTTCTTGGACGACAGGGTGATCTGGAGTGTATTTTTGAGCCAATGTGTGGCTCGAACCGGCTGCGAAACAAACAAGCGTCATCGCCAGCAAAAAAAACTTTTTGGCGGAAGTTTTTTTGCCAAAAGAAAAGGAAGCCATTTGCGTGCAATTCCCTGATTTTTGTTGAAAAGCTGAGAAGATACTTGATCCGGCTAAACCAGCCAGTTGAGAGTGTTCCTCTAGGTTATCCGATTGAGACTCGCAAGACAAATGCATTGACCCCGAATTGACAAAAAGTAGAGTCGGAAATACATTGCTGGAATAACAAGTTTGGTTAGGTAGCTCAGTTGGTAGAGCAACGGACTGAAAATCCGTGTGTCGCCGGTTCAAGCCCGGCCCTGACCACTAATGATGTTTCAAGCGATCCGTTGATAAAACGTCACATGACCGCCGGCAGTCATGCCCTTGAGCGAGCTCGTCGCGACGTTGCCTGAAGGGGATTTTGGTCCGGTGTCGTGGCTGGTGGCTCTCCAACCCCAAACGCTCTCGGTCTTTCATTAACTAGAACATGCGACGGAGTCGCAGCATCATGAAGTGGGTATTGGTCCAGGAAATGATTCCTGCATGTATCCACAAAGCTCTCAAGTGCGTGGCTCCCCACAAGCGAGGACGAACGGACGCCCAAGAAACGGTGCCCATCTTATTGGTAGACGAAAAGATCTTTAAACAAGATCGCTAAACCCAGCGGTACTGTATTTCCTTTGGAGAAACCTAAATTACGCCCTATCACAACCTATTCATCGCTTTACTCTCCTTCTATTGCTCACTCGTCTGCTCGCAATCCCATGTTAACGCGGATATGGTTTTTGGTAGTAGCGCTACCGGCGGGACCCCGCTAGTCACTTTTAACAGCAATGCTCCAGGAACAATTCTAAGTAGCGTAGGATTGGCAAGGAGTTATGGATCCATTGACTTCCATCCGTTCACTGGAGAGTTATTTGGGGTTGATACCGCTCAGGCGCCTGGCTCCGTTATCTATAGGATCGATCCCACCACGGGTGCGGAGACGTCGCTGAGCCTGACTGGCGACATCCTTTCTTTAGAAAACACCGGAGTTAATGGAATGGCCTTTGACCCAGTGACAGGGTTATTGCGAGTGACGGAATCAAATAGCCAAGCCAACTACCTTGTTAACATCTTCGGAAACTCGGCAACAGTTACCAGGCAAACAGACTTTAGCTTTGCGCCTGGAGACCCAAATTTCGGACAAGCGATCAGAGTAGATAGCATGGCATTCTCAAGCAATCAAATTCTTTACGGCATCGATAGTGGCCTGAATATTCTCGTATCCATAAATCCGCAGGCCGATGGCCTGGTAAACACCATCGGGAGCATTGGCATTCCTGGCTTTAATCTTTATGGCTTCGACATTACCGAAGACAATCGCGGTTTCTTTACAGTTGATAAGAACAGCACTTCTCAATTCTACTCAGTAGATCTCGCCACAGGATCATCAACCTTAATTGGTGACATTGGCATTGGTAACATCCGAGGCATGGCAATTTTGGCTGTTCCTGAGCCGAGTTCGCTCGGTCTTACTATCCTCGCTGGAGTTCTTGCGTTTGCAAGATATCGACGGCGGTCGCAGATCGCCATTGGGTAGGCCTTTGAGACACATCACTTTGCTTTTTCGATAGCAGCTCGAAAATCAGTCTTCGTCGTCCGTCCACTGATTTTCTTCTTCGCTGTGGTCGGCTTCGGCAGCGGCCACAAACGCCTCATCCTCGTCGTCCGTTCGCTTCTTCTTTTTCGAAGCTTTTGGTGCCTTGGGCGTTTCTTCCCAGCTATCGTCTCTTCGAATCTTATTCGAACGATTCTTAGCTTTGCTAGGTGCTGGCTCAGCGGCATCCTCGGCACCGGAACGCATCGTTTCCCACTGCTCGAGGGTAATTGCGACCTCGCGAGCTTGAGAGCCATTGTACTGACCTACGATGCCATCCTCAGACATGAAATCGATCAGCCTGGCTGCGCGTCCATAACCGATACCCAAGGCTCGCTGCAGCAACGAGCAGCTTCCGCGTCCTTCGCGAACAACAATGTCCACCGCGGCTTCATATAGGTCATCTCGCTTCTTGAACGAACCCGGCTTAACGGCTTCTTCGTCACCTTTTTCCACCTTCAGTTGGACCAATTCCTGAACGAAATTCTGTTCGCCCAAGCTGCAATGGTCGACGACCGAATTGATTTCATCGTCACTCAAATACGTTCCTTGCCCTCGAACCAATGCGCTCGTGCCTGGCCACAAGAAGAGCATGTCACCGTTACCAAGTAGCTTGTCGGCTCCCATCGCATCCAACACGACGCGAGAGTCGGTCTTGCTCGCAACTTGGAAACTAATTCGCGCGGGCAAATTACTCTTGATCAAACCGGTGATCACATCGACCGTCGGCTTTTGCGTTGCTAGGATGAGGTGAATACCGACCGCACGGCTCTTTTGGGCAAGGCGAATGATGTGCGCCTCAACTTCTTTTCCAGAGGTCATCATC
Organism: Planctomycetaceae bacterium; assembly: GCA_947463915.1. Classification (GTDB taxonomy): domain Bacteria; phylum Planctomycetota; class Planctomycetia; order Pirellulales; family Pirellulaceae; genus JBKCUI01. The sequence goes on from CANHVO010000049.1 coordinate 6,760, forward strand.
AAGTCCGCCATTTCGTCCACTACGATGACAATAAACGGCAAGTGATCAGGAATCAGGTCAGCTTCTTCCTCATTCTCAGGCTTTAAGCGTTCGAGCAGCTCCTCGCGGCCAAGCTGATTGTAGTTGGTCAAATGCCGGACTCCGGCCCTCGCTAGCAGTGCATAACGTTCCTCCATCTTGTCGACAGCCCAGGCCAAAATGGCCTCTGCCTTTCGCATGTCGATCACCACTGGGTGCATCAAATGCGGCAGGCGCGCATAGCAGCTTAGCTCCACCATCTTCGGGTCAATCATCAGCATCCGAACTTCATCTGGCCGTCGTGTCATCAGGATCGATGAAATGATCGAGTTCAAGCACACGCTCTTACCAGTACCTGTTCGACCTGCGATGAGCAAGTGCGGAAGGCTTGCCAAGTCCACGGTCAGGGCTTTACCAGAGACATCCTTACCAAGGAACAAAGGGATCTTTTGCTTTCGAATCTGAGCGCCGCTTTCCTCGATGACTTCTCGCATGCGCACGATTTGACGTTTCTCATTGGGCACTTCGATCCCAACGCTATTTTTGCCTGGGATCGGGGCGACGATTCGAACGCTTGGAACACGAAGCGCAATGGCAAGGTCGTCGGCCAGACCAGCGATCTTGCTGAGTCGCAAACCAGCATCCAATTCGATTTCATACAATGCGATAACAGGGCCGGTTTCGATTTCGACAACTTTGATATTGAAACCAAAGTTGGCAAAAGTTTGCTCGAGCACTTTGGCTTTCTTCTTTACTTCCTCGGTCTGCTCGTCGTAGGAAACTTCATCTGACTCGGTAAGCAGATCCAGGCCGGGCAAGACATACTCTTCGCTCCCTTCGGGTAGTTTCGTATCGTCGAGGTGGGCCAAAGAATCTTCTGGAGCTGGTTCGGGCTCTGGTTCGACTTGCGCTTGTTTGCTTTTTCGAGTTTGAACGCGAGGCCCTTTGTCTTCCTCGATGTTCGGAGCATCGGATCGAATGGTGCGCGAGCGACCGCTGGCAATCGACTTGGGCTTTTCGACGACGACTTCTTGTTCCTCTTCGTCTGAGTGAATCTCATCTTCATCGTCATCGTAGCGAGAGTCCATAGCCTCCTCGCCATCGGCTTCGTAGTCGTGTTCGGCTTCTTCGTCGTACTCGTCGTCAACGATCCCCTTGGACATCGAGTTGCGCGCACTCACGAGGGCTTTCGAATGGAGCATGTCGCTGCCACCCGCATCCAGCAAAGCATCGGCGCTTGCCTCAACTGGTTTTTTGCCACCGAACAACGCACCTGCGATCGATGCCAGGGTCGATGGATTCTTGGCCTTCGGGAACGTGAGGTCGGTGCGACCAACGGCTTTGGATTGAGAGGCTAAATCTTCGGCAGTCAGACTTGTTTCCGCTCTGCGACCGATTCGAATCGCGGGCCCTGAACTGTTTTGGTAGGCTGCACCTGCAGCTCCATCACTCGCGGCGGAACCACTTAGTGGCGCTGAATGGACAACCGATGACGGGTAACTTGTTTGGGCATTCGCTTGGGCGCCACTCGCGGTTATCGACGTTGGGTTTTGTCGAAGCGTCACGCTTTTGGGCAGATCAGACCGCGATGGGGAGAACGTACCCGAGGTATTCTCCTCTTGACGTTGGAAACTCCAGGTTGGCAACCGAAAGTACTTCAATGCCATGACCCCACCAGTTGCAGCAAATCCAAAGTATCGCACCAAAGCGTATTCCGTGCTCAGCAGGATGCCGCCGGCGAAGACACTAAGAACGAGAATCGAAGCCCCCAAGTGGGCTAAATGATTGTCCATCCATGTATTGCAAAGTGCACCCAGGTAACCGCCAGCACCGACAGGAACGGAGATTCTCGGGGTGATGCCGAATCGATTTGGAATGCAACAGACCGCGACCAGTATCAGAGTCCATCCTATGCTTCGCCCCATCGGGGATGCCCAAGGCTGCTGTTTGAGCATGACGACACCGGATAGGCATACGAGCATCGCAACCAAATAACTGCCAATCCCAGTGGCCTGCATCAAAACATCGCTCACGAGCGCTCCTAAGTACCCGCACGAGTTTTGAATTTTCGCGTTGGGTGGATAGGCTGCGTTCATCGGTGTGTAAACCGAAGCGATGGGCCCAGAAAAATCCCCTAAGTTGTCGGCTGCGTCGTGGGTTAGCAACGACAGCCATAACAAGGCAGCTGCGGCAAACATGACCACTGCCGCAACGTCCCACCTGACCGACCGTTGATTTTCCATCACACGCTACCCTAGAAGGCTATGCTGGTTACAATGCTCCACCTCTCATCTTCGGCAAAAAGGTAGCAAATCCGCTCTTAAGATCTTGAGGGCAGTACTTATCCAACACAATCCGCAAACTCAACGCAGCCTCCCCATGTTCGGAATTTTGAATTTGCGCAAGCCCTCAGGGCCAACAAGCCGCGACTGTGTCAACTCAATCCAAAGATTGCTTCGACCGGAAAAAGTGGGGCACGCGGGCACGCTGGATCCTCTCGCTAGCGGAGTGCTTTTGGTCTTGGTCGGACAAGCGGTTCGACTGACCGACGCCGTGCATACCTTGCCCAAAGAGTATATTGGTACGTTTCAGCTCGGGGTTACCAGCGAATCAACGGACTGCGAGACGCCTCTGATTCCGATCGAATCGGCTCCCGTGCTGGATCGAGACGCGATAGTCAATCAATTGCCATCCTTCCTTGGGACGATAGACCAGTCTCCCCCAAAGTACTCTGCCGTTTGGATTGACGGAACGCGAGCCCATGAATTGGCACGCTCCGGCAAAGAATTTGAGATGCCATCGCGCCAGGTCCTTATCGAGTCCTTGGAGGTTACTGCGTTTGAATATCCCTACTTTGAACTAAAGATGACGTGCGGAACCGGGACTTATGTTCGCTCGTTGGGAAGGGACATTGCCAGGAAGCTGGGGTCCGATGCGGTGATGACCAAATTGGTGCGAACCGCTATTGGTCCCTTTCGCCTGGAGGACAGTTGTGAAGTTGATTCGCTTGCCAGTCGAGAGGATATCGAGGCAAGTCTTGCTCCGGCTCGAACGGGTGTCAATCATTGGCCGCAAGCGTTTCCAAGCGACGAATCGATCTTGCACTTTGAACAGGGAAAGCAAGTGAATGAATCGGAGCTCAACATGGCATCTGAGTTCGAGGGGAACTTCGCAGCAGCTATCGACTCCGCAGGCCGGTTGCGGGCGCTGATCAAACGCGTAGCTAAATACTCCTGGCGAGCTGACAAATGTTTTTTGATCAAGGATGAATGAGCTGCGCTGGTGTACCGGCTTCAGCCGGCTTTGCGCCGGATGGTATTCACTTTAGCGCCCAACGGCTAATTTGCCGGAAAAACACATGCAGGCGCTTTTGATTCAACAAATTTCCCCTACGGTTTTTCCATATCCTTGATACGCCAATCGAGGAACTGTTCCCAACCTGCCCGGTCGTGGCTTGTAACCGTTTTGAATCGAGCGTTTTTTTCTGGCGGGATGCGAGATAGGATATCCTTGGCCATCTTAAGCGTGCGTTGGCTTTCAGGAATCTTGCCAAGTTTCTTTTGTGCGTTAGCGATTTGGAGCATTGCTTCAAGCGATTCCGGCTCGCTAAGGAAATGCCTTGCTGTTTCCTGGTAGGCCGCAATGGCTTCTTCGTAGTCTCCCGCTTCGAAAAGCAAATCAGCAACACCAAAGAAACTGTTGCGAAGGAAGTCTTCGGTGTTCGTGTTCTTCATTAGTGGGTCGGTATTCGCCGTGATCTCGCGGACGATTTTGGCGTAAGTTTTCCTTGATTGATCGAGTAGCTCCTTGCGTTGCGACTTCCAAGCGGCCAACGTGTCTTCGTTGGCGATGCGATTTTCTCGAAGTAGCATGTCAGGAAAACTGGCGGCCATTTTATAGGCATTCGCCATTGTATAAAGCATTTGTAGACGTCGTGAATCGTTTTCAAATCGTGTTAGCCCCTCGTCGGTTCGATTGATCGCTTGAATGAGTTCTTTGTAGCTCTTTTCAAGTAACGCGATCGTTTCGTACGATTTGCTTGGATCGCGAATCATCGCTTCGGAGGCTTGGTCATGGAGCGATAAGCCTCGGCGATATAGGATGTCGCTCAAAAGAAACAGCGATTCTTTCCAGATGTGGCTTGCGGGCGTGAGGTCGCCAGAGAGATTCTCGCTCAGGAGATCCTCCGCCCCATAGTAGTCCTCGCGCGCCGATGCTAATTTGGCTGCTTCCAGTCTTGCGTCGTATACCAAGGGGGTACTCGTATTGCTCTCGAGGATTCGATTGAGCGATAGAGTTGCGAGCTCCGGCTTTTCTAGTGCGTTGTAGTTTCTCGCCATGATCAAGAGACCTTTGGGTTGGTTCTCTCTAGGTTCGTAGCGAAGAAAGTGGTTTTCCAATAGCTGGTTGCTTTTGTTATAGGCCCCCGCCATGCGGTAGTTTTCGATGCCGCGCCAGAGCAGGTCATCGTATTGAGGCATTCGCAACTGCTTCGACGCCAAGGCTTCGTAGGCTTCTGCAGCAATGCCGAAATGAGATCGAACGACAGGGCTATCACGCCCCTCTTCCAATTCGTGTTTAGCCCATTGTTCGTATAGGCGGCTTCGAATCCGCAATTGGTCAAGCTCATCGCAAATAGGAAGCAAGCTCTCAGCAAAACGCGCTGCATCCTGATAGACTTCCGAATCGATCATCCTTTCGCCCGACGCCACAACTCGATTACGCATATCAGACAGTGCCATCCAATCGTTCAAGTACCATTTGGCCTCGCCAAAATTCTTGGTCATGTGCTCAATCGTATCCGCCGCATCGGCAATTCGTTTGAGATCGATCAAGCAATCGATTTCCTCAAGCCCACTGACTAGGCTCTCGGGCTCAAAGGGAGACGAAAGTCGTAACGCACTGAACGTGCCCACAGCCTGAGTTAGTTCTCCAAGATCGCGAATCACGCGGCCTAATTCAAGATTGCTTTGTCGACGCGTCGTCACGGACGTTCTTGGCGAGTCGAGAACGCGTCTAAAATCAGCCATGGCTTTTTTAAGATAATCCGTTCTCTCCGGCTCTTGAGCCTTTTCCGCAAACCGCTGCAAACAGCGTCCGTGAACCAAGTCGGCAATAGTCCGAAGTGTGGAGTCGCCAGTGATTTGCGCATGCAAATTGGCGCAACTCTCGAATTCTCCTAAAGCGTAAAGCGCCTGCATCTCCTTGATCAAGGTTCGTTCTAATTCATTGGCCGTGCTTCTTGGAAGGCTTCTCCAATGTTTGATCCTAGCTAACGCCGATTCGGGATCTTGATTTTCGAGAGAGATGTCGATGTCGACGAGGCGTTCGATTGCGTCGGCTCTGCCTTGCGGCCAGCGTTCGGCTGCAATCTCCAACGGTGCTTCTGCTTCGTCCCAGCGAAACAGGTCGAACAAAGCCATGCCCAGATAGTAGTTGCCTTGCCCCTCATGCCCTTCGGGGAACGACAAATCGCGGCTCTTTTCTAAATGCTTGACAGCCGCTTCATTTTTTTCGCTCGCGATTCTGCGCTGGACAATATCCTCGGCTGCTTTGCGTTCGCTCACTCCAATCAGAAATTCACGCTTGGATCGATCCACTTTTCTCTTCAATACTTTCGGATCGATGGAATTGGCGATACGAAACCAGACGTCCCCCTCGCCTTTGCGCATAATCCTCATCGCGGTTTCCAATTTTTGGGTCGGGCTAGGCTCCGAGCCAATCATATAGATGTACAAACCAAGCACCGAGAATGAAGCGAGCACAAGCCCAGCGAGACCACCGACGACTACGTTTCGACTGATACCGCGGTGAGGCCTTCGAAGCCAACGAACCTCCGATTCGATGAGCACGGGATTGCGAGGAAAGTTGGAATCGTTTCGGCTCATTTTCTTTCCGCCCCTAGACTCCCGAAATCATTCGCGACAACGCAGACAAAGGAGCGACCATAACCAGCTCTCGCCACACCGGATCAAACATGATTCGAGCGGCGAATAATCCGATCCAGAGCACAAGCGATCCTTCGCTAATGCTTCGAAGCAACTGTATGGAATAGACGTAACGGGACCATTGCATCTGAGCTGACTCGTCAAACTCAACTTCCGCCACATCGGAAGGAACCGATTCCACCGCTTGGTCCGATGTGGTCTCGTTGGTGAGAACTTGAATCGAACCTAGATACTGAATACCCTCGCGTTGCATCCAATGGAGTGATTTTTCCATTCCATTGGAATCGCTAACCGTGGCGGCCCCTGACTTTCGAGATTTGGATGTTCCAGGATTACGCCACGTTCTCCGAATCGACCTTGTGTCAAGCCGAAGAGACAAAAGCCAACCCATCATGAGTAGCCAAACAGCCAACACCAGTGTGCACAAAACGAAAAAACGGAATCTAGTTAATGGTCGAACCATCGGAACCATCCTGGGTGACCCAGTCATCGACACGAAACCTCTCGCCTTGACCTTGAGTCGATCGAGGGTCAGCAACATGGATTCGATGTTCTGGGATCGAGTTTGATTCAACTGACGCAAACTATCGAGCAACTGGACTTGGTTGGGTTGACTAGGGTCTGGTGCGCTGAACGAGGTCAGTTGAAATGGCGAGGATGCTCTTGAGCTGTCCTCTAAAACTACGTTCTCCGTATTTCGGTCCGTTTCGATCGCGTTCTTTTCTCTTTCGAGATCCAGTTCGAGCCGTTTGATCGAGTGAGTACCAGATTCCAATAGCCAACGTTCCATCTGCAACTGTTTGTTAAATGCGACGCACTCGGTTGACTCCATGGATGGGATGGTCAACTCGTTCAACGCCTTTTCAATCTCACGAATGTCACAATGACTAGGGCAACGCAACTTGACACGTACTGATCGCAAATCAGAGCTACCACTTCGTGGCCTATTTTTTTCCTCCGGTTCCAATTCCAGCCTGGAAAACAATTCGCTTTGCACCGAATCCTTTGGATTCGCTTTGCTTGCTAAAGCCTGAAGCATCGGCATTCGATGCTGGGAAATTGCGAGGTTGGTCGTTAACTGGTATTCCAGTCGCTGTATTGGCAGCGCGTTGGCACCCCACAGGCTGAACGAGAGTGTTGCGATTAAGCAGACCCACGAAGCCTTGTCATGGGATGGCAGCCGTTTTTTGTGCATTCCCTGACCAAGCATGTTCACTTCGAATCTCTTTGCATGAATTGACCTTTTTTTCCTTGTTGCTCATCTTCGGCTATCGGACCTCAGAAACTGAACAATTCGTCCCCTCTGCCTCAAAGGAAAATCTTTCACAATCCGAAATCTCCACCTAAACTACACAGCTCCACTTTGCCGATAGCTCTACCTAGTGTTGTGCGATGCCGGGTCTTAACCCCTAATGAAACGCTTGCATTCGAAGCTGAACACTGATGGTTCACTTCCATGTCCGTGGCGTTCGAAACGTTTCCTCAAGGCGTGATTTTCCAATGAACCGATTGAGTCTTCCAGTCTTGGGATTGCTTCTAATGGCTACCCTTTCGGCTACAGGATGCAGCCTTTGTTGTTCCCCCTACAATGATGACTTTGTCACTTTTGGGTCGCGAACTCCTCGTTTGGATATGAAGCATGGACGAGTTGGCTCCAATCTCAGCGATCCGCAACTCTCGAGCCATACGTATGCTTCCGAAACGGCGGACGGAGTCGAGTACGATGGGGACATGGTAGAGACGATTCTTTCAGAAGACGAAGCGATTTCTTTGGGGACGGACGGTTGAAAAGGGCGCGAGCCCCGAGCCCTCCGGCGTTCGCAGCGAAGGCGTACCGTGTTCGTCCGAAAGTACGTATACGGCTGACTGTTAAGCGAAGTTCCTTCACCGGATGGCTATCACCGCTCGGCTAATTCGTGCCTCACTCAAGTGTTTCGAGATGCTTGATGATCTTGTTCGTCAGCAGCTTAAGGTCTGAACCAAAAGCGCTCTGAAAGTCACTTACGCGAATGGTCAGCGCATAGTCTTCGAACGGAGGGAGATTGCCGACCTTTTGCAAATAGGAACCAAACTGTTGAGACCGTCGCTGTGAAAGATAGGTCGTCATGGCCCAAGCCACCGTGTACGCATTTTGGAAGTCGGATTCGAACGCTTTATCGTTTTGAATAAGTCCCGTCACGATACGTTGGATCGATTCCGGGCTTTTCCTGAGCGATTGCCACGTGTGCTTTCTCGTTGCTGGCCACAATGACTTACCCTCTCGCGATTGCAAGCCAGACAGCATGGGCGATTCGAACATCGTTGCCAATCCTTCAATAACCCACAATGGGCTGGAGGCGCGTCTTTGGTGCAACCCCATGTTAAAGGCAAGCTGATGTGTCGCTTCGTGACAAATGGTCATTTGCGTTTCCTTAGCGGAAGATTCGTCGGACTCATAGAGCAAGATGCGATTGCTGTCCGAGAAGTAATAGCCCACACAAAACTCAGGGAGTTTCACACCGCTGGCATGCGCGTACTTCAGAAACTCATTGCGAGATCCAAAGACGACTGCAACAAGGGGAAACTCGATTTCGCGAGTAAGCAGACCGTGCGTGGTGCAATAAAGTTTGAAAGAATGCTGGAGGCCTCGGAATCGTTGCGCCCAATCGTTGATATGCTCGGACTTTGCGACAATCAAATAGGGTGGCTCATTCTTCACCAAATAGTTCCGACCGAATTCCGCTCGCAATTGCTGTGATAGCTCATTCCGCTCGATGCTTCTGAAACGATCGTTAAGAACGGTCTGTTGGACGATCTCCGGCTTTGGGATGCGTTGGATGGCACCATCATTTCTCATCAGCAGCAATTGATCCGAGAAATTTCCAATTGGGACTCCGAAAGCAGTGGTGTCCGACATTTGCACGGCCAAGATCGGAGGGCGACCGTCTGGGGGTGCGTAATTCGGTCTTACGGCTGGTTTCGACTCCGTTTGCGAAACGATCGATCTCACGGATAAGTTGCTTTCGGATTCCTCCTCGAAGGCAGCGGCAACAGGGGCACCAACCAAATGACCGCCAACCTCAACTTGCACGGATGGCTCAGACACATCTACAACGAATTGACTGGGTGGGGAATTGTCCGTGCAACCTACAATGAGACACACCACTAGTGCAAAAACGACCTTCATTGCCAGGGAGGGCAAGTTGGCTAAGCTTGCGACAAATCGACTTGGTTTGGAATTTAGAGGGTTCATAGTCAGAATTTAGGTCCAAAAAGAGTGTCGACAGGACCATTTAGGCAGTCCTTGACGGCGAGACAATTGTTGCTGATTGGCTTGAAACACTATTGCCGATTTTGCCGATACAGGCTGCGTGCCGCCAATTCTGGATTCGCGCCTGCATTTGATTTTCTAATTCAGCACTTGCCCCTTGGTTTTGGGTTTCGTTTTATGAAGAACACTGTCCGACTTTGCCTCGTGTTGCACAACCATCAGCCTGTCGGCAATTTTGATGGCGTCATCGAACAAGCCTATCAGGACAGCTACCTGCCATTTCTTAGTGTCTTCGAACCGTATGAACACTTGAAGATTGCGTTGCATACGTCGGGGCCGCTGATGATGTGGCTGGCGGATCGGCATCCTGAATACGTCGCTCGGGTGAAGGCCTTGGTTGCAGCCGGTCGGATCGAGATAGTAGGTGGACCATTTTACGAGCCGATTTTGACGATGATCCCGAGCAGGGATCGAATAGGTCAGATTTCCAAGTACACGCGATGGCTTCAAAATCGCTTCGACACAGCGGTATCCGGAATGTGGATGCCAGAGCGAGTTTGGGAGAGCCAATTAACTCGCGATCTGGTTCCCGCCGGCATGCAGTATACGATCCTGGATGACTTTCATTTTCGCGCCGCTGGTTGGGACGATTCCTTGTTGACGAACTACTTCTTGACCGAAGATGACGGGCATGTCTTGCGTGTCTTTCCTGGCAGCGAACGACTTCGCTATTTGTTACCGTTCGCACCTGCCGCTGATACAATCGAGTACTGCCGTAGCGTTGCGAACCGAGCCCCAGGTTCCGTACTTCTGTTCGGTGACGACGGCGAAAAATTCGGTACTTGGCCGAACACCAAACAACATGTTTACGAGCGAGGATGGCTTCGAGACTTCTTTGAACAACTAACAGCCAATCGCGATTGGCTGCAAACGTCAACTCCATCGGAAACGATCACAGAAACGCCACCTGCGGGTTCCGTGTATCTACCAGACTGCTCGTACCGAGAAATGACGGAGTGGGCTTTGCCGGTAGAGCGTCAAGGTTCCTACGACTCGCTGGTTCACGAATTAGAACACGACTCGCGCTGGCCGCAGATCAAGCCGTTTCTTCGAGGCGGGTTTTGGCGGAACTTCCGAATCAAGTATTCCGAGGCCAACGAAATGTATTGCCGAATGCTTGACGTCAGTCGGCGACTGGAGTTTGCGCGTCGGAGCAATGGCGATAAGTCTTTGCTCCCAAAAGCAGAGGATCACTTGTATCGCGGTCAGTGCAACTGCCCATACTGGCACGGAGCGTTTGGGGGAATCTATTTGCCTCACCTTCGAAATGCGACCTACAACGAACTCATCGCTGCCGACAATTTGATCGAGCGTTCGAACGGCAGGCACGGCGAATGGGTCGATGTCACCACCGAGGATTACAACAAGGACTTGTTCCCCGAAATTCGGTTAGCAAACGATCAGTTGATCGGCTATTTCGCACCTGCTCAAGGTGGAATGCTCTATGAGTTAGATATTCGCGGAATCGAACACAATCTGTTGGCCACGATGCAGCGTCGGCCCGAACAGTATCACGCCAAAGTAAAGCAAGGCAACAGCCAAGGTTCGAGCGAAACGGCTAGTATTCATGATCGAGTTGTCTTCAAGCAGCAAGGGCTTGAGGACCTCCTACAGTACGACAAATTCCCTCGCAAGTCGCTCGTAGATCACTTCTACGATCATGGTTTGTCGGCGGAAGAAATCCAACGTGGCTCGGCCATTGAGCGAGGTGATTTCGCTGCTTTGCCCTACGATGCGAAACTTCGCCGGGGCTCGGGAAAGATTCAGGTTCAATTGCGTCGCGAGGGGAATGCATGGGGCGTGCCATTGACGATCACCAAGGGGATTACGCTTTTTGCAGGCAGCCATGCACTCGAGATCACTTATTTGATCGAAGGTCTACCGCCAGGTCGTCCGTTCGACTTTGGTGTTGAGTTCAATTTCGCTGGCCTCCCTTCGGGGGCGGACGACCGCTTCTTTTACGACGAGCGATGCGAGCGCATGGGCCATCTTGGTACAGTTTTGAACATCGAGTCGACAGATTATCTGGGAATGATCGACCAATGGTTGGGAGCCAATGTTCAATGGACCTCGAACCGCCCAACCGGTCTGTGGTGTTTCCCAATTGCGACCGTGAGCCAAAGCGAAGGCGGATTCGAACTGGTGCATCAGTCGGTTTGCATGATCCCGCACTGGGTTGTACAGGGCGATTCAAATGGACGGTGGACGGTGTCGATGGATCTGATTGTCACATGCGAACATGAGCCCAATTCACGTTCGTCGAAGCTCCACGCGGCTGACTACGAAAGCAGTGCATTGGCCCACTAGTGGAGCGGCAATATGAAAGCACCCTAGCATGACTCGCAAGTTTTAAAGTTGCACTATTTGCTTTAGGGGCAAAGCCCCGGTCGTTTGCATAGCACAGCCTGAAGGGCTGGGGCCAATCAACCACAGGAAACCGATAGGGCCAACAGCCCGGCAGTTTGCTGCCTACCAATCCAACTCGAAAGATGAAAACATGTCTGTATCCCCCATAGTTCAACAAACCATTGATATCTACACGAAATCGGAAACGGCAAAGTCAGACATCGCGACCGCGATTCTTGCGAAGCAATTGAATGCCGACAAACAACAGGGACAAGCGGTCGTGCAACTGATCGAACAGGCAGCTTCGACACCAACGCGCGGCATCGACGTCAAAGCTTAGCCTTAGCTGCAACGGATAGACGTACGATTTAGGGGCAAAGCCCCAGGCCCGCAAAACCCGGGCCCCAAAAGTGGAGAAGTGACTCTTGATTACCACGTCTCAATCCCTCCAATCGCTTCAGATATCCCAAGCCGAATTGCGTTCTATTGAATAGGCGACCCTTCGGAGATTGCTACCGTATCAACCACAATTTGGAGGTTATAAGACTTCGGTTTTGTCACACTCTTCCTTCGTGTGACATTTCGGTTTATTACGGCCTAGGAAACAGCCTCAAATGCTACGTCTTTGCTTACTCACACTCTGCGTCCTACTTTGCAAATCGATTCCGATCATCGCGGACGAGCCATCGGCAACTTTCTTAAGTTACACAGGAAACGATCTATTCCCAAGCTACATCATTTCCACCGCGACGGTGGATTGGAATGGCGATGAACAGCGAGCGGAAGACCAAAAATCCGAGGACGACCCGGAACTTGGGGAGGGCGAGATCCCGCTCTTTGGCGACGAAAACGGAAGCGTTGGTGTCCAGATTGAAAACGTTCTCGAAGGGTCTAATATCGTTGTTGAAATCATCGGCGACGGCTTTCTCAAGAAGTCGGTATGGCAAGGTGAAATCGACGCGGACTATGACATCGTTCATATCTATCCTAAAGCACGATGGGATTATGATGCACTCCGCAAATGCAACCAACAGAAACCTGCGAATCTCAAGATCAAAGTTACAATCGACGAGGAAGAAATTGCGGACATTGATGAAACAGTGTTACTCCGCTCCGTCAACGACTGCCCCTTCTACATCAAGCTGGACGATGCCGGCGAAGATCTGGAAGATGTCTCAGTAACGTTTGCCGCCTATGTCAATGAAAATCATCCCTGGATCGATGGTCTCCTCAAGGAAGCATTGAGCGCTGCCAAGGATCAAGAATTGATCAACGGCTTCACGGGCTACCAGTCTGGAAGCCAAGAAGAAGTGCTCGCGCAAGTTTTTGCGATTTGGAACGCTCTGCAGCGCCGAGGCATTAAGTACAGTGATGTCTCCACATCTCCTCCAAGCAAGTTCGTGTATAGCCAAACCGTTCGCTTCCTCGATGATACGGTGAAGTCTTCTCAAGCCAACTGTGTCGATGGCTCGGTGCTTATGGCAAGCATCTTGCGACGCATTGGACTGGATGCCTACTTGGTTATGGTACCCGGCCATTGTTTCCTTGCTTTCTCGGATGGAGACAAGGAAAATCCAACCCTATTTGGTTTGGAGACGACGATGCTTGGAAGTGACAATCTCAAGCCCGTTGTCGAGTTGCCAAAGTTGCCTTCCAAGCTTAAGCAAAAGGAATTTGCCGCATCGCACGCGACGTTCGCTTCCGCACTTGAGGCAGGCAAAAGCCAAATTATCGAAAATGAAGAAGGCTTCAAGTCGAATGAAGACCCGGACACTCAGCTTATCTCCATATCGAAAGCGAGACAGATGGGCGTGATGCCGCTGGGGGCTGAGCTCGATAAAACCAAATAGCAAAAATGAGCCACTTTTCTGGTTCAAGCGAAACAGACTCGGGTGGAACCGCATGTAGTAAATGGGGCGCGTCGCAAAGAACGCTGAGTGAAGCTCAAGCCCCACTGAGACTAGGAACCTGCTAAAATAAGCTCGTCACAAATTCTTGAGTGAAATCAACGATTAGCCGCACGTAGTTAGACGTGGTTCTCGACGAATGTCGAGCACTCTTGGAAACCGGTGCTATTGCCGGCTGAAGCCGGCACACCAGCGCGCCGGCTGAAGCCGGTACACCAACGGGCTATCGATCGGCCGGCTTGAGCCGGTACACCAGCGTTGTCGCAAAGGAGATCATCAGAGTGCAAGTCAAATTGAAGTGTTTAGTTTTATTGCTTGGAGTCATTTCTGCTATTGGATTGTCTCCGAACATGGCCCAGTCGCAGTGGACGCCCCAAGTCCTGCCTGTCGAGTTGCAAGTGGGCTATGCGGTTCGAACGCTTGACCTGAGTGGCGATGGAAAACTCGACATTCTCATCGCGGATAGCAAACGTTATCTCTGGCTGGAGAATCCAACTTGGCAGGTTCACGTTATCCACGCCACGCCAGAAGCCAAAAACGATAACGTTTGCATGGCCCCTTACGATATCGACCAAGATGGCGTCGTGGATCTAGCAATAGGACATGATTGGCAACCTAACAACACCGCATCCGGGGGTGAAATAGGTTGGCTCAAGTCGCCTAAGGACCCGCGGCAACCTTGGGTATACACGAAGATCGCGGAGGAACCCACGACCCACCGCATGAACTGGGGCGACCTCAATCAGGATGGGCGCATGGAATTGATTGTGTTGCCCCTCAAAGGACGCAACACGACAGCACCCGGATTCGACCAAGCTGCTGTGCGTCTGCTGCACTTCGAAATTCCGTCGAAACCGAATTCTGAGCCTTGGCCGATGAAGGTGCTCGATGAGACAAAGCATGTTGCTCATAATTTTGAAATCGTAGACATGAACGATGAGGGGAACACAGATATCCTGACCGCCAGCTACGAAGGTGCCGTCCGAATCATGTTCACCAAAGACTTGAGAAAATTCAATTACCCACAAGGGATGGGGCATCAAGGCACCGCTCCTGCACGGGGCTCAAGTGAGATTCGGCTCGGACATCTTACGGGAGGAAGCAACTTTATCGCTACAATCGAACCTTGGCACGGCGATCAAGTCGTAGTGTATTCGCACGACCGAACTCGTGGACTTCGTTTCATGCTTCGCAATGTGATCGACAAAGAGCTCAAGTGGGGCCATGCGGTTGCTTGTGCGGACCTCGATTTCGATTCGGATGATGAGATTGTGGTTGGAGTTCGCGACGATGCGGCCCCTCATCGATGCGGCATTCGTGTTTATGACTTCGCGGGCGAAAAATGGGAACGCACGCTGGTGGAGCCAGGTCAAGTTGCAGTCGAGGATATGGTTGTTGCCGATCTCGATGGTGATGGCCGCAAAGACATTATCGCCGTCGGCCGAGCAACGCATAACGCTGTTGTGTATTGGAACCGTCACTAGGTGTCAAATCTGGGAATCATCTCACAACTTGAAATTCAGGTTTTTGCGTAGCGAAAGTCGTCAAGACTTTCGTCGGAATCCTCAACTCACTCCAGCGGACGGCATGACGGAGCGTGCCTGCTGCTTTTGTCGGCTGTGACTCGCAGAGCGCCGAACATGCAAACCTGTCCAGGCGTAGGAATGCCACGAAATGTTGACACGACGGGCTGTTTGCTTGTATAATGCAGTGTTTCCCCGCGGACAATTTACGTAGTACCCACCCCAAAACTCAAAAACCGCATCGCCGGCTCGATCTCGAATCGCGTCGGCGTTTATTTATTGGCCAATTCGATAACGAAGAATCTGGCAGGAAACGATAGGTAATGAATTGAATTCAACCAAGGATGCAATTGCGAAGGCTGATACGCTCATCGAAGCGATGGGCTGGATCCGAAAGTTTCGTGGAAAGACGACTGTCATCAAGCTTGGCGGCTCGCTGATGGCCAACCCAGACGCTATGCGTCACACGCTTCTCGACATCATTTTCATGGAAACGGTCGGAATGCGACCTGTGGTTGTGCATGGCGGTGGACCCTCCATTAACAAAGCCATGGAAGCGGCAGCGATCGAGCCTGTTTGGGTAAAGGGACGTCGCGTGACGGACTCGCGAACTCTCGAGATCGTCGAGAATACGTTGGCCTATGAGTTGAACGAGCAGCTTACCAATGAAATCGAACGATTAGGTGGTCGCGCGATGAACCTCAACTTCCGCACCACCAATGTTCTATTCGGCGAAAAACTCTTGCTGGACGAACCAGGTTCCGAACCTCTTGATCTGGGTTTCGTGGGGCAAGTCACGAGCGTGGATCGCCAAACGATCGAGGCCTTGTCCTATACAGAACAAATCCCAATCATCCCCTCGATGTGCATCGATTCGCTGGGTCAAAAATATAACGTCAATGGCGATACCGCTGCCATGGCTGTGGCCGAAGCCCTCGGCGCCGAAAAACTGATCTTCATCAGCGACGTCAATGGCGTGCGACGCGACAAGTCCGATCCAAACAGTGTGATTCATTCACTTACGGCAAAAGAAGCTCGGCAGCTGATCGACGATGGCGTCATTGCGGGCGGCATGATTCCGAAAGTAGAAGCATGCTTGTCGACGTTGGATCGCGGCGTCGGCAAAGTGCACATCATCGACGGCCAAGTTCGTCACTCACTTCTTCTTGAAATCTATACGACAGCAGGGATCGGTACTGAGATTATTCAAAACCGACAGTCTAACAAAATATGAAGCATCTTCGTTCGCTGTTCGACTTAAACGTCGACGAGTATCACGACATCCTAGACCTGGCCGATTCGATAAAGCGAAAACTTGGTCAAGGTCATCGTCCGGACGTCCTCAAGAATCGCAATCTTGCACTTCTGTTTGAAAAAGCTAGTTTGCGAACGCGGGTCAGTTTCGAAGCTGGCATGATTCAGCTGGGTGGTGCTGCGATCTATTTGACCAACGACGTTGGCTGGCGAGAACGTGAGACCATCTCGGATTTCGTTCGCGTGTTGGCAGGATACTGTGATTTCGTCGTTTGCCGCGCCATATCGCAGTCGACAGTCGACGAACTTGCCTCGCACAATGTTCTGCCAGTTATCAACGGCTTGACCGATCAATCGCACCCCTGCCAAGCGATGGCGGACATGATGACCATGCGGGAGTTCTCGGGTGGGAGCCTTCGCGGAAAACAACTCACATTTGTAGGTGATGGCAACAACGTCGCTCGTTCACTTCTGAAGAGCGCGGCCATTTGTGGGATGAGGTTTCGACTTGTCGGGCCTACGAAATACCATGTTGAAAAACCACTCATCGATCGCATTCGATCCCACTTCGGCCAACTCGACTTTGAACAGGGGACGGATATTGGGGCGATGGTACGCGATGCGGACTTCCTCTACACCGACGTTTGGACCAGTATGGGCCAGGAGGCCGAAGCCAAAGCCCGAACAGCCGATTTCTCTCCGTATCAAATCAATTCGACCATGATGAAAATGGCCCCCGGCCACGCCAAAGTGCTGCATTGTCTGCCAGCCCGTCGGGGCCTGGAAATCACAGATGATGTGATCGATTCGGAAAGCAGCATCGTTTTCCCACAAGCCGCAAACCGCATGCATTTGCAAAAAAGCCTTTTGGTTTGGCTCGGAATGCAAAATGGATTCGTGAAATCCAGCCAACTCGACTAAACTAGGTGGCGAAGACTTCCTCCCCTCTGTCTGTTCCACTGCTAGTCGCCCGTTTCATGGAAAACCTATCGGCATTCACACTGGATTTCAACTTGGATTTGGTAGCTCCTGCTGAGATGCTTACCGCCATCCGTTTGCATTTGGCGAAGATCGCTCAGGAAGATTCCACGGTGCCGCCTCTCTCGATCAAGATCGCTGGCGCGAACAACCATGATTTCATTGGTGCGGGTATTCGAGATGTAAGCGAGATCGCTATTCTTGGCTCGATTGGTGATTTTGGTCTATGTTCTTTTGGCGATGGCCAATGCCATGTGGACGGGAACGTTGGTGATTTTTTTGGTCATTCGATTGCCTCCGGCGTTTTGGTCGTCAATGGCAATGCCGGGAATGCAGTGGGGGCCTTGGGGGCCGGTGGCCTCATCGCAATCTATGGAAACTCGGGCGATCGAACTGCGGTGGGAATGCAGGGTTCCGATGTCGTTGTTCGTGGATCTGTTGCTAACTACGCCGGATTTGGAATGCAGAGTGGAACGCTGGTGGTAACGGGCTCAGCTGGCCTCCACATGGGGCATGGGATGCGTGGCGGAACAATCTACCTGCGAGGTGATGCCGGTTCGATCAGCCCTGACATCGAAGAGCAACGACTAAGGGAGCCCGATCGGCTCAAAATAGGTCTGATGATGCTCAAGTCAAACATCGCCGCTGCAGGCAAAGAATTCCGCGTCTTTCGATCAACCCACGCTGGAGAATAACATGCCTGAAGAACTGAAATTAGGCTCATTGCGATGTGAACCCTTGCTGGCCAGAATCGACCCATTGATGCGAAGCGAAGCGGAGATCGCTTGCAAAATCCCGACTTCTAAAAACAGGGATGGCCTTTTGCTAGAGGCCCCACTATTCACCCGTCTAACCTCGGACGCGAATCTCTCGCTAGTGACCAAAAGGCATCTTTTGTCGGAACTCGATCGCTTTGGCATCGCATGGCTGGGCGATGCATTGCCGCCAGTGGAACGCAATCCAAAGGAATCAGTACCAGGTTCGCTGGAAAGGCTGAAGCGCATCGCGGTCCTGCAACTGGACCAACCAATCGATGTCGAGTCGTTTCAGGGTGCAGAAGCGATTGAGCTGCAGTTGATCGGACGCCCGTTTCAGGTGCTAGCCAATTCCAGAAGATCGCGGTGGACGCCTGGCTTGCCCGTGGAAATCAACGACTTCGAGCAAGTTGCCAAACGGGTTGAGGTACTGCGTGTCCTGAGTGAAGGGAAGTGTCCCATAGGAGCTGCGGTCGCGCCGGGTGCGGTTTACGAAGACCTGCGATTCTTAATCGATAGCGGATTTGATTTCCTGACCTTACTAGTGGACGTCCAATTTGGAATGGCAATGGGGAGTAGCCTTCAGTTGGCGTCGCTCGATTCGACCATGGAGCATTCGGCCAAAGCGGTGCATGATTCGGGCACCAAAACAAAACTCCTGGTATCTGCCAATTTGTTAGATGGAGTGTCGATGTTCCGTTGCCTACAACTTGGTGCGTCGGCGGTTTCGATCGATGGGTTCTTGGCTCAAGCCAAGCCCCAAGAAGTCGCCACAGCAAAAGACACCTTCGGTTCGGTACTGAGTTCGTATGCTCCTGCAGTAGCCGTTTCGACGATGGCCTGGGTTGGGCCAGCCATCGAGGGGCTTGTCGAAGAGTTGCGGGATTGCGCAGAGTACTCAGGCGAGTCATAGGCATCAATGGCAATTCGTTAAACAGTCAGCCGTAGGCGTACTCCGTTCCGTGTTCAGTACGCCTACGGCTGACTGTTAAACGAAACTTGGATTCACAAAAGAGATCATTCCAATCCCATATGAATCCATTGCAAAGCTTTCGTTAATTGTTCGTGTTGCCTCCAGACAGATAGATGTTCAGCTGCAATAATCCCGCCACGCCCAGCCGACCTGTAAACTATCAAATGAGGTGCTGTATGTCGTTGGTTTTCGTCCTATTGCTGTCCTTTATCGATCCCAGCCGTCCGATCGTGATCGCGCATCGTGGCGCAAGTGGCTACGTCGTTGAACACACTGAGGCAGCCAAGACTCTGGCTCACGCGCAGGGTGCGGACTACATTGAACAAGACGTGGTTCTTAGCAAGGACGGGGAATTTATTGTCACGCACGACATCACGATGGAGGAGACCACCAACGTCGAACAACGCTTCTCAGATCGGGCGAGGAAGGATGGACGCTACTACTTCGCTGATTTCGATTGGCAAGAGATTCAGCAACTCACCATGCACGAACGAACGCAACGCGGTTCGGATCGACCTGCTTTGCCAAACCGATTTCCTAACGATGCCGGCCAACGTGTTGTGCGACTAGCCGACGAGCTCCAGCTGATTTCCGGTTTGAACAAAACCACCAACAAAAACACCGGGATCTACATTGAACTCAAATCGCCGGCCTTTCACAAAAAGGAGTTTGGAACCTCAATGGGAGAAGCTCTCTTGAAGCTCCTCGCAACTCACGAAGTGCATGACCGATGTTTCATTCAGTGTTTTGAGATGGAGGAGCTCCGCGACCTTCACGACCGATTGCATTGCAAATTGCCGCTCATCGCATTGCTTGGAAGACGACCTGCAGATGGCGACGTGGAGAACATCGCGAAGTTTGCCCAAGGCATCGGCCCATCTCTTGAACTGCTAGCGACAAGAAACGCAAACAACGAGATTGAAACGACAGGACTCGTTGAGGCGGCAAGGAAATCCGGTCTAAAAATCCATCCCTATACAGTGCGAAAGCATCAACAGCCGAGGTGGTCGAACTCGCTTGACGAAACGCATAAAGTGCTGGTCGAACAGCTCAAGGTGGACGGTTTCTTCACCGACTATCCCGACCTTGGGCGTGCGGCAGTGGATGCAGTGTCGGCTACTCAACGGTAAGCTTTCAGAGAAAGCTCCCAAAAGGTTCGTTGGCAAGCTTTTGCGTAGCGAAAGTCGTCAAGACTTTCGGCTGCATTGCCTAAGTGACCGAAACTCTTGACGAGTTTCGCTACGACAAAACATAACAGAGTAGAAGATGGAGTGGGTAAGAGGAGGTCTGCACCTCGCCTATCTGCGTCTCTCAAGCCTTCTTCTGGCCATTTCTGGATCCGACAGATCAAGCCGATCACGAGCGTCTTTGTCCATCTTGTCATAAGCGTCTAAAGGTGTGTCCGCCGGATAGAGCCACATGTTTAAAACAACACGCATTCGTTCGGACTTGTCTACCCCTTCGAGGATCTTTCTCGCGGCAGGAGAGAGATTAGCGAGGAGATCGTTGACGAGCGGCTCTAACTCCTGAA
>CANHVO010000050.1 GCA_947463915.1 Planctomycetaceae bacterium
CGCTTGACAGCACGGGACCAAAACAACGTGCTTAGCACGCTTGTTCAGCGCAAAACGGATGGCATCGTCGGTGGCTGTATCGCAAGCGTGCAACGCAGTAACGATACCGATTCGCTCAGGCAAAACATTGGACTCCTGGGATTCCGCTACGGACTGATTCAGGAACGACATTCCTGTAAAGCCGAACCGGGAAGCCAATTCCTGAGAGCGACGGACCAAGTCATCTCGTGTTTCAATCCCCCAAATCGAACCGTGGTTATCCTGCCCTTTGAAAAACGAATCATAAAGCAAAAATCCGAGATAGGATTTGCCTGCGCCATGGTCCACCAGTGTAACGTGATCGTGTTCCGCCTGACGCTCTTGGATCAACGGCTCAATGAACTGGAGCAAGTGATAAACTTGCTTTAGCTTTCGACGGCTGTCCTGGTTCATTTTGCCATCGCGAGTCAGGATATGTAGCTCTTTGAGCAGTTCCACAGACTGACCAGGCCGAACCTCATAATTTTTTGTCATCTCATTTCGCGATGCGGCACTTTTCAGTACCATCCACGTTGCTCGATTCAACAAGAAACGGAACTCGTTGGCTCCGCCTCTCGTTTTTGTTATCGAGGAGCAACGTGATCATCTAGGCCTTCCATTTGTACGTTTGTCGCAATGATTCAATCAGGCAACATTGTACTTTAGGAATCGACTATTCCGACTTCTTGCCAGCCAATTCTTTAATCATCTTTTTCAATTCCGCCATTTCCGATTTGAGTTCCGCCAAGTCTTTCTTCAATTCCTCGGAGTCTGACTTAATGCTCCAAACTTGGGATGAGCTTGCCGCATCTGGCGAACCTAACTTCTTCATCTGTTCTTGAACGGTTTTCATGACTTCATCGTTCACAACGAAGCCTTCCGTCGGCAGGGAGAGTCGAATGTTCTCCAACCCGATATCCGATGACTTCATTTTGGTCGGCTTGACGGTAAGGCTGATGACTTTTTCATCACGTTTGGCTTCGATCTTAACTTCCTTTTCCTTTTTGCCGGCTTCCTGCAACGCGTTGGTTAGGTCCGAGATCTTGTTAATCTTGGTCGCATCGACGGTCAGCAACACATCCCCCTCCTCAATCCCAGCCTTCCTTGCAGGAGAATCATCAAAAACCGCCTTGACCTCAAGCCCCTCGTTTACGTCATCCCCTTCGTCCGATTCCGACTGAATGCATTGAACGCCGATTCGGTAAGCGTCATTTTTTGGGTCTACGAAAAAGTGCGTCGTGAACCCATTGGCTGGATTCATCAGTTCCACTTTGTTTAGCATCGGAATCAACTTACCCGCATCCGCCGCCGATTCGGCCTCGTCCGCCGATTTCGTCGACTTCACGGTTGACTTCTTTTGGGCTTTGCTTAAGGCCTCTTCGACACCCTTTAGGATGCGAGCCTTGATCTCCTCGGATACGCCTGAGTCCGCCAGCTCTTTAGCGATTTTGTCGCGAACGTTCTTGGCCTCATCGTCGTGCGACTGATTGATAACCATGTTGACTTTTTGCTTTGCCTTGGGCGTTTCCTGGGCGTGCAAATTCACCGCGTTGCCGGCAAACATGGTTGCGACACACGGAACAATAAACCATTCTAAACGCTTTTTCATTTTGCATTCCTTTATTGATCAAACCAATGCTGAACAAATACAATTCCAAAACCATTCGTCAAAGCAAGCTGGTAATACACGATCCAGCGATACAAAACGCTACAAACCGTAGGGTTTCAGACCAATATGCTTGACCGGAACAATGAGCTTTCGACCGTCATGAAGTTTGCCTGTGTAGTACTCTGGCCTGACATCGACTTCAAAGCCCTCTTTTCTAAGCTGCTGGTTTAGTCTTGCGACTTCAAGAGCCTGCTTCGCGACGAAGACATCACGGTCCATCGTATTTAGATCGTAAATCGGAATCTCAGAGGTTTCTTTGTTTGGCCCCGAAACTAACATACGCATATCTGTTTCCGACAAATCATTAGCAACCAACCCGGAACGATCAACTCGTCCAGACTCCTCCGGCACAACCGCCAACTCTCCAGTCGCTGCTTTCGAGTCCGCTCCGCCAAAACGAGGCAAATAGGACCCTCCATAAAAACCAAGCCCCAGCAATAAGCTCGCAGCCAAAACAGCTGGCCATACCGGGCTACGGGAAACCCCGTCCCCACCCGAAGCTTCGGCGAGCGTTACCAACGGTTGCGACGAAGTAGAATAAGCAGACAAAACGCGTCCCTCTGACTCACTATCGCTAGCCGAATCGGTGCAGAGCGATTTGACGGAGTCGCATTTGGCCATAGCCGAGATTTGGCGAGCCCACTCCTGCTCCTCCAGCAACGCCAACGCCAGTGTTCGCCATGTTGCTGGCTCCGATTCCATTTGACGAAGGAGTACGGCGCGTTCCGCATGGGGACACTCTCCGTCTACAATTGCCTGAATTTGTTTTTGGGTAATCATTTTCGGTTAACTCTATTGCACTGCATTCAAATGGGCTCTCAATGCCCGCCTTGCTTTCACCAATCGATACTCAACTGTCTTGATCGTGATCCCGAGATGCTCTGAAAGCTCTTGGTAACCCCAACCCTCTGTGTATTTAAGCATTAGAATCTGCCGATCCTGGGGATCTAAACGATCCATCATCTCGGAAACCTTCTGCCTGCTCTCTGCCTGCATCAACCACTCGCCCGGCCCCAACTCGTTTGCTTGATCGACAGCCTTGCCTGTTGCAATTGCGCTATCGATCAGCTTTCGCCGCCGACCTGTCGAACGATGATGATTGATCACTTTTCGTAAGGCGATGCGGTACAGCCAAGGCGCAATTTTGTCCGGATCCGTTGGTTTCGACGTCTGCCGAATCGCTGCTAACGCAATTTCCTGCAATACATCTTCAGCCGCTTGATGATCCGAGAGACGGGCATGAACGACCGTTGCCAACCACCGACGGTTGGTTTCAAGGGCCTGCGCCCAATCGATAGTCGCCGATTTCGGCACATTCATGGCAAATCTCAGTGCTGCAGCAGTCATTATGCCTAAGAAGTCGCTTGCCGCCGTTCTGCCCCTGATCTCCCCAAAACTTTTTGAGGTTTTCGTCAGCTCAAACCAAATTCAGCGTTGGAACACCTTTTCTCAAAGCCCAAACGGCAGCCTCGGTGCGATCGTTCGCCTTGAGTTTCCGCAAAACATTTTGCACGTGTTCCTTTACCGTCTCCAAACTGATGCTCAAGACATTGCTGATTTCCCTGTTGCTTAGCCCTAACGCTAAATGGGTCAAGATTTGGTTTTCTCGTTTGGTCAAATGCGCCGTGTTGGGATTTGCTGGCTGCACCAGACTTGTCAGAAACTGAGTTGACTTACTCAGCAAAGACTCTTCGGGAACACTTCCCGTTTTCGACTCCGCAACCGAACGCAACAAATTCGAGGTGCTGCTTGATTTTAAGACAAAATCGAAAACGTGGTTGGCCGAAGCTCGCGCGAGGTAGGTTGGATTGTCTTGATGGGTATAAACCAAGATCTTCAGACCTGGCCAAACCTTATGAAGCTCTTCGGCGACATCCAAAAGTTCGGCGTCTTCAAACCGTAACTCCGAAATCAACAAATCATGAGGTTTTGAGGCAAGCTTCTCTTTGATTTGAGCGTAATTCAACGCCCACGCTATGTTCTGATAGCCCTCAACTTCCAGCAAAATGGAAATGCCAGCGAACGTTACCGGGCTATTTTCGGCGCAGAGGATTTGCATGAGATCGCCTAATTGAATTAGGGTTACGGACCGTTCCTCCGTCCATAACATATTTGTAATTTTGAGGAACTTGCCCTTACTATACCAAAAATCAAATCCATCCAGGGGGCCAGGGGCCACCCCATGGGGTTGCTCTAGCCCCAAGGAAAGCAACGCGGTAAGGCATTTTTCCCTTCTAAAACAGGCTTTTGTGTAGCGAAAGTCGTCAAGACTTTCCGTCGTTTAGGCGTTGCAGACGAAACTCTTGACGAGTTTCGCTACAAAACACTTCACTGCGTTGCAAGGGGGGAGTGGGATACTATCTCATCAACCGCTGAATTGCCTTTTCAAAGATATTTCCGTAAACCAGTTCTCCTCCCTGATGCCCGACCAAGCCGACCAGGCCTGCCAACAAAATGGCACCGATACGCCATCCATGATTCCAAGACTTAGATTTGTTCCGACGCGCAATCAGTCCCGCGAAGACACAGGCTATCCCAAGCAGCGCCGTTAGCGTCCCCAACCAACGATGATAGAAAAAGGTGATTTCATCATGCGTTGCATTTTCGGAAAGCATCTGGTACCACGCTGGGTAACCCTTGGTCTGGGCAATAGTCTCAGCAAAGCCCCAGCCCATGATGACCGTTACCACGCTGGTGAGCATTGCCAAAACCAAACACTGGAAAGCAGTCGATTGGGACCTGGGACCTAGAAAGTAAGATAGAAAAGCGCAGAATCCACCAACCAGGAAAAGTGCAATGGGAAAATGAACCATCGCTGGATGGAAATAACCCAACGCGAGAAACGCTCGTCGGAGGAATGATGGTGAACTTTCGGCGTCTGACTGGGCAACTACCGACCACTCGGCTCCCTCTTCAATCCAAAGCCGAATCAATGCTAGTTCCGACGCTTGGAGGGGACCGTCAGGTGGCATGACCAAACTGTCCGGTTTCTTGTCCCTGGACGGTTGATCCAAATACTCAGTCCAAATGGAACTGTCACTTGCTTTGCCAGGTTCGACAAATCCCAAAAACACATCGCGATCTAAAACAACAAATCCATTTCTTGCATTATCCCCATTGTGACACGAATTGCACTTGGCCCGCAGGATCGGTGCAATGTCACGGGCAAAATTCGTAATTTTCTTAGACTGACAATGCCCTGGGCTGACAAGCATCAACCAAAAACAAAACGGGACAACAAGGAGCAGTGATGGTTTCATCAAATTTGATTGGTATGCAGAAATGTCGGGCTTAAAAACGCGTCAAACCAACGGTCAGTTATCCGCCCGTTGTTGAGCAAACAACCATTGATAGAACTCTGGATTCGAATAGGTTGAAGACCAGCTGTCGTGTCCTACTCCAGGATATTCGGTGTACTTCGCCGGGGAGCCAACCGCTTTGAGTGCATCGATCATCTCGCGTGAACGAACCACCTTGACCGCCGTATCCGCGTCGCCATGAAAGCACCAAATTGGCAATCGAGAAAACTTGCTTACCATCTTCGGATCACCGCCACCACAAATCGGCGCTGCGGCGGCAAAGTAACCTTCGTACCTGGCGATGGCATCCCAAGTCCCATAACCACCCATCGACAATCCGGTCAAGTAAATGCGGCTTTTGTCCACACCAGCCGTCTCTACCATTTCGTCAAGCAGCTCCTTTACCGTAGCCAAAGAAGGGCTTGGGGTCTCGGGCTGTGAACTGGTTTCCAAAGTCCAATCCACGTCGGACCATTTCTGATCATTAGGGCACTGAGGTACTACGACATAACAAGGGTATTTCTCGCGACGAGACGCATCCGCAAAGTCCTTCGCTCCATGCTTGAGCGTAATCAAGTTGTCATCACCTCGTTCGCCAGCACCGTGCAAAAACAAAACCAGAGGATACTTTTTTCCTGGACGATAATTGATCGGCTTCATCAACCGATACTTCAGCGGCACTTTGTTCGTCCCAACAAACTCGCGAGGTTCAAACAATTGAGTAAGCTCGACGCTCTCCGTTTTCGCGGGAGCTTTGAAATCTTGCGCCATGGATAGGTCGGTCAATATTGGAATGAAAACGAGGATCGCCATTGCAGAACCCATCTTCTTGAGGGCAGAGTATCGTTGAGTCATCGCGAATGGCCTAATTGTGGTACGAAACGGGGGGCGACATCGAAAGGAAAGCAGCAGCATTGTAATCGCGAACCTCAATTCTTGCCATCGTTAGCTAGCCTTTGGTTCTGACTTCACGAACCGACTTCCGTACGTTACCTTGAACCTTCGTGTTTCCTCAATTTTCCATTCCCTCACAACCTTGAACTGCCATGCCAACCATTCGACAACTGCCAATCGGCTTGGTCAACAAAATCGCTGCAGGGGAAGTTATCGAACGGCCCGCGAGCGTCGTCAAGGAAATGCTCGAGAACAGCATCGATGCAGGAGCTACGCACGTTGAAATCGCCGTAGAGGGTGGCGGCATCGAGCTTATTCGGATTAGCGATAATGGTTGCGGTATCCCTTCCGATCAATTGGACCTTGCGGTTGCTCCACACGCGACCAGCAAGCTTCAATCGAGCGACGACCTTTTCGACGTCAAGACACTCGGGTTTCGCGGCGAAGCCTTAGCATCCATTGCTGAAATCAGTCACCTAACTCTGCGAAGCCGAACTCGAGAATGCGATAGCGGTTTCGAACTTTGTGTCAAAGGTGGCGAAAAGGAACCGATTCGTCCATGCTCGGCTCCCGTCGGAACCACCATCGAAATTCGGCATCTCTTTTTCAACACGCCGGTTCGTCGCAAGTTCATGAAGACTTCGCAAACCGAAATGGGACACGTTACCGAAGCCTTCACGCGGATCGCGTTGGCCTACCCGCATGTTCACATGGTCTTGACCAACAACGAACGCGTTCTACACGACTTGCTCCCGACCGAACGCTGGTCCGAACGGATTCGAGCCTTCTTTGGCGATGAAGTTGCCGATTCCTTGATCTCCATCGATCAACGCGATGAACGAGTCGGTATTCATGGCTATGTAACGGACCCAAGCGTTTCTCGCAGCAACAACCGCATGCAGTATCTGTTCTTGAATGGTCGTTACATCCGGGACAAATCGCTTCAGCATGCCCTGGGGGAAGCGTACCGCGGTTTGTTGATGGTCGGTCGCATGCCGGTCTGTTTTCTCCATGTTCAAGTGGATCCGAAGACAGTCGACGTCAATGTCCACCCAACCAAGGTCGAAGTTCGCTTCGAAGACAGCGGCGCCATTTACACCCGTTTGCTCCATAGCCTTCGCCACAAATTCCTGAACAGCGACCTAGTTGCCAAAGTGCGAACGCCAACGGCTTCGCCAAGCATGGCTCCGACTCTAGCGGATGATCTCGCCCCGATTGCAACGACACACCACGTTTCCAACGAAGGCCGCGACTCCAATCTTTTGCATTGGGCCAAATCGAATGCGGCTATCGCTGTTCCTGATTTCCGACCGTTCGAAGGCTCAGGTGGAATGGGCTATGGCTCAGTTGGCCTACCAGCAGCGACACGACCCGTCGCCAGAATGGATGACCCATTCTATTCTCCCGAACCATCCCATCTCGGCATGCCTGCCTTCGCATTGCAACGGCAAGCTCAACCTGCAGGTGGCGGAGGCGGAGGTGGACAGTCGACAACGCTTGAGCCATGGCTCGCCGATCATGAAGCCAACGCATCCGCCGCGACAACACCGGTGCAACACTTTGCTACATCGGGTTCGATCGCAGGTTCTCACAAGCAGCTTGGTTTTCAAATTCACAATCGTTACCTTGTGACCGAAGACGAAGCCGGAATGGTGCTCATTGACCAGCACGCGTTGCACGAACGGATTCTATACGAGCAGGTCAAGAACAAGGTGATGTCCAAATCGCTGGAGCGGCAGCGTTTGCTGGTCCCCGAGACAGTCACCTTGTCGGCCAACGAAGCTGCAGCGGCAATCGAGAGCCGCGAGACGCTGGCCGAAATCGGTATCGAAGTCGAGCCGTTCGGAGGTGACACCGTGCTCGTCACTTCTTATCCCGCCATGCTCGCAAAAATGCAGCCCGCCGAAATGCTTCGACAAGTGCTCGAACCGCTCATGGCAGGAGGCAAAAAGCCAGACGCCCGGGACCTTCTCGACGAGTTGATGAACATGATCGCTTGCAAAGCAGCCGTCAAAGCAGGCGATCGCCTGAGCCCCGACGAGATCACCGCTCTGCTCGAACAGCGCCACTGCTACCAAGACACACACCATTGCCCCCACGGCCGCCCTACCGCCTTGTTCTTTTCGCGTGAACAGTTGGATAAGATGTTCAAGCGAACGTAACGTGCGCTGGTGTATAGCCTTTAGGCGATCGCGTAGTCAGTAGCCATTGATCGCGAGCGTGGCGTTGAAGCCCCGATGGTAAGCTAGTATCCCGGTCGCGTGTACGCAATCGTCGCGGAGCGACGAGCGACAATGTCGCCCTTCGCTCTGCGAAGGTAGCGCACGCCAAAGGTCGACGATCTATCAGCAACAAAATATTGCCTCAGTAATTCATATAAGTGCTCTATCGTGCCCATCGTAGCTCGTTGGTACCACTGTGTTTCCTGCTGCGTTCGGCGGGCTCATCTCATGGGAGATGATGTTGCTCCGAGCAGGCCAAGTGTACGGCGACCTCAAAGCGACCTATTCGATCTGTTTGCTAATGCGAAATTTGTGGGATGACAACCAGCTTCATCATCAATTTCGATTGATAGAACGAGAAAGCGGGCGAGTATTGGACGAATCGAACGAGATTCACACGGTTGAACTTGCGAAGTACAATGGAGCTTCGAGCGATGTGCGGGGTGCGAGCGTGCTGGAGCAGTGTGCCTATTGGATCAGGAATTCGAGCGAACATACGGTCGAGGAGTTGCAAGAGCTACTTCCTGGCTTGGAGTTTCTGCGAGCGACAGGCGAGTTGAATGCGATTCGAGAGATAACAGAGGAAAAGCAAATGTACGATGCGAGAGAGAAAGCCAGTTTGGACATCCAATCCAATTTGATCGATGCGCGACAAGAGGGGCGACAGGAGGGGCGACAGGAGGGAATGGAAATAGGCGAACTACGCGGCGAGCAACGCGGTAAGCTAAAAGCAAGCATTCAGATTTATGAGGGGCTTCTTGGAGATTCGGTAACTTTAGAAAGTACCTTGAGTAGTCGATCCACTGAGGAATTGGAATCGATGGTAGCGAACCTGCAAAAGCGACTTCGCGACCGCACGTCGTAGATGTTGAGCTGGCCAACTGAGCTCACGGGGGCGATCCTATAATGGCAGAACGAAATATCACGACCAACACTTATGCTGCATATCCGAATTCGAATGCAATCGTAGATGTACCTGTGATTTCGCTGAACTCAAGCGTTTCCGAGTGTGAGTCTCCATCTACGACAACATCGATTGGGTTCCTCACCAGAGACCCTATCGGGTATGCGGATGGATTCAATCAGTACAGATGTTACTTTGCTATAGGTGGTATTGATCCGAGTGGTCTTTACGATGAACCCGCTGGTCCCGGACACGGACCAGGAAAATCTTGTGAAGATTATTGGAGTAAGTTTTTGGCGGATCATCCTGGATTGGAGAAGGAATTTCCAAAATGCTGGCGGCAATATACAAGGGGTTGTATTGGCGTCACCCTAATCAATCTTGGCGAGGACGACCTGGCCTTCCCTAGTTTTCAACATTGTTATCGCAAGAAGGAAGATGCTGAAGCATATTTGAAAAAGATCACGTGTGGCAAAGGTGAGACACCTGAAATGTTCTCCGTGCATTTCTATTTACCACCAGAAATGGCAATCTATCCTTTTGATGATGAGCCATTTAAGGTGCGACCTGATGGCTCTGTTGACGTTGATCCGTGGGCAACTGGCGGAATGCCCAAAAAGAATCCGAGCACTATTCGTTTTGATTTCGGCTTTTGCAAAGATGATGGAACTATCATTCACGCAAACCATTGCCATAATCCCACTGGCAAGGAATGGCCTGGTTACCCAATAGTTGGGCCAATGGTTGTATACACGAGCACGCTTGACGAGTGGAAACAAAGCTATAACGATTTCAATCAAGAGGTTTGGTGCGTGACTTGCGCTAAGCCGTTTAAAAAGGGTCGATAGTATGAGCAGTGCAAAGCAACTGTTTGCCTTTTTGCTTCAATGTGTTTTGGCTTTCGGCAGCTCAAGCGGTTGTAATTCACATCATGAACAATCGTCGGGAATCGACGGTCGTTTTATTGAGAAACAAACTGGTCTTGATCCGTCAAAAATCTATGTTTTGTCTGGACAAATAAGTTCGATGATTGTTGACAAAGGTATGAAATTGGAAAGGACCGTTTTTCAATTGAATATTACTTCGGTTGATGGCGTTACTCTCCAGACAGCACTTCATCACTACTGCAATCTGCAGTCAAGCAACGTGGAGGCAGGCGATTCTGGGGATTTTTTCGGTTTCCTACAAGTCTCCACTAATGGCTCCCTAGAAGCTAGTGATTACGCAAAGGCTAAAGGGATACCCCCATTCGAGCAATTGACTATGAATTCGTCTGACTTTAAGTTCCATTTTGAAATACAGATTCTGGGTCGAGTCAAGTAGCGAAACTGTGGAACGAGAAGGCGACAGTGATGTTTCCAACGAATGGATAGCGACGGTCGCCGCCGCATGTCAGCCACAGTTGCGAATGTTGCCCGCTGCAAGACGCACTCTTGGCCGCTGGTCTGCCGGTAAAGTAAGAACTGAAAACGGCGGTCACGGATGCCGCCGATTGACTGGGATGACAAGGAAGCCAGTCTGATTGACAATCGGCAGGAGAGTGGAGAATGAAGTTCGAAGTTGTAACTTCGTTGGGGCAGATACTGTTTGCTGTTTTCGCAAGTCGATAGGGCTGGGAATGCTTGCTGAACAGGCGGCAACACAAAGGTGTCTAACTAACAGATAACGACGGTCGCTGCCGCACGTTTGCCACAGTTGCGAACTTTGCCCGCTTCAAGACGCATTCTTGGTCGCTGGTCTGTCGGTTACGAAAGACCTGAGATTGCGAAGCGCTGATCAACGCAGGGATATAGCACTTTGGCTGGGGCTGTCGAACCGCTACAATGACCTCATACGTTACAACGCGATCGCAACTTTCAGCAAGAGTCCAGTGTGTCAAAGTAGATTGGTATCCGTCCCTGGATCGATTTTGCTTTTCGAAAAATCTTCGGGAAGCTAGGCAACGAGATCTGTCTAATCAGTCTCCTCAATGCGATCTTGGATTTACCTCATCCGATTCAAAGCGTCCAATTTCAGAATCCATTTTCCTTGAAAGACTTCCAGGACGCTAAATTGGTCTGCGTCGATGTGAAGGCGACCGATGAGGTTGGTCGGATCTTCGTGGTGGAAATCCAAATCGTAGTTCATGCCAGTTTTGCCAAGCGAGCTTTGTTCTACGCTTGCACTGCGTATTCGGACCAACTTCGGAAAGGGCAGGGGTATGGAGAGCTCAAGGCGACCTACAGCGTCTGCTTGCTGATGAGGAGATTGTGGGACGACGAGCAGTTGCATCACCAATACCAGTTGGTGGAACGAACGACAGGCAGTGTAATGGAAGAATCGATCGAGATTCACACGGTGGAGCTATCGAAGTACAATGGCTCTAACGTGGATGTACGAGGGGCAAGCGATTTAGAACAGTGGTGCTTTTGGTTCAAGAACGCAGACGAACACACCGAGGAAGAACTGAGAGAGTTGCTGCCGGACTTAGCTTTTTTGCGAGCAACCAGCGAGCTTCAAAGGATCCACGAAATAACCGAGGAAAAGGAAATGTACGATTCACGCGAGAAAGCAATTTTGGACTACGAGTCCAGTCTCATCGATGCCCGAGAAGAGGGTGAGGCGATTGGTTTAGAAAAAGGGCAAGCCATTGGTCGTATCCAATTGCTTCAGGAATTGCTTGGCGCAACGGTATTGCGCAAGGAGGACTTGACCGCCATTTCGCTGGAGCAACTAACGTCTACGATGAAAAGTTTACAAACAAAGCTTCGACTACGAGACGCTTAACCAATTATGGTTGCTGCAACCACATCTCCATCCACGACAACATCGATTGGGTTCCTCACCAGAGACCCAATTGGGTACGAAGGAAGCGAATGGAGTCTTTACGAGTTGGTACGTAGTATGCCATTGATTGCGTTAGACCCCTCCGGAATGGTTTGCCAAGAACCGTGCAAACCGAGAACTACTAAAAAGTGTTGCGAGGATTCACTGATGCCCGGTGAAATCAATGCTGATAAGGCTTGGTATGGAAGAGCGTTTTGTTGCGATGGACGGATGGTGCCTTGTGTCTTCAGTCGCCACCTTCCTTACAGAAACCCAAAGGCGAAAGACCTGATTGAAGATTGTATTTTCGGACATGAGGTTGACCACACTTACGATGCCGCGCCATGTCCTGCTGCTTGTCCGGCGATGAGCGAAATAAAATACAAACGAGGTATTACGAATGACAGTTCACACTGCCATATTTACAAGTCTCAAATGGCATGTCTTCGAAGAAAACTTTGGGAATGCCGTAGACACAATATTCGACAGCCAGCCAATCCCTGCGATCCAAAAGAAATAGAGAGGGAATTAGTTCGAGTTCGGGATGCCGGAAAAGCCACATGCGCTGCCGCTAACTTGTCTTGGCCAAAGGGAGGGAATTGGTGATCGAATGAACTTAGTCGATTGGACTACTACCATGCGTTTGAGTATTTGGCTGATTGGTCGTGTATTACCATTCGTGTTATCGGTAGTATTGATGACGTCTCAATTTGCGCTCTCACACGAGGACGACGAGGTTGATAAATCGATAGCGGAAAAGTATTCGCAGCTCAATTATGAGAATTCGAAAATTGGCGATCACGAATGGGCAGGAACTTATGTTCAGCCTCATGGCGAGGAAACCTTTCTTTCATTTATTGTCGCGCCAAGCAACACTGCCGCTTTTCGAATATTGACGAATGACGGAATCTCAGCTCAAGGCGTAGCTACGGTCAAAGTCTCAGACTCCGTATTGCACCTTTCTTGGGAGAAGGCAACCGTCCCATTGGAGAGCCTGGAAACGCAATTGTTGATGGTCCGATATTCTTCCAAGCTTTTCTTGGTTCCACCTAGGCAGGTTCATGCCTTTTGCTTACAACGAGATGATTATCTTGAAACGCATTATTGTTTGGTTCGTCGGGAGCAAACTCCGCCGTCCCAAGAACAATCGATTTTTAAGTTACCTCATGAATACGAGAGATTCGAGAATCTGCCCGCAATCGTCGCCAAAGTTACCGATGTCGAGCGAGGGGCCTTGTTTACGAATGGAGGTAATCTCCTGGGCAAGCAGGGCTTTACGATAGACAAGGGCTCCATGCATGGAATCCTATTGGGAGCTCTTTTCGAAACCAGTGGTAAGCGCAAATGTATTGCACGAGTCCGTGAAGTTAGTGAGAATTCGTCTGTTGCAGAATACGAGAATGGAGTGGATCCGAAAAGAGGATTTGAACCAATTCGCGTTGGTCAGGTATTCCAGACGAACACTCAACTATCCGATTTTGTAGTCTTTAGGAATGGGCATACCCCCAAAATGAAGGAGTTTCATCAAGTGACTACGAAGGCAAAGAACAATAAACTTTTTCCCGATCAGTAGTACTCTATAAGAGACCAGAAGTGAGCATGATTGGTCGCTGGATACGGAAAAACAAAAAAAACAAAAAAGGACAGGCACAGCGATTGACGGACGGTTTGTTTTTTATAATCTTTTCTGATTAGTCTGATTCTTCGTGTAGGAGCATTTGCTGTGACTATCTCTCGTTCTCGACTTGTTGACGCCACCGTAAGTCGTTGGTACCACTGTATTTCTCGTTGCGTTCGTCGGGCTCATCTTATGGGCGATGATGTTGCTCCCGGACGTAAGGATTGGATCGAGAATCGGCTGAAGGAACTTGATCAGATCTTTGCCGTTTCTATCGGCGGGTTCAGTCTGATGGATAACCATTTGCACCTGCTATTGCGCATCGATCCTGAGGTTGCACAGAACTTGTCGGACTCGGAAGTGGTCGAGCGTTGGTTTCGGCTGTTTCCGCCGCGTGGGTCGGATCGTAAGCCGATGAAGGTTTCGAAGGAGCTGGTGGCCGCTCGTGTTGGGAACGCGGATTGGGTGGCTGGTGCTCGCAAGCGTTTGTCGTCGCTTGGTTGGTTTATGAAGTGTCTCAAGGAGCCGTTGGCTAGGCTTGCGAATCAGCAAGATAAGTGCACTGGGGCCTTCTTTGAGGGACGCTTTAAATCGATTGCGATTTTGGATGAAGAGTCGCTTCTTTCAGTGTGTGCCTATATTGATTTGAATCCGGTGGCGGCTGGAGTTGCGTTGACTCCTGAGGCGAGCGAGCACACTTCGATTAAGGCTCGGGTGGATCATGTTGTTTCGAACGGTCGGGCCGAAGATTTGCAAGCCGCGGAGCTTGGGAGTGTCGCGGCGGCACGCGTTAGCGGTGGGCTTGAGGATGAGCTATGGTTGGTTCCGGTTGAGGATCGACGAGGGCTTGGTTCGGTGCGAGAAGGGATGCGGAGTGGATTTACGCTGGGCCAGTATGTGATGTTGGTTGAGTACACGGGCCGGATGTTGCGAAATGGCAAGGCGGCAATTTCGACGGAAGTTGCGGATGTATTTGCGAGGCTTGGTTGTACGCCGGAGACGTGGGGAGTTCGGATGGCGAAGTTGGTCGGTGGTCGGTTGCTTGGGAGGTTTTTGGCTGCGAGTCGAGACAGGTTGCGGGAGTTGGCGGGGAAGCTAAGCGTTAGGCATTTGGCGAACGTGGGATGAGGTTTGGCGCGTATGGGTCCGAGGTGTTAGCGCGCCAAGCATGTTGCGAACTGGGGCACGAGGCCCGCGTTCGCTTTAACGCTCGCCGACGCATGTTCGCCATAATTGCATCTCAATCCTAAATGTTGGACTTCAACCCCAAAAAAGGTTACTCTAGAGCCGACTCATTTTCTGAAAGTGCCGCTCCATGCTAATACCTTACTCGACCGACGCCCCGATCTATCATTATCCGATTGCGACGGTTACTTTCATTGTCATCAATGTGTTTTGTTTCTTCGCATTTTGTGTTGGGCTTTCGTTTCAGGATAGTATTGACCATTTTGAGGACAGGAACGGAAACAAACTTGAGCAGTTTGAAGTTTTCGAACAAGCGGAAGACTTGCAAGCCAAGGGGGAAGATGCGAGAGAATTTCTGCAACAGTTGAGGCCCGTCTTCGACGGTGGTTCGGATTGGCGATCGGAACTTCTGCTTCACTACGGACGAGGACTTCGGCCCTGGCAATGGTTGACAAGCATATTTATGCATACCGACATCATTCACTTGATCGGAAATATGATCTTCCTTTGGTCGTTTGGGTTGTTGCTAGAAGGCAAGCTTGGCTGGTTGTGGTTTTCCATCGTCTATCTCGGGATGGGAGTGTGCGAATCGTTTGTCGAACAGATGCTTTTCTTTTTCCAAGACGGTGCGTCGCTTGGCGCGTCGGGGGCAATATTCTCGTTGCTTGCGTTAGTCGTTGTTTTCGCTCCACTCAACTCATTTGAAACCTTTTTGTTCATTGGCATCCGTGTCTTTCTGATCGAAGTGCCCATTTTGGTGTTCGGCGCAATCTACGTATTCATGAATGGTCTTTTTTTCTTTCTGGATGGGTATAGCAACACAGAAGCGTCTCACTTGCTCGGATTTCTCGTCGGTGTTCCTGTCGGTTTCCATATGTTGACGAAAGGGTACGTCGATTGTGAAGGTTTCGACATCATTTCGCACTACACCAACAAGACAGGCAAAGATTCGAAGGTTGGCAAAAAGCAACTCAAAGAGCGTGAGAAAAAACGCGAAGCTAAGGAGATGGCGTCCTTACCTAAGATCGACCAGGGGCAAGTGAAAGCCAAGATGGCTGATCAAGTCGACCAAGCCATCCTTGAGGGGAATTGCGATTTGGCAGTCGCGCTGCAGGCCAAGATCGCAATGAGCAATCCTGGGGCTGGTTGGACTCAAACGCAACTCATCGCTGTTATTCAGCACTATATGAAAGAAAAGCAGCTTGCCAAAGCCGAACCACTCATCGAGAAGCACATCGAATTATTCGACGAGCATCGCTTTGCGCTTCAAACCAAGCTGATCAAGCTTTGGCTGCATGACCAACGGCCGAGGCACGCGCTCAGGTACATGCAAGGGATGAATCCTGCTTTCCTTGAAGAGACTGAGAAAGCCGAGCTAAACAAATTAGCCGTCTACGCTCGAAAGCTCATTCAAACTGGAGTCTTGGAAACACAGTAAGGTCCCTCGACAACGAAAACGATAGGCAGAAAGATCGAACGCAGAAAAATTATTGGTAACTATTTTTCTGCGTTCGATCTTTCTGCCCTGAATGTGATTCGTTTTATTCGTTCCCAAGCTCACGCCTCTCGAATTGTGCGGAATTAGGCCCTCGCAAGCTTGTTTGGCCCTATCAATCTGCTATTCTCGATGTACCGGAGATTCCAGGCGTGCTTGTAGCTGTCTTCTTTTGGCCGGACCTAGTGCGAACGATATTCATTCGAATATGAATTTCTACGGCTTCGCAAAGGAGTGATCGAGGCCAATAGTTTTCTGAGAATCGATGATTTGAAATGGACTGGCGTCTTATCTGCGGTCTTGTCGCGTTGCCTTTCGCGATTGGATTCATCGCCCTTTTCTACATCTACGGACGACTTTGGGTAGAAGCTTATTCCTGTGGAGCACAGGTCAGCTTG
The DNA here is from genome assembly GCA_947463915.1 of Planctomycetaceae bacterium. Classification (GTDB taxonomy): domain Bacteria; phylum Planctomycetota; class Planctomycetia; order Pirellulales; family Pirellulaceae; genus JBKCUI01. The sequence continues at coordinate 16,508 of CANHVO010000050.1, forward strand.
CGAGAATTGGTCGGCATGTCTTTGCGAGGCGTCAATCCACGCACCATTGTCACCGCAAAGATCATGGGGAAACAGTCCGGACTGGAAATCGACAACCAATCCGGGATGAGCAACGCTCGGTTGGAGGCGCATGCTCTAGCGGGAGGCGATGTCATCAATGTCGTACTTGCAACGATCGCAGCCAAGTACGCGGATCTGCCGTTGGGATTCGATCGCGCTATGTCCATCGATCTTGCCGGCCGAGATTTAGTCGATTCGGTTCGAACGACTGTGTTGCCAAAAGTCATTCACTGCCCCGATCCATCCGATTCAGGTCAATCGAGTATCAGCGGCGTTTCCAAAGATGGTATTGAGCTCTTCGTTCGTGCCTGGGTGACAGTACGCACGAATCTCGATCAACTGATCGGCGGCGCAACTGAGAAAACAATCATTGCCCGTGTCGGGCAAGGGATCATTAGCGCGATCGGTTCGACTGAGTCCTTTAAGCTCGTTCTTGAGACTCCCAGTATGATCTCGAAAAAAGTTCTCGACCGCGGGCTCGATGCAAACACTTCCTTTGCGATCGTATCGATCGACATTGTTAATGTAAGCGTCGGCACCAACATCGGAGCGAGCTTGATGATCGCACAAGCCGAAGCGGACATGAAGACAGCGACGGCTGCGGCCGAATCGCGTTTGGCAATGGCATATGCCGTAGAACAAGAAATGACCGCCAAAATTACGCAGCGAAGAGCGGAGTTGATTCAGGCTGAAGCATTGGTCCCACATGCCCTGGCCGTCGCCTATCAAAACGGAAATTTCCACTTCGCACAGCGAGAGCCTTCTTATGACAATTTCCCGCATCTTTGTGACGGAACGAGTATTGGTGCATGAACTTTTGGATTTGCTGGCTTTCGACGTTGTATTGCAGCGGCAAGAACTGTAAATTGTTTTTTCCTCTATTACTTTGCCGTAGACATCCAATGCGATTCTCATGTCCCCAAGTTCTGATCGTACCTCGTCCGGGAACTCGTTTTTGGGCTATTTGTTAGCTCTCACGATTTTCATCAGTGCCTTTCTTCTTTTTCAAGTGCAGCCGTTAATCAGCAAGTTTATCTTGCCTTGGTTTGGAGGAAGCCCGGCCGTTTGGACGACAGCCATGCTCTTTTTTCAATGCACTTTGTTTTTGGGATACGTCTACTCGCATTTGCTTTTTTGCCGCTTGAGTTTGGCGAAACAAGTCAAGGTGCATCTCGTTCTGCTTGTGCTTGCATCTATCATGGCCTTTTTTGTTGTTCCTTTGGATTCACTAAAGCCCAAAGGAACGGACGACCCGACGTCGCGAATACTGCTGTTGCTGACCGTTTGCGTCGGCTTGCCATATGCGGTGCTCTCGACTACTGGACCGTTAATCCAAGCTTGGTTCTCTCGAGCCTATCCTGGTCGGTCGCCTTATCGCCTGTTCTCGCTTTCGAACATGGGTTCGCTCATTGCACTGGGCACGTTCCCATTTGTGTTCGAACCCTTCATGGAATTGAAAACCATGGGGCGATTTTGGATGATTGGTTTTTGGATTTTCGCTATATTCTGCGCAATCTGTGGTTTGAATATGCTCCGAATGGCACACAGCGAATCGAAATCCAACGAGGCTTCGCCCGAGGCTGCGACGGGTGGCATACCCCGATTGTGGCAACGTCTGAGTTGGGTTGGACTATCCGCCCTTTCCTCGTTGATGTTCATCGCCACAACGAACCATGTTTGTCATGATATCGCTACAGTTCCGTTTCTTTGGATCATCCCACTCGCTCTCTATTTGTTGACATTCATTATCTGTTTCGACCACCCTCGGTGGTATGTGCGAGAACTCTGGTGCGGACTCTGTCTTGCCTCGATTTTCACTTTAACTTGCTTGGACTTGGATTTGGGATTTATGCCCAATCTTGTTCTCCACTTTGGAACAATGTTTCTGATTTGCATGGTGTGTCATGGCGAGCTTGTGATGTTGCGTCCGGAAAACCAGCGTCACATTACCGAATACTATCTGCTCATTTCCGCGGGCGGGGCATTAGGCGGTTTGTTTATTACGCTTGTTGCTACACCCTACTTCGATGAATATTACGAATGGCCACTCGGTTTGCTTATCAGCTTTTTGATTGCAGTCAGCGTCATTGGCATGATTGCGACTAAGAAAAAATGGTTGGGTACTGCAAGTAATTGGGTTGTTCCGATTGGAATCGTATTAACAACTGGCTATGTAGGTTGGTGCCTAGACCCACTTGATTGGATTAGCTCTGGTGAGGAACCTGGCATCAAAAAAACGGTATTGCTGCAAGCCAGAAACTTCTACGGGACGGTCTCCGTTACCGATCAGCAGTACACCGAGCCTATTCTGGCCAAAGAAAACAACGGAGTCTCACGCGATCTTGATTCGGGGTTTCGAAATTTCTGGAGCGGAAATGTCTTGCATGGCCGACAGTGGACGGACCCAAAGAAACAAGAGCTCCCGTTGACTTACTATGACAAAGACAGCGGTGTTGGCAAAACGCTTCAGTATTGTCTTGAGGAAACGCACCGCGATCGACCGCTCAAGTTCGCGGTGGTTGGGCTCGGTTCCGGTGCGCTCGCCGCGTATGCGAGGCCAGCCGACGGTAATCGCGCCGCCGACGAATGCGTCATGTATGAGATTAATCCACTCGTAGAAAAAATCGCTCGCGAACAATTTTGGTATCTACCCAATTATGAAAAGCGTCTTGGAAAGCCCATCGAAGTCAGACTCGGTGACGCTCGCCTGACGATGGAACGTGAAGCAGACCAAGAGTACGACGTGATCGTGTTGGATGCGTTCAGCGGCGACTCCGTCCCGGCGCACCTTTTGACTCGTGAGGCTTTCGACATCTATCGCAAACACTTAAAGAAGAACCCGGACGGAACCATCGCAGGTATGATCTGCATTCACATCACCAACACGTATCTCAACCTCTATCCTGTTGTGAAAAACGCTGCAGAGCAAGTCATGAAGACGAAGTACACGAGCATTTACAAGAGGAGCAATATGCAAGATCTTCTCATGCGTAGTCATTATTTCATCATGTCAAACGATCAAGCGTTTTTGGATCGAACGCCGATGGTTGGCCCTTTTGTCTCAGCGGATAACGCAGCTGGTCGTAGGGAAATCGACCAAGACTGGCCTGGAATTGCGCTTTGGACCGATCATTACAGCACGATCTTTAACATCCTTTGGAGTGAATAAGGCGATTTCAAAATGCAGATTGACCTTACGACTCCAGCACTGCTGTTCTCCACGATATCGTTGCTACTCCTGGCCTACACCAATCGCTTCCTCGGCTTGGCTAGTATTATTCGCAAGCTGCATGCCGATCATACGGAGACGCCTAACCAAGTTTACGTAGAAGAGATCAAGAATCTTCGCAAACGGGTCTATTTGATTCGAGACATGCAAACACTGGGAGTCTGCAGCCTGCTCGCGTGTACACTGTGCATGGGAGCGCTTTTTCTAGGTTGGAGCGATCTAGGCAAAGTTATTTTCGGGCTGAGCCTAGTTTTGATGGCCGGTTCGCTGGGGTTATCGATTGTGGAAATTCGCATGTCGGTCGGGGCATTGGACGTCCATTTGAAAGACATGGAATCGTAGAGTGGGGCACTCTTGCACGAATAGTAGAGTGGGTCACTCTTGCACGAATAGTAGCTGGATTCGCCAGAATTCAGTGTGTTCTGAATTCTGGCGAATCCAGCGACGGTAATTTTCATTCAGCCGCTCGCTTAAATACAACCTCCCAATCTCGCATAACTTCGGGACACGATTTCTATTATGTAGCGAAAGTCGTCGAGACTTTCGACAGCCTCTCTTAGTAAGCGACCGAAACTCTTGACGAGTTTCGCTACAAAATGCTTTGCAGAGTTGCCTTCTTCGGTGATCTAGGTCACGGAGCGAAGTCCAAAATTTAGATTTCGCAATCGGACATCGCCGGAGAGAATGTGAGCATTGAGCTCACTCGCTGTCGTCACCTCCATTCCCGCAGGCGCGACCACGCGAACTCGAAAGTCTCCCGTTTCAGGAATGTCATTCAAGAAATACCGACCAAATCGATCCGTCACTGCTTGGCCGATCACTTCTCCTGCGTCGTTTCGCAGTTCGACAGTGATGTGCGAAGCATATTTCTCGCGTCTGTCCATTTGCGAATTGCCGTTAAGGTCGTAGTAGACTTGACCGCTCAGCTCCGCGCGAAAGAAGAAAACGTTTTCTTGGAGGCTAGTTACGCCGGTATTGCGTTCAATCACATCCTCAAGCGTTGTGCGTTGAAGCTCCGCCAACTGGCGACCGCTAAAGACCCGTTCGTACCAAAATCGATCGCCATCACGGACTCGCTGAAACTGATCTGCGATAATTCGCTGAGATGTGGTGCTGACCGACGCACCACGTGCATGGTCTTCGGCGAGAAACCCAACCCAAGCATCGATGTTGTCGACTGTGCCGTAGAGAGTTGCAAGCTTTTGTTGCAATAAGGCGTCAGATGTGATCTGAGCGAAACTGCTAACACGAGGAAGTCCATATGCTGCTCGAATCGAGTTGTAATCCGCGAGCCCATGGTCGCGACCGCGTTGGATATTGAGTGAGGCAAGGTCCAAGCCACCTTGGCCAGGCGCACCGAAGAGAAAGTTTCTGAGGCTACCAACAACTTGTGTGTCGATCTCTTCTGCCCTGGTTGATGCAGCGTATTTCAAAATCCCGTCGACACCGGTTTGCTTGAAGAGCGTTGGATTGAAGAACGCTTCGGACAACGAAACGCCCCCGTCGACAGCCACCGTTTGTCCAGCGTCGTTGGTGTATTCGAAGGAAATTGGGAGTCCCGCGTCGTCAAAGAACTCGACGTCGTCATTGATCGAACTGTGAAGTCGATAGGCTGCGGTCGAAAATTCGTTGGCGATCCCCGGATTCACGGCTGGATTGTATCCACGGTATGCCGTGAGAGCGTTCGTTCCGATCAAGGCAGGGAGCCATTGGTTGTAGGTAATGGCTTGCAGCTCAGCGATAACGATTTCACGAGCCTTTTGATAAAGCTGCTCGTCGGTTAGTTGAGGCTGTTCGGCCGCCAACTTTTTGGCAAGTCGATTATGTTCGCGCACGAACAGGACCTGCATGGCCGTGAGCTCGATGTTCTCATTTGCGCGAACGTCACCAGCCGCAAACAGTTGGCTGTCGGGGACTCGATGCGCGTCGTTGGCCATCGTTAGCCCCTCGGTGTTCAGCGGCAGTAGTTCCCCAACTGAGGTCGATTGCGATTTCATTTTCCCGCCAACGAAAGTTCGCAATGTGGCCGCTCTCGCTGCGTCCGAACCGTAGACCATCGATCCATCGATCCAAGCGGTCACTTGGCTGATCTGCTGGCGAGGATTGGCCGTGCTCGTCCCAGTGCTCGTATCGTAAATCGATCGTGTCATCGGAATCGTTTGAGCGCCACTTCCAGTCGGATCGAACTCCGCATCGTTTGCGGGTACTGCAATACTGAAACTCTCGCGGGGAGTTGCGCTTTTGGTCAACCCAAGATCATGATCGATGAATTGTCCCCAAACGTAAATGTACGCGCTCATTTGTCGGTCGCTTGGAGTGGCTTCCGCGACGTGAGTTGCCAGTGCATTGCTGATTGTGCGGGCGCTGGGCCTGTCGGCGCCGGCAGGGCTTGAAATTCCATCGTCGTAATCTGCCGCAGAGACGCGAATCAACTGCTCGTCAGTGCTGCCCCATTGGGGATGCAAAAAGTTGTTGCCTGTTCCGTCATAGGAGCGAGAACCGGATGGCAACGTATTTGGCTCTGTCGTTGACCCTCCGTTGGAATTGCGTTGAGAAGCGTTGATGCGATTGATGACTTGCAGGACGTCGAGAGGCGATTGATCTCGATCGTCATTGACATCCATAAAGTCATGGCGGTTCGAGGAGTCGTCTTTGTTATTCAAAGCGTTGATCAAGATGAGGGCATCCAAGGGATTCACGTCACCATCGTTGTTGACATCCTCTGGATCGAAGCCGTTATGCCAAAACCTACGGTCGGGGGAATTCCAGGGATCGCTGTTTTGGCTGACATTTGGCTGCAGCGTGTTGTTGTAAACGAAGTCCGCAATGGAGTCACCCAAGTCGAGTCCGGCTTCCGTGTCAAAATCCCAATGGATACCTAGATAGACGCGACTTTTGGCGTTCTCGAGCTTCGCTGCGGTCAAACTATCGAACGTTCGCTCTAGTCGCGGACGGATCGCGCCGGAGGCGCCGACCGTTGTCCCATTAAATTCATCCGAGACGAAAGAAAAAGCAATGTTGTCGGTACTGAAAAAGTTCTTCAGTGTCTTAAAAGTGGCCGCCCCAAAAGCTGCGTGTCCTGACACGTACGCTGGGAAGTTGGGTGTGGAATTGGTCTCACCGTCACGAGGATTGCTTGCTTGCGCCCCAAAGGGCGTCCATGTTGCATCACCCGCGGTGCTGGGATTTCCGTCCAGTTCGCCATTGCGAATTGCGAGAATAGGATGCCAAAAATCGGCGTCGTATTTCGAGGCCCAGGCAGCAATTCCTGCATCTGCCATGGCTATATTGATGAGTGCAAAGAGCCGAGCATTTTCGGCTTCACTGGTTCCCAATTGTTTTGCAATTACGGTTGCAATTTGGTTGTATAGGCGAGGGATGGTACCTAATCCAGGCCGACCGTCGTATCCCCAAAACTGGCCGATGAGTGTTTGCTCCTCGGTTCGTGAGGTGGGCGTATTCAATCCATCGCCACCAAGTGTCTGGACTTCGTTGTACGCTTGCTCGTAAGCGTCGCTTTGCAAAAAGGCTTCTCTGCCAGCCGGTGTACCATCGTCAAGACTTGGAACGGCAAAGCTCGTAAAATCATCTATGGCAAATCCATCTACGTTGGACGCACCGGAACCGTGTACGCCTTGATTGGGATGCAATGGGTCAACGTTATGGAAGCCAACGAGGTTTTTTGGTGAATAGCTCGGATCCGAGATCGAGTTGATGCCATCGTTGGCGCGTGCCGTCAATATTGCGAACGCGACTTCCGCTCCGATTCGCACTCCAGAGCTTTCGGCGGGTCCATCCACGATTCGATCCAGGGTCTTTTGAAGAGCGGAATCAAGGAATTGCTTTTGACTGGGATAGAGTGACAAAAGTGTATCGTGCGCTGCCTGTGCGACCGCAGCATTCGCATCCGATCCACGGCCTCGTTTCGCTGTGAATAGAAATGGATCGCCAACATTTTCAACGGAATTTAGTGCATCGTACATTGCACCACTCACGATTGCGAAGGAATGACTTGTTTTGATTGGGCCAGCCTGCTCTGGAGCTAGCAACGCATAGTCGTTCGCGTTCGCTTGGAGCATCACGTCATTCCATTCCAGAATGACGTCGACCGCCATCAGTTGCCGCGGTTCGAGTTTCTCAAAACTAGAAGTGGCCGCGGTGTTTCGTCCTGTGGCTTGGGTGGCGAGTTTTCGAATGCTGTCTGCAAAAGAATCTTGTCGTCGCATGAGAATTCCCTCCAATTGGCTATGCGCATCGGTATAGCCGTCCTGGCGGTCGGCCGTCTCCGATGACAAATGAAAAGGTGATGAGTAGAAAAGGGGCGAATCGCCGCTGCAATGTAGTGCCGAAGCGTCGACGGATTCCGCCTCAATAAATTCCCATTTCGAGAAATTTGACGAATCAATCCGCGCCAAACAACACAATGCAGAACGTTTCGCTGATCATTCTAAAGACACAGCCTGAAGAGACCATGAAGAGTGCGACGCAATCGACCTCACGCGCGGCTTGAAATTTGAACCGGATTGTTTTCCGGATCCTTGGTGTCCGCGAATGCAAACCCATTCCATTCAAACACCTTGCCGAACTTGAGCCCGTTCCTTGTATAGGCATCGACAGCGGCTTGTACGTTGGCGCATTCAAAGACGATCTTCGCAGGTGATTCGCTATTGTCGCCATCGCTCCACTTGGCCGCATGCAATGCAAGTCGCACACCACCGCCATCCAACTCCAGATATCCTTCTTCAGGCTCGCCGACGCGGTCCATTCCAAAATGCTGTTCGTAAAAAGCGGCTACCTTTTCGACATCCTTGACAAACAACATGATACTTCGAATGCGCATAAAACGACTTTCCAAAAAAGACAGATTCAAGAATCGCAAGACCAAGGGAGAGCGAGGCCACTGCCGAGCTTTCGACGCGATGGTTTGGCAGGAGCCTCGCCGGTTGAATTCAATTGCCCCATACCCTTTGCCATCAGAATGCACCAAAAGCCGAACCTAACGCGACAACTGCAATCGTCGCCACGATCGGAATCGCAATCGTAGTCACCGCAATGTCTTTGTAGCCCTGACGGTGAGTGACCCCGCAGATGAAAAGCAACGTAATGACGGCGCCATTGTGTGGCAAACTGTCGAGTCCACCACACGACATCGAAGCGACGCGGTGGAGCAACTGTGGGTCGATCCCGACCGCGATGGCTCGTTCGTAATACGTTTCGCCAAATGTCTTAAGTGCGATGCTCAAACCGCCGGACGCAGAGCCGGTAATCGCAGACAACGTGTTGACCGCAATCGCTTCGGAAATCAAAGGGTTTCCTGGTGCAATTCCCGTTACAAACTTTTGCACCACCACAAAAGCAGCCAGCGATTTGATCGTGTTCCCATATCCATATTCGCATGCCGTGTTAAACAGCGGCATCAGCGAAGACCTGGCTCCATCGGCAATTGCCGCCTTGAGCCTTTCCAAAGATCGAAAGTGAAGCAGGATTGTGATCGCAAGTGTCATTGTTAGTGACATGATGGTCGACCAACTGCCGATGACCCTACTGAGCTCCGTCTTTCCGAACTGCTCTTCCGCAAGGTAGTCTGCTTTCCAATTTGGTATCACATAAAACGAGAAAAGCATATTCAGTCCGACTGCAGCAATGATGGGTAGTATCGCAGACCAGGCGGAAGGAAGCGGGCGAGGAGTGCCTGCCGCTGTTTCTTCCGCTTGAGATTCGTCACCCGGTTTGATTGGGCCGAAGCCTTCACCATTCCTACGAGCTTGAGCGACGCGCGAGTTTAGCCACCACATCCCTAAGGTCAACATGATGACGCCAGCGATGCAGCCGAGTCCTGGGGCAGCAAACGAGTTTGTTCGAAAGAACTGCATTGGGATCTGGTTGTGAATTTGCACAGAGCCTGGCAAGGAGGTCATCGTATAGGTAAATGCCCCCAGACCGATCGTTCCCGGGATCAGCCTTCTGGGAATGTTCGCCTCTCGGAACAGCGAGCGAGTCATGGGGAAGACCGCAAAGACAACGACGAAAAGCGACACACCTCCGTAGGTCAGAATACTGCAACTGAGAACGATTGCCAAAATCGTGTGCTTAGCGCCAACAGTTCGAACGACGGAGTCGGCAATTTTGGCTGCGCAGCCGGACTCCTCCATCAATTTTCCGAAGATGGCTCCGAGCAAGAAGATCGGAAAATAGTCTTTTACAAATTGCCCAACGCTCCCCATATAGATTTGCGTGTAGGTGGCCAAAAGTGGTAGATGCCCATCGAAAAGGACCGCTACCAGCGCGCAAAGCGGAGCCAAAACGAGAACACTCACATCGCGATATGCTAAATAGATCAAAAGAAGCAGCGACAAAATAATCCCAGCAACACCCCACATAACGGAAACCTTTGGAAAGGAAGTCGAAGTAGCAAGGCGAGAATCATAACATGAGCCCCCAAAGCTCGCAGGCCGACACGAGAAAACGGCATGTCGGACTGCGGGGGAGTTCCTCAATTATTTATTCCAGAAACACAATTGCCTTGGTTCCTGTGCCAATTTCCTTAGGGAGAGCGAGTCTCCTGCCGAACCATGACGTCACTAGCTCGGCAGGATCCTCGCTCTCCCATAGTCAAAGAAAGGCGGATTGATCGCAAGAGCATGGCTGCTACGCAACGTGATCTGCAAGTTCGAAACACGATCGCATTTTGGCAACCAATTGAGGCGTGGTCATCTTATCTGCGGTCTCAACGAGCAGTATGTGCTTTCGCATTTCCTTGCTCGTGATTCGCTTGTCCAACTCACCCTTGGCTTCGCCTGGCCCAATGATGACAATTCCCTCGGTGTGTTCAAACTGCTGAATAACTTGGTCGTAGTAGGTGTTCAAGTGATTCATGAACTTTCGGTCTCGCTTGTCGCCAGCGACAACATCTTGCGAACCGTGCGAGGAACCCGAACCCGATCCTCCCGCGTCTCGAACGTGCTTTTCCGCGTCGGAATCGATTTCATGGACGACTTCAACTCCATCATTAAAACTAACCAAAATTGCTTTTCGATGATCGATCCAAACACCAATCTTGCTAGCCATAATCACGTTCCTCATTCATGGAAAAAAACTTACCTGATCAAAGAGTATTGCAAATCGCATACCGCTGTCATCGACTAAGGAAAACACATTGGTGGCGACGTGACCTGTGCGATTTTGACAATAGCAAGAACGTTTGCCTTGGAATGGCACAGATCGCAATTCTCAGTGGCCGGGCAGAAAGCAAGCGAACTAAGTGCGCCGTCACCCTCCCTCGGGGAGGGTCGGGCCTTCGGCCCGGGGAGGGTGAACTGACTTGTGC
>CANHVO010000051.1 GCA_947463915.1 Planctomycetaceae bacterium
TGAACCGGAGACTTGCACGTAACAGTCCCACCCCTCACCCCCCGGCCCCCTCTCCCCGAAACGGGGCGAGGGGGAGTAAAGCACAACAAATTCACGCGGACTCGCTGAGATATTGCTCTGGTAGTGACCAAAATGTGGGTAAAGATGAGGATGAAATCCGTGGTCGGCGTTGAAGGGATTGTCGAAGAGTCGCGGAGCGACGGCATTCCCCCTGAACTACTTGGCACTATGACCAAAATTGCAATTGGTTGAGGTCCGATTCACCGCCCATGCCGCTCCTCCAGAGCTCGGAATCAAATGAGGCACTATACCTGGGGTTTCGTTCGCGAAGCGAACTTCACCCCAGGCTTAAAAATGTCATCGCATTCGCGATTGAGCGGCAGAGCGCACGCCGGATTCGTTTTGGATTGGACTGATAAGCAATTCCAAAAAAGTCGCACAGTTAAACAAAATGCAACTTGATGCTACGGCACAAAGAAGATCAAACCAGTAGTCGCGGCCCCTTGCAGTAGTAAGCCTCGTTTGGACAGTTCGCCTCGATTGAAATGCGGCGGTGCTAAGTGATCGTAGGGATAGTGACCCGCGGTGTAGATTCTCGAACGCGGACTATTTGCACCTAGCTTGTAAGGCAGCACCGGTACGGTACCGAGAAACTGCGCATACGATATTGCTGGTCGTGTCCATTCAGGACTATTCGAAGCATAGCGTTCGAAGCTGGGCTGCTCGAAGTAAAGTGGTCGAGTGTAAAAAGCAGGCGCTGTCCATCCAGCAAACGATCCATTCCATGTGACATCTTCGTTGCTGGGTCGAGTTCGGCTTTCTGTCTGAAACGAGGCTTTCTCGTACGCGGAATCGTTCGGCGTTCGCGAAAGAACGGACTCCAGTGATGGGTTCGGCCGAAGCATACTTTCGACTGTGGGCACTTTGGGTAATTGCCCCGACTCTTTTCTTGGCACTGGGGCTAGCTTTTTCAAATCCTGCGCCGCGCACTGCGTCGCTGTCCCAACGAACGCGCATGCTTGCACGAGACAAAATTTGGCTAGCAAACATCGATGGAAATAGGGAAGCATGCCAAGAGGACCAATTCTGCGATTTGGTTTAAATGGAAGCCATTCGGTGCTTGCAAACCAGGAATGGGGGTACGTACAAAACGATTATTCGGTTAATTCCGTATCCGAGCGTGAGAAAAGCCGGCAAGTTGGTGTTTCGTGTGCACAAAACTCGGAAAATCGGAACGTTTCTGGCGCTGAGTAAATCAAAACACTGCCAAACTGGGGGGGGCGAATTAAACTAGGAAACCCGATCCAGTGACACGGTTTTCCAATTGTTTTCCTATCCTTAAGTCCCATCTGTTGAAATGCAATTCAAGCCACTCGCAACCCTTGTGAAAACGCTTCGCGGTTGGCTTCACCTCGACAATGGCAGCCAAACCAGCGGCAGCCAGAGCATTTTCGCAGCGCGCCGTACGAGGCAATCGGTGCCGACCTTTCGCCGATTGGAAAAACGCCGTGTCTTCGCCGTTGACGCATTCATGAACTTAGGGGCTCTTGATATTGAGATCACTGGCGTTGGTCAAACCAATGCCAACTTGCTTTCGCTAGGCACCGATTTCTTTGTCGACAACAACAACAATCAAACATTCGAAATCGGGGAGTTGAGAGGGGCGATTTCGACTCTGCAGAGCGTGCGAGTTCACAGCAACGAAACGATTGGCAAGTTCTTTTGGGGTGGTGATTTTTCATCGGCTCCCTTAGCGATCCCGCTGGGAACAGGTGATGTGGTTCGCGTCCAAGGCATTGCGGATGTCGAGCTGCGAGCCAACTTTGAGGCGGCAGGCAATGTCACACTCGATGTATTTGATTCGATCCGTTTTGATTCCAAGGTGTTGGTTCAAGGCAATCTTACAGCCAACACGATCCATAGCCTCGCGATCTCCGATGGCCCCAATGCAATGATTGCCGTCACAGGCGACGCTTCGTTTCAATCCAATGTCGATCTAACCCTTGCTGACGAATCTAGCTCGTCATGGCAGATTGGTGGCTTGACCAAGATCGTTTGCCTCGGTGATGTCGAACTCGGACTGGTTGGAAAATGGGATTCGACAACGATGGATGCGAATGCGAACAACATCAATGTCATCGACGAAAGTGCTATCTCGTTCAAGACGATCCAGTCGGTCGGCCAATTCCATGTAACGGCCAATGGGGCCATTTCCGATGAGATCAGCGCAAACATTGACGTGGTTGGAACAGCATCCCTCACAGGTACGCGCATCGATTTGGCGGACGCGACAACGGACAGGATCAATGTGACCGGCAACGTTTCCTTTGTTGCAACCACAGGATCGGTTTTCATCGATACGGCAGGCTATGTCAGGCTGGGTGAGGTTACCGCGAGTGGAACAAGCATCCAATTGTTTGAAGACGCGGATACTTCGTTGTCATCGATCCATTCTTCAGGAGCATTTTCTACAACCAGTTCGGGCTCTATCTCGACCGTAGCAGGCTCCGTCATCCAAGTCGGTTCCATGGCTCTGGATGCGTCGGATTCCATTTTGTTGGCCGATGACTCAAACGACATTGTCTCGGTTACGAACAGCGCGTTTTTGGTCGCGACGAACTCCATCGAAGTGGCCGCCCCTGGAAGCTCTAACTTTGGCTCACTTGGTTTGTCGGGCAACCAAGTTGTTATCTACGAAGATAGCGCAACGCAATTGGATGGCAGCCAAGTTGGGACGTTGTTCTTGCAAACGCGAAACTTGTTAACGCAGTCCGGTATCAATACCGGAGCGGGCACAACAGCCCTGCGTGCTACGGGGAGCGTCGACGTTTCGTTGCTCGGCTCCGTCGGTAGCATTGACCTTTATCGAGCAAGCTCGAATCCAACGACGACGATTTCGGATGGCCGTTTGCTCGACAACCGAATTGATGGTCTGTTCACAGCCGACGGTATCAATGGCGATTTCCGATTGCGAAACACGTCGACAGCTGCTTCCATCGGCGCACTAAACGGATCGTTCGATGACCTAACTTTGTGGCATACTCGCTCGTCCATCTTGCTGCTCAGTCAGGAATACAACGTTCAGGGCAACTTGGAATTAATAGCTGGCGTGGATGTCCAAAATCCAGTCCCATTGAGCGCCAGCCGGATCGATCCTATTTTCAATGTTCCTGCAACGATCACCGACCTTGGCGCTAGGGTAACCGTAGGCGGAGATGTTCATGTATTGGCCTCGGAGGCTATTACGCTGAACAATTCTGTTGGTGAGTCACTCATTGCGTTAGGTGGCACGACTTCGGTCGTGTCCTTCGATGGGCCAATCGAATTGGGACGCAACGGGGCAATGCAGCTGGCCCAATTGGGCGTCTTCGCAAAAAATGAGCTGACGGGCGGAATGAGGAATGCATTTGTTCAAGTGGCCTCCTCGGTCGCGATCACCAATCCAACCATGCCAAGCCCCGATGGCCGCGAACTTGAGTTTGCAGCTGATCAGCTAACCCTTCAAGTCAACGGAAGTCTTACCAACTCGCCGAACACACAATTGATTCTCGCGGGCAATCTGTCTGCGACAGCTACGGGTGACATCAGCTTGGCAAACAACCGAGGCGATTTGCTTGAGGTCGGTGGTGCCACGAATTTTTCGGCTGGTTCAGGCTCTATTGCATTAGGTCGCGATGGAGAGGTGCTTCTCAACGACGTTACGCTCGCAGCGTCCCGTGGCAATATTCTGGTAGGTGGTCCCGGGCATACGGAACTTGGCCTGATGAACGCCCACGCCGTCAACGTTGCGATTCACGAAGATACCGCGATGGTGATCCGAGCAGCGATCGCGGACGATCAACTGGTCCTGTCGAGTGGGCTCAGTATCCTCAACACGGCTCCCATTGATCCCCGGGGGAGCCTCGGCATTTCAGCCAAGAGCTTAGTCGTCGATGCCGGGACGTTTGCACACTTGGGGCCGATTTCGGTGGATCGAATCTCGGCGAGCGTTCAAGCCAACGCCGCGCTCGCGGATTCAAACCTATTCGCGTTGAATACCCTCGCAGACCGTAGCGGCCAGGCATATTTGGATGCAATCGGAAAGAATCTTTCACCGGGAGTTCGGCCCATCGATTCACTTTTGAGTGGCGAAACCATCAGCCAGTTGAGAGCCCAAGCATCCTTTGTGCAATCTTTTGGAGACCAGTATGGACTGTTCGTGCAAAACAATAAAGCGTTGACGGTTGAGTCGGTGAATGCAGTAGGGGATGGCGTGCATGTACTGATTGAAACCGCGCGAGGTACGGATTTGATCGTGCAAGGTACCGTCCATCAACAGTACACGCATTCCGACCCAGGTGGAGTGGTCTTGATCGCGGGCAACCATCTTATTCTTGCAGCGGGGGCAGAACTAAGGATCGAGCACGTATCCTCGGATGTTGCCACTAGCCGTGCGATCAAGCAGCCGAATTTAATTGCTAGCGCGTTTGATGGCGGCCGCGGTCCGTTCGGCTATGAGTCCACGCGTGACGTACTTTACGCAGCTGACGCCTTTGCCAATACCAGTACTCAAAATACGCTTCAACGAGTGGCCACTCAGTTCGGTGTTGCAGGCGAAGCGGGGTTTCAAACGTTGATCCAGTATGCGGATGGTTCAGCTCAGCTGTTTGATCAGAATCAAGAGCTCGGTCATTCGCTCCAAACAAATACGGCAGCAAATACACGAAGCGGAGTGGTTCCAGCATTTGTTGCAACCGCAGGCGATGTTGCTGGCTTCGAGCGAAAAATGCCGTTTGCCGATGAGTTTCTGGGCCGGTTTCAAACGCTGCCGACAACGGCGATTTTCCGAAGATCTGCCGAGTTCTTTTTGTTCGAACAATCGGGTGTCGTCGATGCTAGTCTCGCGAAAGTAGATTTGACACCGGCCGTAGACACTGTTTCCGATGTCTTTTCTCCAGGTCGGAAGATCAGTTTTTCTTTACCCACCGAGATCATCGTCACCCCTGCAATTCTCGTAGCGCCTATTCGAGTCGCACCCGATGGGGCAACGCCTTTTTCAAACACAACGAGCGACGTAGAGCCCAGTGTTTTGAAAGATGGAAAGATCGAAGTGTTCATTGTGAATGTCGGTTTTGACGATACGAACCGGGATGGACAAGCTTCCGATCAGGAACTTCCAACACGCGATCAAATCCAATTGGACGCGGTCGTTCAGTCAACCAAAACAAACGACCGTTCTTCAAGCCCGACGGAGCCTGCCCAAATTCAACGAACCAATCTCTTGCCCGGAGAACCGAACACCGCCAGCAAAGAGGTAAAAGGAAGCGAGGTTCCATCCGCCGATCAAATTCAAACTTGGATGGACGAATACCGAGACGATCCGAATAAACCTTCAGGTGCTTACGCGGTTATCTCAGTGGATAGCGTTCAAGGTGCTAAAGTGCTCAAGGTCTTTGGCGTTCGCGACTTTGAGATCGCCAAACCTGAGGAAACAACGGAGGCTGAACCGCAGGACAAGCTGCCTGCCAAGCCTGATGCCAATTCGAAAGAGCAGCCCTCGGACGCGGCCAAGACCTCGTCTTTTTTTGCTCCCGAAGACACATCGATTGAGTCGGTACCCACTTCAATTGAATCCGTGAAAGGTATGGCAGTTGGATTGACAGCAGGGACTCTGTGGACCGTTTCGGGAGATGAACCGAATCGTTTTGGCCGCATCGCCCGCTCGATTCGCGCGCTGAGCCGCAAACGGTTGGAGGGCGAAAATGGTCAAGTGTCCTAGTTGCTTGGCAATGTTGCCAGATCACGTTGAAAACGGCATATGCCCGAATTGTGGAGTTGCGATCTCTTCACCGACAAGTGCTAAGACGGTGAACCTCAATGATGTGACCGTGGATAGTACACTCGATGTTGAGGTTGAATCGGATCCGTCGAAGACTACGGCCGAGCACGAGAACAACGACGGGGACAGGGACTTATCCAAGACCGTTGGCTTTCAGGGGGCAACGGTTGCGGGAACGGTGGACCTGGACGGAAGGGATAGCTCTGCAAAGACCAAGGCAGACGAGACACTTGACGAAGCGCCTCGCATCGACGACACGACGTCGGCGGGCGACGCCACTCTGGACGTCGTCTCCTTAGACGCTGATTTGGCTAAGCTTGGCCAAACCGACGCGACGAATGCAACCTTTGGACTGGTCGCAGATCAGACGAACATTAGCCCCATGGCCACCATTTCCTTTGGTACCTCGGGAGTTACCGTTGGCAATTCTGCCGCACCTGCCCCGGAGATGAAAGGTACGCACGTCGCTGGTTCGAAGCGGACGGCCGGCGCGAGCAAAACTGCAGGCAATACTGCCGGTAAGACGGGCCAGGGAGCACCAGACGCATCGATCGATTTCGGCCGATCGGTGTTATCAACCATCAGTAAGCGAACTCTCGCGGAAAAAGCGGGGCCACTCGCCACGCCTCCAGACTACGAGATAATCAATAAGCTCGGCGAAGGAGGGATGGGGGTTGTCTATTCTGCGATCCAAAAAACCTTGGATCGAAAAGTTGCCATCAAGGCGATCAAGGCTGGCAAAGCCACTTCGGAAGAAAGCCAACGCAAGTTTTTCTACGAAGCCCAGATTACCAGCGACTTGGATCACCCCAACATCGTGCCGATCCATGAGATGGGCTCGAACGACGATGGCACCCTCTTCTACTCGATGAAGATGGTCGATGGCACTCCCTGGGAAGATGCGATCCTCAACAAGACCCGGGATGAGAATATCGAAATCTTGATGAAGGTTTGCGACGCCGTTGCGTTTGCGCATTCACGCAACATCATCCACCGTGACTTGAAGCCCGAAAACGTCATGCTTGGTGCGTTCGGTGAAGTCTTGGTGATGGACTGGGGACTTGCCGTCAACCTCGATACCACTCAAAAGTTTGGCATGAGTGGCACGCCTGTTTACATGGCGCCCGAGATGGCCAAGCACGATCTTTCGAAGATCGGAAAAGCGAGCGACATTTACATCCTCGGCGGAATCCTCTTCCAAATCATCGTTGGAAAAGCTCCACACAAAGGCAAGACGGTTCGCGAGTGCATTGCCAACGCCATCCAGAACATCAATATCGATCCGGGCATGGAAGACCCATTGTTGGACATCGCAAATCACGCGATGGCGACGGAACCACAAGATCGCTATGCCTCCGTAATGGAGTTTCAGGAGGCTATTCGTCAACACTTGCGGCACTCGCAAAGTATCGCTCTGACTCATCGTGCCGAAGAGCTTTTGCAAAGTTCGATTCGCGACAAAGACTACCAAGGGTTTTCCCGTGCTCTCTTTTCGATGCAAGACGCCATCGAGCTTTGGCCGGATAATCAAGCGGCAAAGGAGGGTCTGCATCGAACGCGTTTGGCTTACGGACAGTGCGCGCTCGATCGGAGCGACTACGATCTTTGTTTGCAGATTGTCGATACTCGGATCGAAGCCGAGGCGACTTTACATGCATTGGCTACCGAACGCAAAAAAGAAATCGTGCAACGCGAGAAGCGATTCAAATTGCTTCGTCGAGTTTTAGCAGCTGTGATTTTGTTTGCCGTTATTGCTCTGACCCTAGCGACGTTGTACGCGCGTCGACAGGAGTCGCTTGCAATCGAATCGGCCAAGTCGGAAAAAAGTGCTCGCGAGAACGAGAGCGCGGCGAAGCTTGTTGCAGAAGCGGAGCGAGACAAAGCAAAACAGGCTCAGTTGGAAGAAGCAGCTGCTCGCGAGAAAGAGGAAGCAGCAAAGCGACTAGCTCAAGACGAACGCGACAAAGCCAGGATAGCACAGGCAAACGAAAAAGAAGCAAAAGACCTTGAGGTCATGGCTCGCATGGAAGCCGTGGCGTCAGAGCAACTCGCAAAGGCATCCGAGCAAAAGGCGAGAGAGTCAGCGGAGATCGCCAAGCAAGAAGAGCAAAAGGCAATTCGTAATGCACGAATTGCACAGTTGGGCAATTACCAATCGGAGTTAAACCTTGCTCTCAATCAAACCAACCAATTCGATATCAGCCGCAGCAACCAATTGTTACAAAACATTCAGGCGATCGAGAAGAGTCTAAGCAACGAGACGGAATTGCCTAGCAGCCAACGATTAACATCGGGGCCAATGCTACAAAACTGGGCCTATCGCCGAATCGCCATGCTGAACAACATGGACCAGCCACCAGTCCATTTCGATAGCCCCGTAACAGCTTTTCAGATCGCGACGAAATTGAAACGTGGCATAGTGGGAACTCAAAATGGCCGACTGAGCCTCATCAACTTGGAAGATGGAAAAGCGTCGCTGATTCCGGGAAGCACTTTGGATTTGCGAGCCCCAATCCAAGCCGTTGCGATTTCACCCGATGGACAGGAAGCAATCGTCGCCACCGGGACACAGCTTACGGACTATACCGTTTACCGTTGGAATACCAAATCCATGGAGGCGATTCCGATTCGTTCGATGGGCAAACGCAACTTGCAGCAACTTGCGGTCAGCACGAATGGCCGGTGGGCAATCGGCGGTATCAACGCGGGACTTTGGAAATGGGCAAGAAACGATCGCGGATTCGAATCCGACCCGAGTCTGCTCGAGTCGAAAGGTTCCTTGTTAAAGCTGCAGTTCAACGCTGAGAAAGAAGATGAGGTCTTTGGGTTTTCTAGATTACCGAACGACAAATCGATTTGCATTATCGCGAATCTGAAAACAGACACGGTGCAATCTTATGCAGTGCCGGACTCGATAGCTGATCGCGTGTCCAGCGCCGCCATGGCGTTCGCACAGCAGAAGCTCTATTTGGGATTGGATGACGGAAGGCTTTTGATTGCGGCATTAGGCTCTGGCTCCGGTAAAGCACGTGACGTACTCACTATTGAAAGTGAGGTGCAGCCGAAGAAGCATACAACAGCCATTCGTGGTATCGAAGTTCATTCCGATGGGACCATACTTACTTTTGGCGAAGAACCAGTCATTCATGTTTGGAAAACCGACTCGGGGGCGAGCAATCTGAACTACGCAAGTTTTTTGGTCGGCTTGAATGGCAATGTCAGCAACGCAAAATTTCTGCTCGGAAGCGAGGACATTGTTGCGTCTGACGATTTAGGAAATGTGATGCGATGGAATGTTGTCGATCAGGACAATCGCCGCATGCAGAGTCAATCGACGGAATCGCAACTTGTGGCACAATCCATTTCTCCAGATGGAACGCATCGCTCCATTGATGTCGATGGAGTCATGCGAGTATCACGAGACAACAAAACTGAGGCTTTTTACATCGGCCATACACCGGGAGCCAGGGTGACGGATTTTGCTGTGGCTGCGGAGCGATCACTGGTGGCAACTGTCGCACAGCTTCTCAAGTCAGGTGAGCGGGTTGCTTCGGAAGTTTGCATTTGGGACTGCACCACCCGATCCATGCTCCATCGTTCGCAACACGATACGACGGGAGCTTGTCGACTTTCGTTCGTCAACAAAGACGAGAGCCTAGTTATGGGGGATGGCAAAGAAACGATTACGATTTCGCTACCGGCTGATTACCGCGTTACGAAAGAAAAGCGATTTGGAACGAGACTTGTCGTCGCCCATCCAACGCAGCCATCGATTGCGGCATGGATCGCGCCGTCCGGTGCGGTTCGAATCGTGGATTGGACATCTCCGCAAAAGTGGGACGATATTCGGTATCGCAATTTCGACATCGCCATCAATAACCGTTTTGAACCCATTGAGGCAGCATGGTCAACGGATGGGAAGAGGCTTTTTGTTTTATTCGAGCAAGGCCGAATTGCTCGGCTGGAATGGGACGGCGCGTCGCTCTCTAATTTGAATTGGTCGGACGAAATGCCGATCCTCCGCTCAATTGAGCAAGAAACACCTTGGCGATACATCGAGTTTTCGACAAAGCCATCGAATAACGGCAGCGATTTATTGTTCATCGAGCTTCGGACCTCCGATTCCAAAGCAAACAGTGTCCGAATGCAGATGGATTGGGGGAGTGCTGAGAGCAAGCCTAGAGTTCCTTCGTCGCAGTCTATCCCTCCAGGCGAGCGAACACTCGAAACGGATCGCCAAGACTTCTTTGACATGGATCGCACGCGAGAAGGCGTATTGATCGCAGTTGACAGCAGCGGCACGCTGACCGTGTCCACGCCTAAAGAACCAAGTTTCCAATTGGGGCGGCCGCGATGCTTAAAGGTTTCGCAAAGCACCGATGGAAAACGCTGGGCAACCGTGCATGAGGGGGGATGCGTTCTATTCACATCACAATCCAATCAGGGGGCGATTGAGTGGCACCAGTTGCGTCACCCCTTTGCTGAAGTTACTCAGGCTGAAGCTTCACCCGACGGCAGTCGACTTGCGGTTGTTGGCAAGCATGCAGGAATTGGAGCAAGGCCTCGCGAATTGTTTTGTTTTGATCTTTCCAGGCAAATTTCTGTCGAGCCAGGCGTTTATCGCACGGTATCGGGGGTGGATTTCGCCAAGTGGCACCCAGTAGAAAACACGCTCGTCATGCTACGAGAAGACAAGACATGGCAACAAATGGACTTGCTAGGGAATAAACTTGAAATCGATAGGGAAGCATGGTCGAGACTGACAAAGGAACCTGGCTTTCGATTCGTCGACATGAAGTGGCTGCGTGAGCCGAAAACACAATCGACTGGCATTGAAGCCGATTTTACGAACACCATGTCGATTCTGTCGCGCTCTTCTGACACAAGTCGAATCGACTTCATTCCCCTAGAGGAAACGATGAAGGGCGATTTTCAGCCGATCGTTTCGAGAGCCGCAATTACGTCCTTTGCAACGGCCCCGTTTGAAAACGTCCTAGCCGTCGGAGATGAAAAAGGAACGCTGGGAGTTTGGTTCGTTTCTCCTCGTTTTGACGAATCGCCTCGCGAGCTGTTTACCCTACCTGGACATCGAGGCTCTAAAGTCAACCAAGCTTCATTTTCGAGCGATGGATTTACAGTCCTATCGAGCGATACGAACCAAAAGTCTCTACAATGGCGAAGCCGTTAGTTTCTGACGGCAGTAAGGCGAGCGGCTGAATTCGTGTCGTAGCAGAATTCGTGAGAATTCTGAGCTTACTGAGTTCTCACGAATTCAGCTACGGTAGTTTTCATTGCCGCCGCTCGCCACAGAGGTTTCTATCTCGCTTTATAAAAGATGCAACGAATGGTCGGGGTAATACAAATGTTTCGAACGGCTTCCGCACTGGTTGCCCCTAAACGCACGACGCTCAAGCTAGTGAATGTGCTCTGTTTTTCACTAGCTTGCGCGTCGTGCTACGCTGGCTTTCTGGCCGCCGATCACCTTCGTGCCCAAGAGCCCGTATTTTCGGGGCCTCAACCCAATGAGCCGATCGTTCCATTTCAAGTTCGTGGCTTGACCGAGCCAGACTTGGGAAAACAAGTAGACTATGTATCAAAAGCCAAAGGCAAGCCGCTTCTGCTCATCTTCGTACACGATCTGAATCGCCAATCTATTTCTTTGGTCCGCAATTTGACCACGTATTCAGCGAAGCGAGCAGGTGATGGGCTAGAAACGGGTGTTATCCTATTGCAAGACGATGCAAATGAAGCCGAAAAAAGCTTCCAGCGCATGAAGCATGCTTTCAACGCAGAAACCGCCACGGGCGTTTCTCTCGAGGGACGTGAAGGACCCGGAAGCTATGGCCTGAATCGATTGGTGACACTCACAATCCTGCTCAGTAAAGAAGACAAAGTCGTCGCCAACTACACCTTGGTGCAGCCGAGTCTCCAGGTGGATCTCCCGAAGATCGTCAAGTCGATCACAGAGGTCGTTGGTGGATCCGTTCCGTCACTTGAGGAATTGATCGGCAAGGATGCCATGCGGGCAATGCAATCGGACCGAAAGGACAAGGCTCCCGATATGAGTGGCATAATGCGATCGCTCATCCAGAAGAGCGCGAGCGAAGAAAAAGTGATCGAAGTCGCTGCTCAAATTGAAAAACAGATGGAAGGGGACGAAGCGATTCGAAAGGAGATCTATCGCATTGCGACGGCTGTAACTGGCGGCGGAAAACTCACCGACTACGGTATTCCTAAGGCGCAAGAGTTCTTGAGCAAATGGGCCAAAGAGAGTCGTGAAAAAGGTGGTACGCAGCCTCGTTCTGACAAGGCAACGAAAGAATGATGCTCTACGCACTGCTCATTGCATCAGTGCTTATTTCGGACATCCCGCCGGTTGACTTTGATTCGCAGGTGTTGCCTGTGTTGACGCATTCAGGTTGCAACGCAGGAGCGTGCCATGGCGCTGCCGCGGGACGGGGAGGTTTTCATCTTTCCCTTTTTGGCAGTGATCCCGATGCGGACTATTCGGCAATTGTCCATTTCGCGGAAGGACGGCGAGTCAATCTGTCCGAAGCATCCAAGAGCTTAGTTTTAACGAAGCCACTAGGAATACTGGATCATGGCGGCGGAACCATACTCGATGATAATTCATTGAGCGTTGCAGTGTTACGACGTTGGCTCGAGGAGGGAGCAAAGCGAGGAAAAGAGAAGCAACTCAAACAATTGCGAGTCGTTCCGGTTGAAGCCATAGCGGAACAGCTTGGGGAGTCGATACCTCTAAAAGCGTATGCTCAATTTTCGGATGGAGGGGAAATCGATGTCACAGAATGGACAATATTTCACTCAACCGATCCAGCATCGATTGAGATCAAGGAAAGTCCAGCGAGAGCCGTTTGCTATCGTCCAGGCAAACACTTGGTCACGGCTCGCTTTTGGAATACGATCGTTCCAATGTCGGTGCTGCTCCCGTACCAAACCGATCGCAAGCTTGTATTGCAACCTGCACGGCCGAGCGGTTTTGTGGATGCTGAGATCGAGAGCCAACTCGAAAAGCTTGGCTTGGTGGGAACTTCAGTAACGGACGATAACTCATTTCTTCGCCGACTGCGACTTGATTTGACAGGCCGACTACCAACGCTGGAAGAGCAGCGTGAATTTCAAGTGAGTTCGGTTGCCGATCGTCGCAAACAAAAAATCGACCAGCTGCTGGAGAGCGCGGAGTTTTCGGAGTTTTGGTCTTTGCGGCTCGCTCGTTTGTTTCGATTGAGTGGCTCTCAGGAGGAGCCACAAGCAGCTGCAGCCTATGGTCAATGGATCCGGAGTTCGCTCGAAAGCCGACGACCTTATCATGAAATGATTCGCGAAATGCTAACGGCGACTGGTGATAGCCATATTGTTGGTGCAAGCAACTTCACTCGCACAACCAAGGACGCTCGAGCGCATGCCGAATTGGTCGGGAGTGTGTTTATGGGGACGCGTATTCAATGCGCGAACTGTCACAACCACCCGTTTGCAAATTGGACGCAAGATGACTACCACGGTCTTGCTGCGATCTTCTCAAGACTTGAACGAGGTCGATTTGTACAAGTCAAAAAAATGGGGGCTGTGACAAACTTGCGGACCGGTGAAGCGGCCTCGCCTCGCATCCCTGGTCAGCGCGATTTGGAGGATGCGGATACGGCTCTGGGGCAGTTCGCAAATTGGCTTTTGCAAAAAGAGAATCCGCACTTTGCGAAAGCGACTGTAAACTGGCTTTGGGACGCGATGATGGGGCGAGGGTTGGTTGCCGGCGTGGATGATTTCCGAGAGACCAATCCACCTTCTCATGCTCGTTTGCTAGAACTGCTAGCAGAAGATTTTGTCGACCACAGATACGATTTGCGGCGAACGTTGGGCTGGATAGCCAAAAGCGATGCTTATGCTCGCTCTCGAGGAAACCAGTCCAATGCGAGAGAGCTGGAAGTATGGTATGGGGCGGCGATTACGAGACCTCTTATGCCGGAAGTTCTCTTGGATGCGATCGAGGATGTCCTGCTTCCTTCCGAATTTCGACAGAGCCAGAAGAAAAAACGGGCCATCGAGATACTTGATCCAGCAATACCATTTCCTGACTTGGAAGCGTTGGGGCGTTGTTCTCGAAGTGATGCGTGTCCGTCTCCGAGCCAACAGCAAGGACTAGCATCGAAGCTACTGGTTATCAACGGCGCACTTCTAAATCGGCGGATTGCAGACCGCGAGGGTCGTTTGCAACGGGCGATAGCTGATCACAAGTCTGCGGAGGAGATCCTTTTGGAGTTTTATGAGCGAGCTTTGTCGAAAAGGCCATTGGAGACACAAATGGCTATCTGGCTTGGCGAGTTGAAGGGGATGTCGCGTGAAGGCCAGGCGCGATGGCTTGAAGATTTCGTTTGGTCCGTCTTGAGTTCCTATGAGTTTGCGTCCAATCGCTAGAAAGGTCCAGAGTGCAGAATCCATCAGGCAACATCACGATGACGCATAGACGAGATTTCCTGCGAATTGGGAGCCTCGTGACGTTGGGGATCAGTTCGCAATTGATATCGGCCAAATCGGCAATGTCGCGCACGGTCGTCCGAAACGGCAAAGCGAAGTCGTGCATTCTGCTTTGGTTGGATGGAGGGCCAAGTCACTTAGAGACGTTTGATCCCAAGCGACATGTGCCAGAAGAAGTTCGAGGACCATTTAAGCCGATTTCGACGGTTGTCCCTGGAATCGAATTATCGGAATTGCTGCCGCTGACGGCTGGCGTTACCGATAAGCTAGCGATCGTGCGATCGGTTACGTCGCCGCTGGGTGAGCATGGCATTGCGAATCAATACATGTTGACGGGCTATCAGCCTGGTTCGCCGGTCGTTCATCCGAGCTTTGGGTCGGTGTTAGCGCAAAATCGCAGCTCACATGCTCCTTTACCAAGTTATATTGCGGTGCCTGAATCGAGACCTAGCATGGGACCTGGATTTTTGGGCTCGAGTTTTGGGCCATTCTCCATTGCCAGCGATCCGGCGCGACCTGACTTTCAAGTAAAGGACCTCGATTATTTCCCTGGGGTGGATGGCGATCGATTGAAACGTCGTCGTCGTTTTCTGCAGGAGATCGAGGCTATGGATAAGTCACTGTCCGCTGGCAAGGTTGCTTTGGACCCCTTGTTTGAGCAGGCGTTCCGGCTCATCGATACGCCCGAGGCGAAGCGTGCATTTCGACTTGAGGAAGAAAGCGAGGAGACTCGAAGCCGTTACGGCAGTCGCACTTTCGGCCAGAGCTGTTTGTTGGCTCGGCGTTTAGTTGAGCGCGGGGTGGGGCTCGTGTCTGTTCTTCAGACAGGATGGGATACGCATCAGAATTTGATTTTGTCCTTGCGAGATGGCTTCAGCGGTGCCAAAGTCGGCGTCGGCTTAGCGCCAACGTTCGATCAAGCCTTTTCGGCGTTGATTGGCGACTTGCATGAACGACGCATGTTGGACGAAACGTTGGTTGTGGCCATGGGGGAATTTGGAAGGACACCCAAGCTCAATACTGGAGGTGGTCGAGATCACTGGCCGCGTGTATTTAGTGTCGTGTTTGCTGGAGGAGGCGTGCGAGGCGGACAAGTCATCGGCGCGAGTGATCGTATCGGTGAAAGTCCATTAGAGCGTCCAATCACTCCGGCGGATTTAGCAAACACAATCTACCGTTTGTTGGGTATCGATCCGGATAGCGAGTTGATCACACCAGACGGTCGGCCGATTCGCATCAACCAGGGTGGACATTTCATTTCGGAAATGGTTTAGGGATTGTCGTCGCATGACAAATCAGAAAAGCGAGCAGAATCTACGACACCGCGTTTGCTTGAATAAACTCGTCTTTGTGCTTTGTCTGGCAGTTATGGTCGTGGTCCTGGACCACGCCAAGGCTCAACCACCCATTACTGCTTTGGCGTTCTCTACGGATTACAAGCATGTTATTGCGGGGTCTCAGCTTGGGATCCTGATAGAGGATTGGCCAGGGCTTGGTGGTGGTCGCACCATGCATCTCGAGATGAACAGTATTCACGATGTGGCTTTTTCTCCCGACGGTAGCCATTTGTTGGTTGCCGGCGGAAGTCCCGGGTTGGTTGGAGTTGTCCAGCTGAGACGATGGCCCAACTTAGAATTGGTTCGTTCCTGGAGCGAGCATCAAGACGTGGTTTATGCAATCGCGTGGCGGGGTGACGGAAAGGAATGGGTTTCTACGAGCTGGGATGGTTACTGCCGTGTTTGCAAAATCGATGCGTTGGCCTCGCACCTAACGATGTCGAGTCATTCAGGGCCTATATTCGCGGCCAAATATCTGCCGGGCGGGCAAATAGCCAGTGCGGGAACTGACAGAACGATTGTTGTTTGGGACTCTTCTTCAGGGCTGCCATCCAAAATTCTTCGGCAGCATACGGCAACGATTCATGCATTGGCTTGCCAGACAAGTGAGGCAGCAAAGGTTGGTGAACCATTATTGGCTTCTGCAGGTGAGGATCGGACCGTACGTTTTTGGCAGCCATCGCTAGGTCGCATGGTTCGGTTTCAGCGATTCAAGAGCACACCTCGTTCGATTGCATGGACAATGGATGGCCGCTGGCTAATGGTTGGTTGCGACGATGGAAGAGTCTTTCAGCTCGATCCGATTCAATTGACAACTGAGGAGCTTTTACTGCAAAACGCGAGCGTGTTCAATCTCGCGGTCGACATGGAGGGAGTGATTGGTTTGAGTAATCATGCAGCCATCAAGAAGATAGACAAGCGAAGATAGTCGCCAAGCTGGAAGCAAAACGGTCTGTCTGGATCAAGAAACGCCAAGATATGGCCATCAATCGCTCATTACATCCTTAATACCCGAGCTTCGCTCATTTAGGTATGCAAGTTGCATTCGATTTTAACACGGTGAGATTGCATCCGCGCGAGCGTCTTGCAAAGAAGCAATTCGATCCGACTGCGTAAATGTGTTGTCGGAGAGCGAGGGTATGTTATCTTCGCCTTTGAGTTCAGAAGGTAACCTTAGGAAAGATGATCATGATCCATTCAGCAATTGGCCGTAAACGATCCCTTGTTATCGCCGCGCTTGCTTTATTTGCCGCAGCGGTTGGTGCGAACGCAACTGCTCCGGTAGCAGAAAGTCCACATGCGTCGCATATGTTCAAATGTGCAACGGTATGTTCCGAATGCCAAGTCCAATGCGATTCGTGCTTCAGTCATTGTTCAACACTCGTGACGGAAGGAAAAAAGGAGCATGCCAAATGCATGAGTATGTGTGTGGACTGCGCGGAATGCTGCAAGATGTGCGCATCGCTTTGCGCTCGGCAAAGTGCACTCAGCGCGTACGCATGCGAATGCTGTATCAAATGCTGCAATGATTGTGCCGCAGCGTGCGAGAAGTTTCCTGATGACAAGACCATGACCACATGTGCGAAATCTTGCCGAAACTGCGTCAAGGAATGTGAAGCAATGGCCAAGATGACGAAATAGTTTTCGATCTTAACTCGCAATTCCGTTGTCGGCATCAACTGAAAACACTTCAGAGAACCGAGAATCAATTAGGGGGCGTTGTTCTACACCACTGGCTCTTCATTGCGGTCATTCTATTTCCTTCGCTTAGATCCACTGAGGAGAGAGTGACGGGTCTTAGACGAGAGCTTGACGAAGAGCAGTGACGAGTTCCCGCACGCGAGCAATGGCATCGTATTCGCCTATTCTTCCTTCGACAGGAAGCGTTTCAACAGGAATATAGCCCCGATAGCTGGACTGCCGAAGAATTTGCACCAGTCTGGTCATATCAATCTTGGGGCCTTGTCTGTTGCTTAGCAGTTCTTTCACCTGCCAGTTGACTGCTCTCGGAATAACTCGAGCGATGTCAGCGTAAGGGTCCGGTGTCAAAAAGAAGCCCGTATCTACAATGGTTCCGAGCCAATCGGACTTCACCATCCCGAGAAGCTTTAAGACTTCGTCGGCGCTTTTGAGCATGTCACCATGATTCTGCACGCCGACCAGAACTCCATGCTTTTCTCCATGTTCAGCACACTGTGCAAGAGCATCGGCCATCCAGCCCGCGGTGTCTTCCCAAGTTTGATCTTTGGGTTGCGGTCCCGCGAAGACCCTCAGCACCGGTGCCCCCATCTCAGCGGCCGCCTCGATCCATTTCTTTGCAAGATCAACGTCAGCTTGTCGTTTGACCTTATCTGTCGTAGCAAAATCGTTGCGGATGCCAGTGCCACTGAATTCCAGACCAAGCTGAAATGCACGGCGTTTGAAGTCATTGATGAACTTCCTATTAGGCACGTTGGGATATCCCGGAAAGAAGTAGCCAGTTGGATCCACCGCATCGACTTCGAGCCGAGCGCATTCCTCTAGCATATCGAACAAGCTCATCCCTCCGTCTTCACCCTTTAGATGGCGATTCAATTGAAGGTAATAAGACCATGCGTTCACACTCAACTTGAGCTTGACGCCTGGACGGCCGGTGGCGGGAGGATTCTCCTGCGCTGCTTTGAGCGCCTGTGTGCTTCCGAGAGCCAACCCAAGGGGCAATAGTGCAGCTCCCTTTAACAAATCACGTCGGTTGTTGGAGATGATCATCGTCAATACATCCAAAATTGAAAGTCTTGATTGACCGCATTATCTAGTCGTCGAGATTCAACTCAGTTGCTTGGATACTTTGTTCCATCGCACGAAAATAGCGGTAAACGTAGCATAGCTAAATTGTGGTAAACGTAGCATAGCTAAGGCGAGCGGCGGAATAAAAAATACCGTAGCTGGATTCGCCAGAATTCAGAACACACTGAATTCTGGCGAATCCAGCTACGATTCGTGGTACATCTTGTCCTGCCGCTCGTCCGAAACGTTTGCCTCTTACTAAGGAATGTTTATTTCCACGAGTTTGGGCAAGGACGGTTTTGCATCGCGTTTTCGATTCGCCTGTATTGCAAGTTCTTCCATCGATTCGTCCACCAGCTCGTAACGCACATCGCGTTGACGTGCCGTAAAGCCATACTCTTCGATGGCGCCTCGCATCTGGTCCAACGTCAGAAAGTGAACCGTCCCCGCTTCCGCAACAACGTTTTCTTCTAGCATGAGGGACCCCATGTCGTTGGCACCATACGACAATGCAAGCTGACCAATCTTGAGCCCTTGCGTTACCCAACTACTCTGAATGTTTCGAATGTTGTCCAAGTACAGCCGAGATACCGCTTGAGTCTTCAGGTACTCAAACGCACCAGCCGGGGGAATCGTGGACAAATCGGTATTGTCGGGTTGGAAGCTCCAGCAAATAAAGGCGGTGAATCCGTGGGTCTCGTCCTGCAATTGCCGAACTCGTTCCAGATGTTCGATACGTTCTGCCAACGTTTCAACATGACCAAACATCATCGTTACCGTACTGACTCCCCCCAGTTCGTGCCATACTCGCATGACGTTGAGCCAGTCATCGGACATAACTTTACCTCGTGTGATTTCGCTTCGAACCCGATCCACGAGAATTTCCGCGCCGCCACCCGGGATACTGCCGAGCCCCGCTGCCTTCAATCGCTCCAATACTGTTCGAATCGGCAGTTTGTTCACCTTGGTGAAGTGATGCAGCTCTGGCGGACTGAAACCGTGTATGTTGACCGATGGGAAGTCCCGTTTGATGTCCCCCAACAGCTCTTCGTACCACTCTAAGGTAAATGTGGGATGCAGCCCACCTTGCATCAAGATTTGATTGCCCCCCAGTTCGACTGTCTCGCGAACTTTTTCGAGGAGCTCCGCACGGGGGAGCACATAGCCCTCACCGCTTTTTGGAGACCGGTAGAAAGCGCAGAAATCGCAAACAGCAGTGCAGATGTTGGTGTAGTTGATATTGCGATCGATATTGTAGGTTCGATAGGACTCGGGATGCAAACGATTCGTAATTTCATTTGCTGCCGCTCCGATCGCTGCGAGCTCCCGACTTTCAAGTAACGTCAGGGCATCCTGCCGGTTCAGCCGTTCTCCCGCAAGCGTGCTGGCCAAGATGGAAGAAACGGTTGAGTTCGATGATACCATGTTGAATTCCTTTGATGCGAGCAATCGACATTAACGTTGCTCAAGCCACTATTTCGAAATGAGTCCAAGCATCTCACACCGGCGACGGAACTCTTGCAGTCCGCGTCTCTCGTCTTCGTTCAAAAAGAAACGAATGTACTTGGTTAGGTAGTCTTCGCATTGTGAAGCCGTCAATTGATACTTGTTTGCGGCTGACTGCGCAATTTCACGAACATGCAATAGCCCATTGTCGCGGGCCATTTCAAAAGCCTCCGCCCACCGAGCGTTCGCAAAGGAATTGTTTCTCGCAACCCACATAGCAAAAACGAATGGTAGTCCAGTTTCTTCGAACCAAATTTGCCCCAAATCCCAGTCGCTCTGAAAGGTAGGCCGAAACGATTCAGGGTGCATCGCCCGATCACCAATCACGAGTACGGCATCCGCTGGCGACTCGACAGGGTCATCCTCCATTCGGAGAGGCATGGTCTTCGGAATAAAGCCACACCTCTGGTGAAACAAGACCTTGCTCAATGCCGCGCTGGTACGAGAGCCTTCGTCCAAGGCGAGCGACCGGACTTCCCTTGGATCGCAGCGGAAAAAAACACGCACGGACCAAACGGGGCCGCGACATGCGATTACCGCATCGGAAACGATTTGGAACTCTGGATGCTGAAAATACTCGACGACTGGAATCAAACCAATATCGATCGATCCCGAGACTAAGTCCCTCGCCAGCTTGCTGGGCAGGTCAAGACTCAAAGCGTCAGCGGATTCCAGTGCTTTCTCGAGCCCAAAAATGAGCGGCTTGGTATTCAAGTAGGAGACGGCACCGATGCGTGTGGGCTGTCTTACCTGTTGGGAAGATAACAATTGCGAGTGAAAAGATTGAAACTCTAGAGAATGTTGTTTTGTTTGTTGCGTCATTCAATTGCTCCTAACGATACGGCTTAACCGCAGTTCGGACCGATCGTTAACTTGGGCCAACAAGAACTTAACTCAAGACTTCCACAAACAGCCAGCCCAGGACCATCCAACACCAAATCCTACCAGGACATTTTGGCTTCCTGGAGTGAGTTTTCCTTCATTCCGAAGATCATGGATGAGGATTGGCAAAGTGCTCGAAACGGTGTTTCCTCGGTCGGTCAGGCGAATCGGTAGTCTTTCGTCGTTCACGCTAAGAGCCGTTTGCAAATGCTCGAGCATTTTGCGAGTCGCTTGGTGCATCAGGAAATAGTTGATGTCAGACAATTGCAAGTTAGCTTGTCCAACCATGTCGCGTACCAATTGCGGGATTGCGCCGATGGTAAAGCTCATGAGGCTTGGGCCATCCATATAGAGCCGGCTGGACCAGCGTTTTCGGTGTCTCGGTGTAATCGCTTCGTCTTTGCATCGCGAGCCGCCATCGTTGACAATGAGTGTATCCGCCCCGCTACCGTCGGTTCCAAACTCAAATCGCGACAGAGTGGGCACGTCGCATGCATCAATCAGAGTTGCAGCTGCAGCATCGCTAAAAATCGTTCTCAAAGAACGATCATCTTGACTGATGTATTTCGAATAAGTCTCCGCGGTTACCAATAGGATACGTTTGCATTGACCGCTGGCCATTAGGCCTTGCGCTAGTGAAAGTCCATAAACAAAGCCGGAGCATCCCAAGTTGAAATCGAGGGCACCGCAGTGGGTGCTTAGCCCCAACCGGTCTTGAAGCAAGCACGCTGTGGTGGGAAGAGGATAGTCAGGCGTTTGAGTACAGAGCATCAAAAAATCGATGCTTTTCGGATCGATGTTCTGTTCGGCAAAGAGTTTTTGACATGCCTTAAAGGCTAAATCCGAAGCGGTCTCGTTGGGAGCCGCGAGATGCCGTAGCGAAATACCGGTCTTTTCCGCGATCAGGGCGACGTCCCAGTCTGGATTTTCTGCCTGAAGTTGGTCGTTGGTCTCCACTCTTTCAGGAAAATGAACGGCGATGGGACCAATTTGAGAATGGGGCACGTTTGCCGACTTCGACGAAGGAGGAAAGGGGTGTGTCAGCTGTGATGATACCCTTTTGGATTCAACTGCGAAAGATCGTTGTTTCAGGACCAAACGCTTGCTAAAAAAGAAACCCGCAGGTCACCCTGCGGGTTCGAAACAGAAACATCAATGTTTTTATAGCTTCGTAATTACTTGGCACAGTTGCATGGTGCAGCTGAAATCTCAGGCGCTTTGCTGCAACCGCAACCGCTTGCTGGAGCGGCGATAGTCATCGCGGCTGGTGCCGAAACACCACAGCCACATCCGCCAGCGGAACCGCTAGTTGATACGCCAGTCGCTATTCCCGCACATGGGTTGAACGTGTAAGCGACCAACTTTGGAACCATCTTGCAAACCTGAACCTGAACTTCCTTGGTCGTTGGGACTTGGACATTCACGATGTATTCCTCGACCACATCCTCGGTTACCGTTTCGTAACGCGTGGACTGGAAAGGCTCAACCGATTGGGTCGGGACATTTATGGTGAAGGAAATATCCTTGGTCTTCTTCTCCGTTTTGTAGGTTACAACTGGATACGTTTCTTGCTTGGTCTGAGTGGTATAGCTCAAAACTCGGCGGGTGCGTGTTCGTTGTTCCTCGGTGTAGTTAACGACTTTGCG
Source organism: Planctomycetaceae bacterium (assembly GCA_947463915.1). GTDB lineage: Bacteria > Planctomycetota > Planctomycetia > Pirellulales > Pirellulaceae > JBKCUI01. The sequence continues at coordinate 22,449 of CANHVO010000051.1, forward strand.
AGTACGGGTTCGTGGCTCGGAAACGTATTCGACAACCTTTTTGGTTCCCGTTCGTGCTTCTGGTCGATAAACAACATAAGCGCATTCGTAAGGAACTTGTGTGCTTTGTTGTTCGTAAACCGTATACGAAACCTCTTCGTTTTGAACCGTGTTGGTAACAACTGGGACTTCTTCGGTTACAACGCTTGGCACCCAAACGCGGCGGGTAGTCGTCGACATTGCTGGAGCGGAGGCGACAGTTGTGCCGCAACCGCTTACCATGGAACTACCGTAGACAACGTTGCCGCTGACGATCGCATTGCCACTGCAAGACGAACCTGCATTGGAGGCACAGCCAGAGCTAACGTTGGCGCTGCATCCGCATGCCGTCGAAGCAACTGGGGCACTGCAACCGCAATTGCCTGATCGCTTGGCGCATCCGCATGCCTTGGCTCTATGTCCGCATCCGCGGGACTGGCTAGCGAAAATACCGTTTCCACAACCTCCACCGGAAACAACCGTTGTCATGGCGGTGTTTCCACACCCAGTCGAGTAAGATGCTGCTGGTGCTGCGCAGGTCATCATTGGGGCAGCTTGAACAACTTGGGCTGCGCCGTAAGACGAGCCAGCGACTTCTTCCACCACTGTTTCCCAATGGCCATAATCCTTGGTAACCGATTGGGTCGAATAGCTTGGCACGGTCCGTTGAACGGTTTTGGTTTTGACGACAGGTACGACATTCGTAACGGTCTGCATTTTGGTCACAGTTTCCGTTTGAGGTACAAAGACATTGTATGTGAATGTCTCATCTTTCAGCCGAGGTACATTAACGTTGTATGTTTCTTGAATGTCGCTGATCACAGGTACTTTGACCGTGTAGTTTTCAGAAACTTCGTTCCAAACAGGAACGCTAACCGTGACGTCAACCGTCTTGGTTGATTGCTCTGGCACCAACACACTGTATTCAATTGTCTTCGTTTCCGTAGTTGGAACCATCGTCACCTTGGTGCGGAAATCCTCGACCGTGACAGGGACCGTCTTAGAGACTTGCTTGACCCTTGTGCGTGTTTCTTGCTTTGTTTCCATGGCCGTCACGTATTGTGTTTCAGTGACGAAGGTCGATTCCATAACCGTTCGATAACCTGTTACAGGTTCGCAAACGATTTGCGGTCCAACAGCGACCGAAGATTGCATTTGCATTGTTGGAACAGGAGCGTAGCTCATCGCACTTGGTGCATAGGACATGCCATAAGAACCGTCAGCGGCTACAGCACCACACGAGGCAGGGCTGGCTTCGACGACGGAATAGCCAGCGTAACCGATGGCAGCAGTGCCACAGGAACTATGAGCCACATACCCGCCAACAGAATGGCCTGAACCGAAGCCCTTGTGTCCGCAGCCCAAATGCGATCGAACAGGGCGGCAGGGATCGCTACAACCGCCACAACGAAACCCAGCTTCTGCCAGGTTTGCCATAGCCATAGCCAACGGCAAAACCGCAAGCCAAATAACATGATGTTTCATCTTAGGAGTCTCCAACACAAACGAAAATAAACTGGGGCAACGGGTTTCGCTTTTTGTTTTAAAGCAAAAACTCGGAAAACCGTCAAAATTGATTTAATCAGAACTCTAGTTACCCCCCTGTTAGCGTCAACCCAACGGCTGGATAATTGACGCAAATTAAACAAACTCAAGATTCCTGCGAATTAAGGACTTGTTGCGTAGTGGCCTCATAAAGAGGGCCAAACAGCATAAAAACAGTAGAAACTTACCCACGCAATCGAATTCAGGGTAAAATGGGGGGCCGTTTGGTTTCAAGTTCCCGCGCCAATTAGCTAAAGCATTGCTGCAATGGTTTCTAGTCGTTTGTTTCGACTTTTTTTCCCCGCGTTCGCCTTCGTTTCGATAGTTTCCGGGCGGGGAATTTCGCAGGAAACTCAGCCGGTTTCGACTGCCGCGGACACCGCCAACAAAACCGATCCCAAAGTCTTCACGGAACCAATGGTAGCACGCGTGGAGCTCCGACTGACAATCGGGGACAAGGAAGTCGACGTGATCGAAAAAGGGGACTTGCTAACAGTTCTCGCAGAACGCGAAAAATCGTTTTTGATTCGTACTTTTCGAGGAGTCAAAGGTGGAATCGAAAAAGCAAATTTGGTTACCCTCGCTGAATCGGTTGAGACCTACGACGAGGTAATCAAAGAGAACCCAAAGGTAGGGCGTTTTTACACACTTAGGGCTGGGGCGCATTGGGCGAGAGGGAACACAGAGAAGGCGCTCGCTGATTTTGATGAGGCAATCAAACTAGGGTACGATTCTGCCAACGCTTATTCAAGCCGGGCGTTATTCCTGACCGCTACGCACTCATACGAAAAAGCCATCGATGACTTTTCCAAAGCGATCGAGAAGGGAGACAAAAGCGAATCGATCTACGTCAATCGGGCCGCTGCTCACTTGCAGATGAATATGGTTGATGAAGCGATAGCCGATTATTCAGCAGCCATTGAGCTGAACAACAAAAACGCCGGGGTGATCCAGCAACGAGCAACGGCACTCAAAGTCAAAGGTGAACTCGATAAAGCGATTATCGACTTTACGCAAGCGATGGAATTGAGTCCGAACTTTATCCCTGCGATCATGGGACGAGGGTACGTTTACTTTCAGAAAGGGGACCACGCCAAAGCCGTGGAAGATTTCTCGAAGGTCATCGAACTAAACGGGCGAGCTGCCGTCGCTTTCAACAATCGAGGATACAATTATCAGCAAATTGGCAAATACAAAGAAGCGCTTGACGACTTCAAGAAGGCCGTTGAATTAACACCCGACTATGCGCTGGCCCATCAAAATTTGGGTTGGTTGCTCGCGACATGCAAGGACGATTCGCTGCGTGACCCGAAAACCGCAGTCACTTCGGCCACCAAAGCCTGCGAATTGAATGAGTACAATGACCTTAGCGATCTAGCAGCGCTGGCAGCCTCGCACGCAGCGGCCAAGGAGTTCTCACTGGCAATTGGTCTGCAGGAAAAGATCGTCGAGCGGGCTGCGGCACTTCAAAAACCTTTAGCCGAAAAGTTGCTCGAACTCTACCGAAACGAAAAACCCTTTGATCCTGACCTAAAAGTCGACCCCGCAACTGAAAAATCAAACTCAGAAACGTCGGCAGACACGAAAAAGTAGCTCGGCCTGTAAATGAAGCAAGTTATCGCAATCATTCGGCCGTATCTCGCAGAACGACTACTCGAAAATCTGAAACTTGCTCCACTCGAGGCGCTTCAGGTAACAGAGGTAAAAGGGTTCGGCCGACAAAAAAGCTATCTCGATCAATACTTGTCGACTGAGTATTCGTTGGCATTCCTGCCGAAAGTTGAAATCACATTGTACGTCGCGGACTTGAGGGTCGAAGAAGTGATCAAGACGATCGTTGATACCGCCAGAAGCGGCAGGATGGGGGATGGCAAAATTATTGTGATGGACGTGGCGGAAGGAGTTTGAGCCGCGAATCGAGTCCAAATGACTTTTCCAATCGAAGACGCTGCTTTACACTGTCACTCGCAACTTGGACAGGGAACAAGAGAACGAGAAACTGAGGCAGTGGTCAATGCGATTTAGGCAGTTAGACAAAATTACCGAACTAGTTCCCGGCGAACGAATTGTCGCCGTTAGGCATGTCCGTGCGGACGAAGACTATCTTCGAGACCATTTCCCGCTCTTCCCAGTTATGCCTGGAGTTCTCATGCTCGAAGCCCTCTTCCAAGCTTCTTGCTGGCTTGTTCGGGCGAGCGAGAATTTCGAAAACTCGGTGCTCATTCTCAAGGAGGCCAGGAACGTCAAGTTTGCGGACTTCATGGAACCAGAGCAAACCCTGCAAATTACAGCTGAGTTTATCAAGTCCGAGCCAAATAGCGTTACGATCAAGGCCACGGGAACCAAAGGAGAGGTGGTCGCCGTTTCCGCTCGATTGATCATCGGCAAATCGAATTTGGAAACCAAAGATGTGGAGCTTTCTCCGCTAGACGATTTCATGCGAGAAAGCATGCGATTGCAACTCAATCAGCTCACCCAATAGACACAGCCGACCAAAGTGAGCCTGAAGCGCTAGCCGAGTTCTATTGACCTGCAAAAATCGGCTAGCACGAAAGGCTCATGAAAACGAAATCCGACCTTTGTCGGCCATGACCAAATAGCTGTTCTCGCGGTTGGTCTTTCGAAAGTGGGTGCGGAGCCTTAAATTGGCGTTTTTGCCAAAAATCCCCCTAAAATTCGGGCCTTGACGCAAAAAACAAACTTTGACTTAACAAATTCGCGCCTTGGCAGTTGGAATTTGTCGATCTGGAGTGTACCGTTAGTAAGGATTCGATAGCGAATTCGAACACTTCCGCAACCCCAGGGCCTTCTATCCTCAATTTCGAGATACCTAGCCCAGGCAAATAATTACGTTGTACATTGGATTTTTTGATTTTTTTAGGATTTGAGGGTGCAAGCATGAAACGGAAACTCACGGGTTTTTTGGCAATGGCATTTGCTTTTTCGGTAGCCACTCCAGTTCTTCGCGCTGACGACAACCCTGAAAAATCCAAGCCGTCGGTAACGGAAACTAAAAAAACGACCAAAAAGTCCAGCAACAAA
>CANHVO010000052.1 GCA_947463915.1 Planctomycetaceae bacterium
CGCCGTAGTCGCAAATGCTTGGCGTGCTACTCGGCGGAGCGAGTGTTGATCTTTTAGCACACCAAGCATGTTGCGAACAATGGGAACGAGGCCCAAGTTCGCGAAGGGGAGCGACTGGTGGGCTTGTCCCGCCGTAGTCGCAAATGCTTGGCGTGCTACTCGGCGGAGCGAGTGTTGATCTTTTAGCACACCAAGCATGTTGCGAACAATGGGAACGAGGCCCAAGTTCGCTTGGGGGAGCGAATGGCGGGCTCGTCCCTAGAGGAAGCCCATGACATCGTAAAACAGTTGGGGCAACTCTTTTACTCTCTCCTTCGGCCTTTTTGCAGTTTTGCTACGCTGTGAATCGCGTTGATTGCTGATAGTGCTTCTTTGATCGAGATCTTCGATTTCCCTTCTCGACGTTCTGTATACACAATCCCAACTTCATTTAATCTAGCACCTTGATTCAGCAGATGCCAAAGCACTTCTTCCAGAAACCCATAGCCTGGATTGCGTAATTCCTCGCGACGAAGCGAACGCAAACTGCTTACTCGGTATAGCCGGAAGGCACTGCTGCAATCGCGAACCGACCAGCCGATGACTCGTCTCGCATAAGCGTTCGCGCACTTGCTCACAAAGACACGCCGCCATGAGCAACCGGACATGCCGCCACCATCAACATAACGGGAGCCAATCACAATGTCCGACTCCTCGCGTCGACCCCAGAGAGATGGTATCGCACTTGGACTATGGCTAAGGTCCGCATCCAAATTCAATAGCCACTCATAACCGTTTTGGATAGCAAACTCCATGCCCGCCAAGATCGCAGTACCCAGCCCAAGCTTGCCGCTCCGGCGAATAAGCGAAATCGACGAATTCAGTTTGATCTGACCTTCTACCCAATCGCTCGTCCCGTCCGGTGAATTGTCATCCACCACGAGAATCTTTGCGTTCGGTACGTGAGTCTGAATCTGCTCAAACAATGTCGGCAAGTTATCGCGTTCATTGTAAGTGCAGACCAAAATCAATAACGAGTTTGGCTGTGAGTCCGGCTGCGAATTGGTCAAGGAGTCATTCTCGTTCAGCTCTGACCTTCATCGTCCGAAGCGCCATCCCCCGAATCCAAACCATCCATTGGTTCATCGGTGGCAGACTCATCGTCTGTTGGCAGGGAAGAACTTGGACTGTCCGATACTGGCGTTGCCTTGGCTACTTCCATTTCCGAAATATCCTCTGGCGGAACGCGAACGATGGCCGTCAGCGTGTCTCCTTCGTCCAAGCTCATGATGCGAACGCCTTGGGTATTACGTCCGATGACGCTGATATCCTTGGCGGCGACCCGTTGGATCTTGCCACGAACGGTCATCATCATCAACTCATCCGCATCGCTTACTGGAACGATGCCGACAACGCGGCCATTTCGCTTGGTTGTCTTGATGTCGATCACTCCCTTGCCACCACGTCGCTGTGTTCGGTATCGGTTGGCTGAGTTCAAGTCTTCGGCCTCGTTTTCTGGTTCGTCTGGCACTTCTTCCTCAGCAGCTGCGTCCTCTGCATTTTCGTCGTCCGTCGCAGCCACTTCCTTGCCCGCCATCTCGTCGCCAGGTCCAAACGTCGTTCGCTTGCCATAGCCAAGTTCGCATACTGTCAACAACGTCGCGGTTGGATCGGCAACGACCATGCCAACCAGCTCGTCTCCCTTCTTGAGCGAAATACCCTTCACGCCGGAGGTGTTTCGGCCCATCGAGCGAGCGTTGCTTTCGGCAAACCGGATGGCCATGCCGTTGGCGGTCGAAAGAACAATTTGGTCGTTCGGCTTTGCAACGACAACATCCACCAATTCGTCATCCTCTCGCAACTTGATCGCGATGATGCCACCCTTCTTTGGCCGGCTGTACGCTTCGAGCTCGGTCTTCTTGATGATCCCTTTCTTGGTAGCCATCATGAGGAAGTGGCCAGGCAAATTAAAATCTCGGACAGAGACGCAATCGCGAATCTTTTCTTCCGGCGTCAAGTTCAACAAATTGACCAAGGCGCGGCCGCGGCTTTCGCGACTCATCTGAGGAATCTCCCAAACCTTTTGCCAGTAGACTTTGCCTTGGTTGGTGAAGAACAACAAGTGTGCGTGCGTACTTGCGATAAAGAGATGCTCGACCGGATCTTCTTCTTCGGCTCGAAGGCCAGCAATTCCCTTTCCTCCGCGTTTTTGAGCGCGATAAGTCGTCGCGGGGATGCGTTTGATGTAGCCTTGGTGCGAGATCGTAACCACCATCGTTTCCTCGGTGATCAGATCCTCCATGTTGTAGTTGCCGAGCTCTTCTTCATCGATCACCGTTCGGCGATCGTTTCCGAATCTGCGCGCGATGTCTTCCAAGTCGGCTTTGATGATGGCGTAGATGTTGGCAGGATCGCTCAAGATCACGCGGAACTTTTCGATTTCACTGAGGATCGACGAGTGTTCGTCTGTGAGTCGCTCTTGTTCCAGACCAGCCAATTGGCCGAGCGTCATTCGAAGGATCGCATCCGTTTGAACGCTGGTTAAGCGATAGACATCGGCCTTGCCACGTTCCAGTTGGAAGTCGGCATAACCTCGATCGCCGAGAGCACGTTCCATCATGGCAGCGGGGCACTCGACCCCCATCAGTTTTTCTTTCGCTTCGGCCTGCGTTCGGCTCTTACGAATGAGCATGATGATTTCATCGATGTTGGCCAGTGCGAGCAGTAGCCCTTCGACGACGTGCTTGCGTTTGCGTGCTGAAGCCAACAAGAACTGAGTGCGACGGCGAATGACGGTGAATCGGTGTCGAATGAACTCTTGAAGCAACTCTTTGATACTCAGTTCGCGCGGCTTGCCATCAACGAGGGCCAGCATGTTGATCGAGAATGACTCTTGCAACGATGAGAACTGATAGAGCTGATTGAGAACAACGTGTGGGTCGGAGTTCTGCTTGATTTCGATGACGATTCGGACTGGCTCTTTGAGATCGCTTTCATCGCGGATGGCCGAGATGCCTTTGATGCGTTCGCTGCGAACCAAGTCGGCGATGCGCTCGATGACTCGGTCACGGAACTGCTGGTACGGAATCTCTCGTACGATGAGGCGTGCTTTCTTACCTTCTTCGACGTCGACGCGAGCTCGCATGACGATGGTCGAGCGGCCAGTATTGTAGCCTTGCCGAATGGCATACCGTCCGCAGATGATACCGCCCGTTGGGAAGTCAGGACCTGGGATGATTTGGCAGATTTCCGAAATCGATACGTCCGGATCCTCGATCACTTTGATCAACGCCGCGCATACTTCACGCAAGTTGTGCGGTGGCAAACTCGTCGCCATACCGACCGCGATGCCTGTCGCTCCGTTGACGAGCAAGTTTGGGAATTTCGAAGGAAGCACAACGGGCTCAGTGCGTCGCTCGTCGTACGTTGGAATGAAGTCGACTGTATCAAGCCGAATGTCATCGAGCATCATGGCGGCTGGAGCAGCCAAGCGGGCTTCGGTGTATCGCATCGCCGCTGCCGGCAAACCAGCGATCGAGCCGAAGTTACCTTGTTTGTCGATCAGCATGTGACGCATGTTCCACTCTTGGGCCATACGGACCAAGGTTGGATAGATGATGGCTTCACCGTGTGGGTGATAGTTACCCGATGTATCGCCCGCGATCTTTGCGCACTTTACACGCTGAGCGCCTGGGGTCAGGTTCAAGTCGTTCATGGCGACCAGAATGCGCCGCTGGCTAGGCTTGAGGCCGTCGCGAACGTCAGGCAAGGCTCGACTGACGATAACGCTCATCGCGTAGGTGAGATAGCTATTTTGCAGTTCGTTTTCGATCGATTCCACGATCATTTTTTCGCCGCCGCCACCGCTACCGCCAGGATTGTCATCGCCTGCCGATGGCAGCGAAGCCGGATCGTTGGCATCAAAATCATCATCTGGAGGGACGTTCGACACGGGGAAAGCCATTTCAAAAAAGAGATTCGAACTGCATCAAAAAACCGAGTTCGACAAGCTGCGTTTTACCAGCGTTTTCACAGGGTTTTCTTGCTGTTTTTGCAAGGCAAAAGTATACCAGAATTCACGCGTCCGACAACCATACGGTAGGTCACGCCTGCAAGTGACGACAAGAAGTAGTTTGGGAGCATTGTCCCGTACTAGTTTAAAGGACGGTACAATGGTCCTGTCCTGCATCCGATACAGAGGTCTGCCGTGCTTCTTGAATCGCGCATACGTCGCGGAGCGACGTGCGACATTGTCGCCCTTCGCTCCGCGAAGGAAGCGAATGGTTTAGAAAGAGCCCAACGGGCTAAGCGTGCCGCTTTGGCTTGTAGATTTCCGTCGCCGTCCCGAAGTGGACTTCGCCGGCATTCATCAGGGTTTCGCTAAGCGTTGGATGCGGGTGGATCGATTCTGTCAGGTCGCGCACTTCGCAACCCATTTCGATCGCCAAAACCGCTTCGGCAATTAGCTCGCCGGCTCCCGAACCAACGATTCCACAACCGAGAACTCGATGTGTTTCTGGGTCGACCAGCCACTTCGTGAATCCATCGGTGCGGCCGATGGCTTGTGCGCGTCCGCTGGCAGCCCACGGATAAACCTCGATATCAACCTTCCGGCCTTCACGCTTCGCTTGATCATCGGTCAGACCGGCCCAGGCGATTTCAGGATCGGTGAAGACGACTGCGGGGATCGCAGCTTTGTCAAAAATCGCTGGCTTGCCAAGGATGACTTCGATCGCAACTTTGGCTTCGTGGCTGGCTTTATGAGCCAGCATTGGGTCGCCGGCTACGTCACCGATGGCGAAGATATGCGGATCGTTCGTTCGCTGTTGTTTGTCGCAAACGATAAAGCCCTTCGGGTTGACTTGAACGCTCGTGTTCTCGAGCCCCAAACCTTGGCTGACAGGTCGCCTGCCAACGCTTACTAAAACCCGATCAAAGCGCTCGTGGCCAAACTTGCCTGGTCCTTCAAAGGTCACTTCAATCTGGTTGTCGACTTCCGCAACGGAACCGACTTTGGTGTTCAAATAGATGCGATCGTCGAGCAGTTTCTTGAGTCGATTATGCAACGGTTTGACCAAGTCCCGGTCGGCACCTGGCAGCAGGCCATCGGTCCATTCGACGACAGTGACCTTGGAGCCCAAGTGGGCATAAACCGTACCCATTTCAAGTCCGATATAGCCACCACCGATAACCAGTAGTTTTTCAGGAATGTCCGCGAGGGCTAAGGCGCCAGTCGAGTCCATCACTCGGCTTGAACCGATGTTGAACGATGGGGGCATGGCAGGCACGCTACCGGTCGCCACCACGCAGAAATCGAACGTAATCTTCCGCCCTTCGGGAATTGATGGATCGTCCCCTTCAAGCAGCAATGTCGTTGAGTTTTCGAATTTGCCGCGAGCCTTGATGACTTTGACGTTCCGACGTTTGGCGAGTTGTCCGAGGCCGCCCGTAAGCGTCTCAATGACCTTTTCTTTTCTTGCTCGAACTTTATTCACGTCGATTTTAGGAGAGCCAAACTCGACCCCCCATTCTTCGCTCATCTCATGCACTTCACCGAGCACTTTGGCCACATGCAGTAATGCTTTGGATGGGATGCATCCTCGCAGCAAGCATGTACCACCGAGTCGGGATTCCGATTCGACTAGAACGACCTCGAGGCCTTCGTCGGCAGCCAAAAAAGCTGCCGCATAACCGCCAGGTCCACCACCCAAAACCACAACAGGAGAATGCATGAGATGATCAACAAGCTGAGAAAACTATCGGGACATGAATTCGACCACGATGTTGGCGTTCACTGGAAGCGAGATATCGCTTGGCCCAGGATTGCCTTGAATCGTTGCCTTAAGACCTTCACTGTCGAAAGTCACCCAATCCAACGGAATAGGCGAACTATTCGCAATGATTCCTCGATAGAGGTTACGAACGGCTTCGTTGCTGCGGATTTCGATCACGTCGCCGGGGCGAAGCATGTACGAAGGGCTGGAGACTTTGACTCCGTTTACCTTGAAGTGACCGTGTACAACGCCTTGTCGAGCTTGCGGACGAGTCTTTGCAAGACCGATTCGGCGAACGATATTGTCGAGACGTCTTTCGCACATGAGCAACAACGTTTCCCCGGTGTTACCTTTCTTGCGTACTGCGTCATCGAAGTAGCGACGGAGTTGGCGTTCGCCGAGTCCATAGTAGTACTTGATCTTTTGTTTTTCAGACAAAGCGGTGCCGTAATTGCTGGTTCGGCGACCCTTTGGGTGCATCCCTGGTGGCTGTTCGCTGCGCTTTTCGTAGGCGCGAACGCACCCTGCGCTTTCATATAGCAATGCTCCGAAGCGTCGATTCACTCTGGCCTTGGGGCCTGTATAACGTCCCATACTTCTCGTTCTCTTTTCCGAGCGTTCGCTCGAAGCAAAAGGTGTGTGCGAAACAATGCGTTTGACGGCGTATGTCGCTTGGTTGAGTCCAATCAACGCGATTGTGTCGCATTAAAAAACAAACGGCCATCGGTATCCCGCGGCCGTTTCAACTCGCTACGTTGCAAGGTGTGGCTCAACCCAAATTCTGAATAATTCGAGGCAATAGTATGGTAAACCACGCCAGGTTTCACAAGGGCAAACTGGAGGCTGACGCCTTTAGGCTAAAGGCTTAAGGCTTAAGGCGGAAGCACCCTCCCTCTGGGAGGGTCGAGCGAAGCGAGGGGAGGGTGAAGTGCCAACGGCAAAGGTGCAAGTCAGTTCACTCTCCCCGGCCTCTGGCCGACTCTCCTAGAGGGAGGTTGGTGTTTCTAAGTCTTTTCTGGTAAATAGTTTACGGATTATGCCGAGGTGTTTGCTGCAGACCTGCTAATGAGCTTGCGACCCCCAAAATTGTTCTTGCCGTAGCTCTGCGATTCGTTCTTCCCGATTTCGAATCGGCGAATATCCCAGTCTTTCCTTGGCCGAACTTATGTTGAAATAGTGATCCACCCCCAACTGAGCGGCCACAAAACGGGTCATCGGCGGCTCTGTTGAGATTTGCAATAACCGATAAATCGTTTCCAGAGCACCACCCAGCCGGTAAGCCGCTCGAAGGGAAACGGTCTTGTTTGGAGGCGGAATCTTGGCCGATTCGAGGATGGTTGAGATCCATTTCCAACACTCAACAGGCTGACCATCCGTAATAAAGTAGGCTCGCCCCGAAGCGTTTTGATCGCGATCGAGCATTCTTTCTAGCGCCAATCGATGGGCGATGGCGGCGTGATCCACGTGGACTGTATCGATTAAGTTACGGCCATCTCCCACTCGCCTTAGCTTTCCCAATCGGCATTTCTCAATTACCCGCGGGATCAAATGAGGGTCGCCAACTCCCCAAATCAAATGTGGACGGAGTGAGCAAGTCGCAAGATTGGGTCGGTTGGCTGCCAAGACATGCTGCTCGGCGATGGCTTTGGTGCGAGGATAATGGCATAGCCATTTTTGAGGGTAAGCTACCGTCTCATCGATGTTGCTTTGTGGCTTTCCATCGAAGGTTACCGACGGCGAGCTGGTAAATACAAAAGCCCCTATGTCGAACTTCTTGCACGAGTTCAAAAGGTGATCAGTCGCGTCGACGTTGATTTGCTCGAATTGTTTTGCCGGCCCCCAAACTCCGGCAAGTGCGGCCGTATGGATCACTGCATCAACACCCCGACAAGCTGTCTCGCAAGCTTGCAAGTCAGTCGCGGAAGCCTGGATGCATTCAACGCCTAGAGCCTGCATTTCAGGGTACTGACCGCGAGCTAATCCGCGGACACGATATCCAGAGCGGATCAGTTCCCGACAGATCGCACGACCCAAAAATCCACCGTAGCCAGTAACGAGAACATTGGCAGACACAAGAAAAATTGTGGGTAAGGGTAAAAAGCTGTGGGACCGGGCTCCGCGATTCGTTGCCCCCGTGTAAAGTATTACTCACAGACCGAGTTCCTGCGAGTCCCGAAGTCTTCCGATCACTCACTCCAACCGACCCACCTATGTCTACAGCTGCTGCTTCCAATACCGCAACTCCATCGTTTGGCAAAATGGCCGTTTGGCTTATTTGCACTATGGCCGCCATCGGATTTGCGTTCGATATCTACGAGCTTCTGATGCTGCCCCTGATCATTAAGTCAGCGATGTTCTCTTTATCGGAGGGCAAGTTTGTGCCGGGGTCTGTAGAGTACCGCGAATGGGCTCGAACGCTGTTCTTCGTGCCGGCTCTCGTCGGCGGCGTGTTTGGACTGCTCGGTGGTTACTTGACTGACTTCTTTGGTCGTCGTCGCGTATTGACTTTTAGCATTTTGCTGTATGCCTTTGCGGCATTCGCAGCTGGCTTTTCAACCAACTTATACCAACTCTTGATTTGTCGATGTTTGGTTTTCATCGGCGTGTGTGTCGAGTTTGTGGCTGCTGTGGCTTGGCTTGCCGAGCTTTTTCCAGATCACAAGCAACGCGAACGCGTACTCGGATTCACTCAAGCGTTTTCGTCCTTTGGTGGGATTTTGGTCGCAGTAGCCAATTACTTGTGCGCTCAGTTTGCCGACGCGTTGCCTGCCATTCAAGGCGTTCACGAAGCTTGGCGGTACACTCTGATCTCTGGGGTGATCCCCGCGTTACCCTTGATCATGATTCGACCGTTCCTACCTGAATCGCCGATCTGGCAAAAGAAGAAAGATGCCGGCACTCTCAAGCGGCCGAGCATCATCGAGCTCTTTGGCCCAGGACTCGCGAAAACCACCATCGTCACAACGCTCATGTTCGCAGCTTCCTATGGCATCGCATTTGGAGCGATCCAGCAACTTAGCCAAATCCTCACTGCACCAGGAGTCGGTCACAAACAGATTCTTGCGAACGGCATCGAAGCCGTGAAAGCGGCAAAACAAAAGGCCAAGGAAGATGGTAAGCCCGATCTACCCGAGGCTAAAGTGCGAGCGATTGCAGGAACAGCAAACGACAAAGCAGCAGCCGAGGTCGCAAGCTTTCAAGAGATTGGTGGCTTGGTGGGACGTGTTCTGTTTGCGATCATTGCGGTATGGTCAATTTCTCGCCGAAACTTGTTCCGCCTATTCAATTGGCCCTCACTGATCTTCGTACCGCTGCTCTTCTGGTGGATATCAAACAATCTACAAACTGACTCGCTGTCCATGTTGCAGTGGGGGATCTTCTTGGCCGGTCTCTTGACTGTCGCTCAGTTTAGTTTTTGGGGCAACTACATTCCGCTCGTTTTTCCGATGCACTTGCGAGGAACCGGTGAAAGCTTTGCCGCCAACATCGGTGGTCGTGTCATCGGAACTTTTGCTGCTTGGCTCACGTTGACCTTTTCGGACACGATCCCAATCCCACCGGCGACCGTAGCCCCAGCCGACCCATCGAAGATTGCGCTCGTCGGTGCTTATGTCGCCGGCGGATATGCTTTGGTCGGGGCCGTATTGAGTTTCTTCCTGACTGAGCCCAAAGAACAGCTTGATAACGAATGAGCTCATCCGTTACCCCATTTGTCAATCAGCTATTCGGAGCCATTGAACGAGCCCGCTCGATTGAGCAGCTCCTTCAGGAACCGCTCGATTGGGCCGTGAACGCTTGGCGAGTTTCCGGACTCGTCCTCATGGTCGCGTCCAAAGGGGCTTGGAAACGAACGTTGCAAATCGGCAAGTGCACTGCGGAGCCGCCCGATTGGAACTTGGCCAGCGAATGCCTCGACGGACGCCGAATCCACCAATCGGCCCTTTGGACCTATCTGCCGATCCCGTCCACTCTCAACAAGAACCTCGTTCTCTGCTGCCAACCGGTGCTCAATCCGCAGCAATCCGAAATGGTTGCCGAGCACTTAAGCCTCGTCGGTCTGACGATCGATACGTGGCAACGTCAGCAACAGAAAGCGCGAGACGTTGTTCGACTGAACCAAATTCTCGCGGTTGCTGCCGATTGGCACTCGCATCAAGACCTCGATCGCCTATTGCAAGACATCGCTCAAGCGGCCACAAGATTGCTTCGCTGCGACCGCGCAAGTATCTTTCTGTGGGACAAGTCGGCGCGGGAGCTCGTGGGGCATCCAGCTTTGGGAATGGAGGGCAAGCCGCTTCGCATCGCCGATGATAAAGGTCTTGCCGGCGCGGTTCTGAAGAGTCTCCAGCCGCGGCGATGGGATCGTTCCGATCCACACGATGAAGTGGACCGCCGCGTCGACTCGAGCAGCGGCTATAGGACGGATTCGCTTTTGGCTGTGCCGCTCATGGATGCTCGCAACAAACCGATGGGAGTGTTCGAGGTCATTAATCATGCAGACGGTCGGTTTGATGTCCAAGACGAAACGGATCTGATCGAGCTTGCTCGGCATGCATCAGCGGCCCTTGCCAACACGCAGCAGATGCAACGTCTGGTGCAAACTCGCGACCGCTTGACTCAAGACGCACAACAGCAAGTGCAATTGATCGGCAATTCGCCCGAGATGCAAGCTCTCAAGGCCACGGTAACTCGGGTCGGCGATACCGACTTGGCCGTGTTGCTGCTCGGAGAAAACGGAACCGGCAAAGAAGTGGTCTCACGCCAAATCCACTATCAAAGCAAACGCCGCTTCGAGCCGTTCATCGCAGTGAACTGCGCTGCGATTACCGAGACGCTCCTGGAAAGCGAGTTGTTCGGTCACGAGAAGGGCGCCTTTACCGATGCTCACGAAACACGAAACGGTAAATTCGAAATGGCCTCGGGCGGCACACTGTTCCTCGACGAAATTGGGGACATGAGCTTAGCAGGACAAGCGAAACTGCTTCGCGTGTTGGAAGAAAAAGTGGTCGTGCGTGTTGGTGGTTCCGCGCCCATCCCCGTCAATGTTCGCGTCATAGCAGCCACCAATCAGAACCTTGTGGAAATGGTGCGGCAAAAGAAGTTTCGCGAGGATCTTTATTTTCGGCTAACTGTTGTCACGATCAACTTGCCCTCGCTTCGAAATCGAGGCGAAGATGTACTCGACCTCGCGGATTTCTTTTTGACGATGTTTTGCGCCAAGATTGGTCGAAGCAAACCAGCTTGGTCCGCTGGTGCAAAGCGCCGGCTGATGGCGCATGACTGGCCAGGCAACATTCGTGAACTTCGAAATATCGTGGAGAGAATCGCCTACTTAACCAATAGCGAATCGCTTGACGAGTCGGAACTCGATTTCGTCAGTTCACCGCGATCGATGAACGCAGACAGCTCAGGGGCGACATTGGATTTGAATCAATCTCTAGGTGATGCAACGGCAGATTTTCAGATCCGATACATTGAGGAACAAATCAAAGCTTGTCATCGCAACGTCACGCAAGCTGCCGAAAAGATGGGGCTGCAGCGATCGAATCTGTATCGAAAGATGAAGCAGTTGGGAATGAAGCAGCCGGATGGGTGAAACATCTTGCGATGTCAAAAACAGGCTTTTGTGTAGCGAAAGTCGTCAAGACTTTCGGCTGCATTGCATAAACCTCCGAAACTCTTGACGAGTTTCGCTACAAAATACTTCACGGTGTGCCCCACCGTGGGTCACTCTTGCCGAGAGTGACCGATCACTGCTGGTAACCTAACGCGTAAGCGAGGAATTGCTCTTTAGGCCTTCGCTTAAGCGTCGGGTTACCAAAACTGCGACTGATTATCGACGATCGGAACCTAGTAGCGAACCACTGTATATGCTGGCGGCCGCGGACTTAGGGACGACCATCGGGGTCGGTTTGATATCGAATGGTATCGAGTATTTCGCGGCCCAAAGGTTTCTGGACTTCTCGTCACCCTGTGATAACTCTGGGAACTTCTTTGCGTCAATCATATCAATGAGTATGTGGGGCGTTTGGGTTGTGCCGTATTCACGGGTTCGTGTCAGATTCGATGTGCCACCAAAACGTTTCATGATGTCTTGGATCAACGGATCGTATGTGAAATTTTTGCGTTGATCCTCTTTGCCGAGAGCGTTGAAACTTCCGACTGTTACAATGCTTTGAGTGCGATCATGAAATTGGTAGGCCTCGTAGCCAGCCTTTCTCAACGCTTTGGTTGTGAGGGCGGCCTTCTCTGCCGCGATCTCAAGCTGAGAAACTCTTTGCTCATCGATATTGCCTTTACTTCCGGAACCTCCCCATCCTCCGATGGATCGGTCCTCGCCGCTGAACACCGCGACACGAACTGTAAACTTGCCGGGACAGCCCAGCAGATTGAACTCTGCATGTTGCTTTTCTTCGTTCAGTTTTTTTACGAACCGGTCGACTTCGGGAGTCTTGTAAAATTCGTCCGGGAGCAATGGATTTCGGGTCGTGAAGGCATTGAGTTGAATGCCAGTCGTGTTGCTTGCCTCGTATTTTTTCTTGAGGATTGCTTTCACGGTCGCAAGAGTGTCGGTGATCGCTTGACCATCGATGGAATCGAAGTCACCGACCAAAACGACACAACCATCAACCACCTTCTTGTCGAGATACTTCATCTTTCGCGTGTTGCCGTTTTTGTCGAAGCCAGCGCCGGTGGTCGGTTGAGTAAAGTCGAGTTTTTTCGACGTGCAGTAGGCTTGAAGCCGGTAGTCTCGACGCAGTTCCGTTGCAAATTCCTCCGCTTGGGCCCTAGAGTCGCTACCAACAAAGGACATGGCAAAGACTAACCAAGGACCATGCTTTGGCTCCAGCTCCAATGGGCTTACCGTTCCGGCACGTCCGTTCAACGCCCGATTGTTATCATCGGCGTACAATGTCGGCAGAACGAGCCCCGAAAATGTTAGGCCAATCGCAAATGCGGAACACATTTTGGCGAACGGAACAACGGAACTTGGAAATTCGAATTGGAACTTCATAAATCACATCCCTGATTGCGATTGTTTAGTTGCAGCATCCTGCTTTTGATCTCGTTCGTTGCCATAATAGTTGGCAATGCCGCCGATGGACGCATATGGGATTTATCATTTTCGGGCAAGGCACGACTAGAGCAGTTTTCAAGCCCTGTTTCAACGCCTTGGTGAAATCGCTACACTCTCAACTTGCAAACGCGGTAAGATAGAGAGTTTGGGCTTTTGATAGAGTGCGAGCAAAGGAATCAAGTGGGATGGCGACAGGGCTTTTGTTACTTCTGGATGACATTGCCTCGATCATGGACGATGTCGCAGCCCTGACCAAGGTTTCGGTGGAGAAGACAGCCGGTGTGCTGGGTGACGATTTGGCCCTGAATGCCCACCAGGTATCTGGGGTTGAAGCCAATCGCGAGTTGCCCATTGTCTGGGCCGTCGCCAAGGGGTCGATGGTGAACAAGGCCATTCTCATTCCAGGGGCTGTCTTGTTGAGCAGCGTGGCACCTTTTGCTATCACTCCACTGATGGTGGTGGGTGGGGCGTATTTGTGTTTCGAAGGGTTCGAAAAGATCGCACATAAATTCCTGCATTCCAAACAGGAGGATGAGGCACATCATCACCAGCATCAAGAGATACTCAGAACAGAAGAAATCGATGTTGCGGCGGCGGAAAAAGAAAAGATCAACGGTGCTGTCCGAACCGACTTTATTTTGTCGGCCGAGATCATTGTGCTTTCCCTAGGCATCGTCGAAAACTCGCCGTTCTCTACCCGAGTATTGGTGCTTGTTGGCGTGGGGATTTTGATGACGATCGGAGTCTACGGACTTGTCGCCGTCATTGTGAAGCTGGACGATCTTGGGATGTACTTAAAGACCAAGAAGAACGCGATGGCTCAAAAGACCGGCGGCTTCCTTTTGCTTAGCGCACCCTACTTGATGAAGTTCTTATCGGTGGCAGGAACGGTCGCGATGTTTCTGGTCGGTGGCGGGATCTTGGTGCATAAAATCAAATTTTTACATCACTGGGTGGAGGACGTCTCGCACCTCGCGTCGAACATTCCTGGCATCGGAGGGTTTGCTGAAAAGGTTTCAGGCATGCTGATGGAAACCCTGATAGGCCTGGCAGCCGGTGCGATCGTTTTGTTGGCGGTCACTTTGATTCGCCTGGGATTCAGTCGTCGTGTGGACTCAAAGGCATGATTTAGTTATCGGTTATCAGAAAGACCAGACAAACTGCCCACCAACAACTGACAACTGACAACTGATGAATAGGACATCATGAAAACGCCGAACATCTTGTCGTGTGGAGAAGTGCTTTGGGATTTGTTTCCAAGTGGCGCACGCTTTGGTGGCGCGCCAGCAAACTTCGCTTGCCATGCGTCAATCTTAGGCGGGCAGGTCTCGATGCTTAGCGGGGTCGGTACCGATGCACGAGGTGATGAGGCGCTCTCGATCCTCGAGGGCTTTCATGTTGACACTTCGCTCATTCAACGCATTGCAAACGCCCCCACCGGCACCGTGGGAATTAGCCTAGCCGATCCAACTAGGCCTGTTTTTGAGATTCATGCAAATTCTGCATGGGACAATATCAACTGGACAACGGAACTGGAAACTCGTCTTGCCGAGGTAGATGCAGTGTACTTCGGCACGCTGGGACAGCGTGGTGTACGATCGCGGCAAACGATTCAGCAAGCGATCCAAGCAGCAAAATCGCGAGGCATTCCTCGCGTCCTCGATGTGAATTTACGCAAGCCGTTCTACGATGCGGGACTGCTTCGAGATTCCATTGCGCAAGCGAGTGTGCTCAAGCTGAGCGATGAGGAACTACGCGAGGTTGCAGCAGCATGTGATATCGCTAGCGATGCCGCACCTGAGATTGTCTTGCGACAGTTGCTCTCGCAATTCAAATTTGATCTCGTTGTAATGACTCGTGGTGCCGAAGGAGCAATTCTGGTCTCCCCAGCCGAGCTGATCCTACAGCCTGGTATTCCGGCGGTGGTTCGCGATACCGTGGGTGCCGGCGATTCCTTTACAGCGGCATTGGTCGTAGGACTATTGCGTGGAGACTCGTTGACGACGATCGCTCGTACTGCCTGCGAGACCGCGTCAGCCGTATGCGAGCATGACGGCGCCGTTCCTGAATCATATTATTTGCCACCGTTACCGCGATCTCATTCACAGTAAAGCAATCCACTGAGCCGCGGGCGCTAGTGCTAAAAAACCGGAAGTTATTTCCGGTTTTTGGTTAGGCTATTGAGCCACAAAAAGCGGAAAGAACCGAAAAAAGACGATCAAACAAATAGGTTCGCTTTGATCAAAGGTTCGCTGCTACTGAATAGCCTGACGGCCAACGCTAATCGAGACTTAACGACGCATCAATTTGATTTTCTTTCGGCTTCTTTCGTTTTTTTCGGCAAAAAAGAAGGAACCTAAGACTTCTTGCACTAGCCGCGTTACGGTTTCCCTTGCAAATACCGTTGTCCCAGCTAGCGCCCGTGGCTCTATTTGAGTAAAGTGAGTGCCATTGTGCCCTGAGATGTTCGAGCTTCCAATTGATGACAAAACGGGTGCATCGCGTTGGGTACTCTTAGGAGCACAAAACCGTTACTTCATCGGTAATTTCGTTGGCAAGACATTTACGAAAGTATCCGGACCGCATGGTACCAACCACGGAGCCTTTTATGCGGCCCAAACCTTCAGCGACTTGCCCGACGGACGTCGTATTCAAATAGGCTGGGTAACGACCAACACCTTCTTCGAAGACTTTCCAGATCAGATTGTCAATCAAAGCTTTTCCCTGCCGCACGCGATGACACTTCGCCAGACGAGGGATGGTCTGCGAGTCTTTTTTAATCCGGCGAAGGAAACTGAGAAACTCCGAGGCGATGTTTTGGCTGAAGGCACGGACTTGAAGATTGCTCAAGCCAATGAGTTGCTCCAAAAATGCCAGAAAGAATTAACGGAGGTCGAGATCGAATTCGCAGATGCGGGCCAGAAGCAAATCATGATCAACGGCATCGACGCTAGTTTCGAAGACCGTACAGCTCGGATCTTCACGGACCGCACGTTCAACTTGGGAATAGTGAGCAGAGATGAGGCGGAGCCTACCTTTGTCAATATCTTCGCAATGCCAAGTCCATATCAGACCTTGGGGAGGGCGAGGCTCCTGCCGAGCCAACGGTGCAATGGTTCGGCAGGAGCCTCACCCTCCCTTGTGACGTATTCGTTGGGTTAACGCATTGGAGAGTCGTAGATTAAGGAATGCCGACCGCTCACCACATGGAACGCACATTCTGGATCCATTGCGTTGCGGTTCGGGGCACATCTTTGACGTGATTGTCAAAGCGACTCATGATCCCTTCGTCTTTGTAGGCGAGGAAGCAGAGTGCGGCCAAAAGGGCATAGCTAAAGATATTCGCAGTTTGGTTACCACTCCAAAATTTGAGTGCCGTACCAAAGCTATGTTTGAACATGTATCGGCCGCGTCGATATTCGACCGACCAGATTTCGTCGAGCAAAATATGCGACATGAAGCCTACAAAAATCGCCATCGTCTTAAAGAGACGCAGGTTCATGTTCTCGCACGAGCAGACCACGAAGGCGAACAGCGCAGCAGAAAGACCTGCAGGTACGCTGTGCCACATGCCTCGATGGACAGTGTATCGCCGAAAAATTTCGGCCAGCGCGAAGCGCAAAAAGAAATAGACCGCAAAGGTGATGAGCAACATCGTTTCGTGATTGCAGCCGATTCGTTGCAATCGATCGACCATCAACATCGGTACAAAGGCGGACGCAAAAGCAACGGCTTCACGGAGCGGAATGCCTGAATCGCTATCGAGATCAGGCAGCATCCCACTGACGCTGCACAACGCGGCTCCGATAAGGCAGCTTTCCCATGGCAAGCCGGCTTGATATCCTGCCATCCCATAAAAGCCACCTGCAACGGTGCTCACGCAAATGTGGGTTCTGAAATCAGCCATGGTTCCGGACCAACAGAGAAGGGCAGGGCAGGGGAGTAAATCCGGACAGATTCCGGCCTTACCCTCAAGCTTTTAGCATTCCTGTTTTGCAAAAGTCCAGAGCATTATCCTTTTATGTTATGGCGAGGGCATGTAGCAGGTTTCGTGAGAAACCTGATTTCAAGAACAGTCGTGATAAAGCAGGCTCTATGTGTAGCGAATGTCGTCAAGACTTTCGGATGCATCGCCTAAACTACCGAAACTCTTGACGAGTTTCGCTACGAAATGCTCGACAGCGTTGCAGGTTAGGGCGTTGCGGGGCAGGGAAGGGCGGGGCTATTTTGCTCTTCGCACTTCAGGTTCCTAACCGCTATAGTCGATAGACACGGAAAAGTCTTCCCAACAGACTTCTGATCTTGAAACTACGGCAAGGGATAGCTAGCAATGCAGGCTTATGATTTGATCATGTTGATCGTTTTGGCAGCGACAACCATTTTCGGCGCGATCAAAGGGTTTGCATGGCAAGTTGCCTCGCTGGCTTCCATCGTTGCTAGCTATGTCGTTGCATATCTCTTTCGCAATGACGTTGCGAAGATGATCAACGCTCAGCCACCGTGGAATTTGTTCCTGGCTATGTTGCTTTTGTATTTTGGCTCGAGTTTGATCATTTGGATGCTTTTCCGTTTGGTGAGTACCTCGATCGACAAGGTCAAGCTCAAGGACTTCGATCGGCAGTTGGGAGCCGGTTTTGGGATGCTCAAAGGCGTCGCCTTGTGCTTGATCATCACCATGTTTGCCATGACGCTTCTTGGCGCGGCTCAACAACAGCGAATTGCCAATTCGCGAAGTGGACTTTACATCAGCAAGATTTTGGCAAACTCAGGCGGGATTCTACCGGCCGAGATCAAACAGATCGTTGGACCATACATTGACAACGTGGGGCAGAAACTGCAACAGAACCAAAATGGGTTAGCTCCACAAGGCGGAGATAGCATCTTGGATGGACTTGGGCAAATGGTTCAGCAAGGTGTCAACCAATTGGGAAATGAAGTTCGTAATGGCCAAATGCAATCCAATTTCCTGCCAGGGCAGGGCGGGGGACAGCCGAATCAAGCGAACGGCGGATTTTTCGGGGCAGGGCAGGGGGGGCAAACTCCTGCTCCTGTAAACAATCAAGGTTGGGGGAATTTCAACAACGCACCGCCGCAACCCGCCGGCTGGCCTGTCTCTCAACAACAACAGCCACAGCAGCAACCACAGCCAATCAATAACAATTGGCAAAACGGATTCCAAACCGGCTTCGACAACAACGCCATCTTGCCTCGCTGAGCACGTCCACACGTGTTTTTTATTTCAGTTAGCCGTTGGGCGAGAGCTCCGGTTGTCGATGAAACGCGACGCGTTTAGCCTCGTTGGTTTAGTGAACTTAGGAGGTAGGAGCCTCCAATGCATTGCGTTCCCAGTCGGAGCCAGAGAACGAGAGGGGCGATCGGGCGCAAAGTGCCGGCCAAGCGATTGAGGACAATCGCTTTACACTCAATTGGTATCGGACGAAGTGCCGTTTTCGGCTACGATATTGGCTATGAATTCCACCACATCTTGCACTGCAACGTTGATCCTGTTTCGATTTACGGGCGAAGACCGACCGGGTTTGACTGCCGCCATTTCTGAGCTGCTTGCCAAGCATCATTGTTCGATCCTCGACGTCAATCAAGCCGTTATCCATCAGTCCTTATTGTTGGGCTTATTGGTCCAGATCCCTTCCAGCGAAGATGCCGAACGCATCATTCAGGAGCTGCAGGAATTTGGCACGGAGCTCGGGCTGAAGTGCAATCCAAAACGGATCGCGGACGAGGACTACGATGTTTGGGTTGACGGACAGGGCAAGTCGCGATTCATTCTGACACTTCTTTCTCGTTCCGTGACTGCGGTCCAGTTCCATGCCGTCAGCAGTATGTTGGCTGATCAGGGCCTGAACATCGACGTGATCACGCGTCTTTCGGGCCGTCCGCCTCGCATCGCAACCGATACGCTTACACGAGCTTGCGTGGAGTTTTCGCTTCGAGGGGAACCGAGAGACTCATCGCAACTAAAGGCCCGTTTGCTGGACCTTTCAAGCCGGCTCAATCTCGATCTAGCTTGGCAACGGGACGATGCGTTCCGTCGTAGCCGCCGCGTCGTGGCGTTGGACATGGACTCGACGTTGCTCCAAGCGGAAGTGATCGATGAGCTTGCCAAGGAAGCAGGCGTTGGAGAAGAAGTTAGCGCCATTACCGAAGCGGCCATGCGAGGCGAATTGGATTTCGACGAGTCGCTTCGAAAACGGGTTCAATCGCTAGCCGGCCTGTCGGAAAGCGTGTTACCCAAGATCGCTGAACGACTGGTACTGACCGAAGGAGCCGAGCGATTACTGACAACGCTGCGTCGCTTCGGCTATCGCACGGCCATTCTCTCTGGCGGCTTCACGTACTTTGGTAACTACTTGCAAAAGCGATTGGCTATCGACCATGTTTACGCAAATGAACTTGAGATCATCGATGGAAAGTTAACGGGCCGCGTCATCGGTCCCATTGTCAATGCGCAGCGCAAAGCTGCGTTGCTGGACCAGTTGGCCAGCGAAGAAGGAGTCGATCGCAAGCAGTGCATCGCGATCGGCGACGGCGCCAATGACTTGCCCATGTTAGCGCGAGCGGGCCTCGGTATCGCTTTCCACGCCAAGCCAGTAGTAAGATTGGCTGCAGAGCATCAAGTCTCAACGATGGGGCTCGACGCCGTGCTCTACTTGCTCGGTGTGCGAGACCGCGACATTGCTTAGTCACACCGGTTGAAGTGAACTAAAGTGGGTTGCACCTGCCTGGTGCGACCTGTTTGGGTTCGAGAGAAGGGTGGGGGGATTTTTAGAGCACGCTACCTTCGCGGAGCGAAGGGCGACATTGTCGCTCGTCGCTCCGCGACGATTGCGTACACGCGACTGGCATTCTAAAGCGGCTATTAGACAAAATGAACCAAATGCTGTCCCAAGCCTTTGTCAATTTTCAAGATGCTTTAGTTTTTGGCCGCTGACTATTGTAAAGCGTAAACAAATCACTGAACCGGAGACTTGTTACTGACAATTCTACCCCCTCACCCCCACCCCCACCCCCCTCTCCCCGAAACGGGGTGAGGGGAGGAAATCGCATTCGTTTCCCTTAATTGTAAGGGAACTAGATTTCTAGTTTGTGCCTAACGTTTACGCCGGGAATAGTGCGTGCGGACTTTGTTTCGGTTAGGATAGATGGAAGCTCCCGATCCCATTCCTTATGTGCCGAAAATCGGACAACTCCGCTCAATCGCATCCAAGCGCATGGACACAATCACATTCTCCCCTTGGATCGCATTGCGCGTTCTGTCCCTGTTCGCCTTTCTCGCTTCGGTGAATCCTTGTTTGCGCGCGGACGAAAAGGGTTCTTATGGCGATCTTGTTCTTCCCTTCTTTGAAAGACATTGCAGCGAGTGCCATCTGGGGGAAAAGAGCGAAGGGAATTTCAGGCTCGACAAATCCATTCCTTTTGACTTCAAGGATGCCGCGGTGCGTCGCACTTGGGCCGAGGTCGTCAATGTCCTGAACAGTCACTCGATGCCACCGGAGGAGAAACCCAAACCGGAGACCGAAAAAGTAGCTGCGGTTGTCGATTGGATAACGGAGCAAATCGGACAAGCGGAATTGCAATTGCGAGAAAACGCTGTTGTCATGCGTCGGCTCAACCGAAACGAATACAAAAACACCATCCGCGATCTTGTCGGCATCGATTTTGATATCTCAGGCTTCCCGCAAGATCCGCCAGCCAATGGCTTTGATAACATTGGTAGCGCGCTCTCTCTGTCGCCGATGCAGTTGGAACTGTATCTGGATGCTGCTCGGCAAATCATGGACTTAGCCATAGTCGATGGTCCTAAACCTGAATCGATTCGATGGCGATTCGAAATCGATTCAGGAGATTCGGACTCAAACCGAGTGAAGCTCGAGGACGGCCAAAAGCCGATCGTCAATGGAGGGAAAAACCCAGTCGAGGATGGATTCAAGCGCGTTCACCACATTTCTTGGGACCGAGATTTGAACGTCCGCGATTTTGCCATGAAGCATCCAGGGCAATATGTTGTTCGCATTCGAGCTGCGGGTTCGCGGCCCAATCGAGAGCAGGTCGTTGCGTCCGCCAAGTCATTCTTGGATAAGCGGTTCGAGGAGCAAATGGCAAAAAATCCGAAAGGGGAACGATGGCATCGCAGCTCGCGAGACAATGACTTAAACCATTTCGAAACGGACCGACGCTATGACTATGGCCCGGTTCGCATGAAACTCATACAGAGCTTAGGAGGGCAGCCAAAGCCCATTGCTGAGATGGACGTTCCATATAGCAAAGACAGTCCTCACGTCTTTGAAGTACCCGTTTCCTTTACGACGCAGCGAGCCGGATTGTCGGTCGAGTACGCTTATTCCATTCCCAGAGCTTTGGAGAATTTTTGGTTTCAAACGAACGATCGCTTTGAACGACCGGAGTTGTTTGTCGATTGGATTGAAATCGAAGGCCCGAACTATCCCAAATGGCCACCCGCCTCGCACACGATGTTATTGCCTGAGGCGATCACTGATGAGAACGAAGCGAAACTGATTGAAAGTACCATCGGTCGATTTGTGCGTCGAGCGTTTCGTCGCCCGGTCACGCGAGAAGAAGCGGCACCCTATGTTGCCATCTATCGAAAGGCACGCGAGCAAGGGCTTTCGACGATAGAGGCTACCAAGTCTGCTTTTGCAGCCGTGCTGATCTCGCCCCATTTTTTGTACTTGGTCGAAGATGTTGGCAACGGCGAGGACTCGATCACCCATCATCAACTTGCCAATCGGTTGTCATACTTTCTGTGGTCGTCGATGCCGGACCAGGAACTGCTCAAAGCGGCCGACGCGGGCAAACTAAAGGACGCTAACCAATTGCTTGATCAAACGAAGCGGATGCTCGACGATCCCAAGTCGGAGCAGTTTGTACAGAACTTTGCGGATCAATGGCTTGGTTTACGAGACGTTGGCGCCAACCCGCCGGCCATGGAACTTTATCCGCATTACGATCGGCATTTGGAAGTGTCGATGGTCGAGGAGGGCAGGGCTCTCTTTCGAACGATCTTGCGGGATGGACGCAACGTACTCGACTTCATCGATCCCGACTACGTCGTGATCAACGAACGGCTCGCAAGGTTTTATGGTATCGAGGGTGTGCGAGGGGACACATTTCGAGTTGTCCCTATCACTCCTGCGAGTCATCGCGGCGGCATTTTGAACCAAACCGCTATGTTGACTACGACTTCCAATGGAACACGCACATCTCCCGTCAAACGTGGGACTTGGATCCTCAAGAATGTGTTAGGGATGGATCCAGGGCTGCCAGTAGCCAATGCGGGTGACATCGCTCCGAAGGTTCCGGGCATCGACAAAGCCACCGTTCGACAACGGCTTGAAATCCATCGGACGTTGCCGCAATGCGCGCGATGCCATAACAAGATCGATCCGCTAGGGTTGGCGTTAGAAAACTACAACGCATCGGGCGAGTATCGTGAACAAGAAGGGTTTGGCTATCAGGGGCGCATCGAACGTAATGATCCTCGGATCGACCCGTCGTCGAAGTTGCCTGACGGCACATTGATCAGCGGTCCGGCGGAGCTGAAGAAAGTGCTTCGCGCTCAGGAAGACGCGTTTTTAAAGTGCTTGTCTGAAAAGATGCTGACGTATGCGCTCGGTCGCGAACTTACATTGGCCGATCAACCTGTCGTTCGAAAGATAGTCAAGGAGGTCAAAGACCGTGAGTACCGTTTGGATGCTTTGGTGCAGGCAATTGTTCAAAGCGAATCGTTTCAGAAGCAATAGGCCGAATTGATGATTGATGACTGATGACTGAAAACTGAAAGCTGAAAGCTAATATGGCAAAGAGAGTTTTATCACGCCGACATGTTTTGCGAGGCGCAGGGGTGAGTCTGGCATTGCCGCTGCTCAATGCGATGGCTCCTCTTTCGTTGGCTGCCGATTCGCAATTCAAGCCGTGGAAGGAATCGACGGCTAGCAATCCTCGAGCGATTTTTTGTTATGTACCCAATGGGGTCAACATTTTACAGTGGATGCCATCGAACGACGGGGCAGGGTACGAACTTTCGCCGACTTTGAAAACGCTGGAACCGCTTCGAGATGAATTTTCGATCCTAAGCGGACTTGGGCATCCCAACAGTACCGGTGGCCATTCGGGCGCTGACACATGGTTGACCGGCGCGAATCTCAAGGCCATGCCGGGGAAAGACTATTCGAACACAATGTCGGCCGACCAAGTGATCGCGGAACATCATGGTCGGTTCACTCGCTTTTCGTCGTTGCAATTCTCGGACAGTTCTGGGACAGGCGGGGCAGGGCACTCGCATACGCTTTCGTTCGATCGAACGGGAACACCGTTGCCGGCCGAAAATTCGCCCAATCGGATTTTCAGTCGACTATTCGTACCGGATACAGCCGACGATCGAAAGTCGACGCTGAGAAGGTACGCCGAGAAGCGATCGATCCTTGACAACGTATTAGCGGAAGCAAAAAAGCTGGAACGCAATATCGGCAAAGAAGATCAACGCAAGGTAGAGGAATATCTGTCGAGTGTCCGACAAACCGAACAGCGAGTCGAACGGCTTGAGGAGTGGATCGACCGACCCAAGCCTAAAGTAGAGCCAGGCAAGCTGCAATTGGGGATGCTTCCGAACAACGCTCACGATCGACCGATGTGGTTGGACGTGATGCTGGAGTTGTCGTATCTGGCATTTATCACCGACTCAACACGCGTGATCACGTTTGAATGGTCGAGGGAAGCGGGCGGCTACGGAGGCGGTGGCGAAAATCATCATGAGCTCTCGCACCATGGAGGGGATGCCGGCATGTTGGAAAAGCTCGCCGCCATCGATCGTTTCCACTTTTCGAGATTAAAGCGATTTATGGAGTTCCTAAAAGAGACCAGGGAAGGGCAGGGGAGTATGCTCGATCAGACAGCGATCGTTTTTGGTTCTGGAATGAACAGCGGGGCAGGGGGGGACCATTCGCCTAAGAACTTGCCGTTGATTGTCGCAGGTGGCAGAGGACTTGGTCTGAAGCACGACAAGCATTTGAAGTTCAATGAGAATCAGCATCCGCCACTGGCCAACGTCTTATTGCAAGTCATTCAATCGACCGGGGTTGAACGCGAGTCCTTTTCGGATGCGACAGGTACGCTGAGTGAACTCACGCGGGCAGCGGGATGAGAGATGTCAGATGTCAGATGTCAGATGTCAGATGTCAGATGTCAGATGTCAGATGTCAGATGTCAGATGTCAGATGGCAGATGGCAGATGGCAGATGGCAGGGCGGGGCAGGGCAGGGCAGGGCAGTTGGCTAACCCGAAGAGTGAGTTTTGGAGTTGCGCTATTTGTTTTGAGGGCCGAAGGCTCGACACATCCTCTGCCGGTGCCGAAAGGCACCGGACTTGTTACTCCTAATGATTTCGAGGCCTGAAGGGCCGACACACTCGTTATGTGTCGCAAAGGAACAATGCAAACCAAACGCCCCCTCATTCCCCGAATTTGGACGCATCCACTTCTTTGGATACTCATGTTGGTGCCGATCGTGTCGGTGGGGTATTGGCTTGCTCTGTACTGGCCCTGTGCTGATAGTCGGTTTAACCTTTCTGCGATTATCCCTGATGACAATCGCTCCATTGTCGTTCGCCATATTTATGCGTCGTCGGATAAAAGCACAAACAGAAACTTTCAAATCGACTTCGCGACCGGACAGGTAAACTCCATTTCGGGCGAAACAGCAGTGAAGTTGAAGCGAGGCTCCGGTACTTACCGAATTTCTCATGTTAAAGTCGCTTCAGAATCATTGGATGGTGCGGACGGAAGTACGTTACGGAAATGGGACGGAAACGCGTTACGGAGATGGAAGGTGTCGCGCCGTGAATTCGGCGGCAGCGAATCGGCGTACGACGTTTTTTTGCCTGGACACCCTGTGATACTTGACGACTCCTACATCGTCACCTCGAGCGATGAAAAGTTGATTGCGTTGAAACTCGGAGATCAAAATGCGAGTCCGATCGAGTTCGAGGTGCTTAGTAGCAATGGAGAGCTTTTTCGGCCAAACCGGAAACGGTTTGTCTTTCTCGATGGCTTAGAGCCACCCACCCGTTATGTCTTTGAGTTGAAGGACAATGCGTTTCGCCAAGTTGCAAGTTGGCCAGGGAGCACGTTCGAGAGTGTGTATCGAATGAAGGAAGAGGATGTTGTTTTGCTCCTCAATCCGAATGGGAGCAGCAAAGAGATTCGAACCATTCTTACGAATGAGTTGATTCCAATCGCTATTGATCCCTCAATTGACCTTTCCGTTTTGCCATGGGGTTTGGATAGCAATACCAACACGCTTTGGGTAAAGAAGAGCGGATCGGAAAGGATGTACTTTGAATTTGGAACTTGGCGTCGCATTCCAAATGCAGGATTAGATACTTATTGGCTTCGCGCACGCAGTCGTGGCCGGTCGATCTTTGCGAGTCCAGACATGCAAACGATGGTTTGCTTGGATGACACATCGGGAGAGAAGATATGGGAACGCAAGGAACTATTTCCTGAGTGTAAGCTTGGCTTAGAAATGGCGACTTTGGGTGAAGACCGGATTCTGGTGTACAGCTTTACCGACTTAGGATTTCTCATCTTGGATCGTGAGACTGGTGCAACGCTTGCGAAGCATCAACCGCTTTGGGGCATTGTTTATCTGTTGTTTGGTTGGGTTGTGTTCACGTCGCTATGGTGGATTGGATGGTTTGCTCGATCGGTTTCCGATGGCGGCTGGGCTTGGTTGGACTGCAGTTGCTTTCTGGTGATTAGCATGGCTGCTTTTGCTGGGAGAATTCTACTGTCGGGTGAGCCGACATCGGAGACACGGATCGAGCAACGTATTTGCCAAGGCATCTGTGCGGCGGGAGTGGCGTTGACGTGTCTTTGGATCGTGCTTGGGAAAACGCGTTGGACACTCAAGATTTTGCCACCGATTGCTTGGGTTGCGTTTGTTTGCGCCGTAGTGATGACGGTCTTTGGATTGCGATCGTGGGCGGTGGGAGCAACCGTAATGACGCTTTCAATCCTATTTCTGTGGATGCTATTGGCGGCTTGGTTGATGCGATTCACAGGTGTCCGATTGGAAGAGCCAAGCAATGGTGACATGGCATTGCCAAAGGTCGCGACGGGCAAAACGCGGTTTCCGCTTCGAGATATATTCCTTTTGACAGCGGTTGTGGCTGTATTGTGTTCCGTTCTTCGATTCGCCCCGCTACCTAAGGCCAGCGCTTTTGGCTTGGGGTTCATTGAGGGGTTGGTGAATTGCATGTTGATGGCGATGAACGCCATGGTTATTTCCTGGTGTGCGTTGAGTCGTCGGGCGGTCTGGGTGCGATGGCCGATATGGCTTGCTAGTCCGATCGTTTGTGCGACGGTAGGAGTTCTGTATTCGGCTTGGTTGCACCAAAGCAAGAATTATGAATGGATTGCGGCGTACCACGGTGTGGTGCAAATGACGGCAGCGGTCACGATTTTTTTCCTGTTGCATGCGTACCGCTGGCGCGGTTGGCGGTTTGCCCCGTAGGGCAGGGCAGGGGGGCGCTCGGAACCATTTTTTTGGGGCAGGGGGCTAAGTCACGAGTTGGATCGCAGTTGGCTTGGGGGAGCTTTAGGTTGGGGCAGGGCGGGAGCGTTCTGCGATTCAATCGCGAATGCGATGACATTTTATAGCCTGGGGTAAGTTCGCAACGCGAACGAAACCCCAGGTAGTGCGCCCCAGTTTATTCAGAGCTCTGAAGGAGCGACATGTCGTGAGTCATTAGCCGAATCAAATGCGTCAAGCCAAGTGGATGCGGTGGGAATGCCGTCGCTCTGCGACTCTCAGTCATTCCGTTCGAAGGTCGACTACGGATGTCATCCCCGTCTTCGGTCAATGTCATCGCAAAACCCCTCACCCCCAGCCCCTCTCCCCTAAAAGGCAACGCTGTGAAGGATTATTCGTAGGGAAAATTGGGGTTTTGTTGTTCGGAGTAATATGAAAAAAGACCAGATCCCCCCGTAACCAACTGA
>CANHVO010000053.1 GCA_947463915.1 Planctomycetaceae bacterium
GCACCCATTGCCACCTCCGCCAACGGTGTCATGGTGAGTGAGCATTTGCCGCTAACAGCCAAGCAAATGCATCACTTGGCCGTGGTTCGTTCCGTCGGGGGAAGCGTCAGCACAAACGACCATCATGCCGGATACTATTACCAATTGACTGGGCACGTTCCCGATCCAACATTCTTGTCTCTGGGCAACGATCGCCGGCCCTATGCTGACGACTGGCCATTCATCGGATCCGTAGTGGGATCGAGGCGACCGCTTCATCCAAGTCTACCCAATGTGATGACACTGCCGCACAAACCGAGCAAAGCACCCTATACACGGCCAGGACAATTTTCCGCACGACTGGGAGTTGAGTACGATCCTTTGTATGTCGACGGAAGCTTGGCAGAACCTTTGAAGTTTCAAGCTCCATCGCTAGCGCTCACAGGAGACGTTACCCCCGAAAAACTACAATCGCGAAAACTGCTTTTGGAAAAACTAGATCATGCTCGCCGAGAATACGATGGCGTGAATTCGCTGAAAACATGGAAACAGCATCAGCATCGAACGATCGACTTGATGATGTCCTCCTGCACAACGAATGCGTTTGATGTCGCGAGCGAACCCGAGTCTGTTCGCGAGCGTTACGGCAAGTCGGTCAATTCGATGAGCTTGCTGCTGGCGCGTCGATTGGTTGAAGCTGAGGTGCCATTTGTTACCGTCTTCTGGAAAGAAAACGAAGCGATCGCGGATAAGTGCAAGAGTGAGGGTGGTTGGGATACCCATGGAAATAATTTTGGTTGCCTCAAGGACAACCTACTTCCAGAATTCGATCAAGCGTTTTCTGCCTTGGTCGACGACCTACACCAACGTGGCTTGTTGGATCAAACGTTACTGATGGTCACGAGCGAGATGGGCCGCAAACCTAAGATAGGAGACCCGCGATCAGGTGGACCTGGAGGTGCTGGCCGAGATCACTGGACGCATTGCATGAGTGTCGTTTTGGGGGGAGGCGGAATCCGAGGTGGCCAGACGTTCGGCTCAAGCGATCGGTATGCGGAATATCCGGCGGAGCATCCTGTAACACCTGCGGATATCGCAAAGACGGTCTACCATGCAATGGGGGTCGAGAACCTGCAAGCGACCGATGCTCAGGGGAGACCGTACCATTTGTTGGACGAGGGCAGACCGATTGCACAATTGTTTAGTTAGCAAGGCTTGTGGTCGAGATTGAATGGGCATTTTCTACAGTGCAAGGTCACTCTCGGCAGGTGAGACCGTCGTGCGTCAGAGAGCCAACTCATTCGGGTCCCGCCACTGTCTTAAGCTCTTCTTCTGAGAGTGGCTCTTGAGTAGCAAGTT
This sequence comes from Planctomycetaceae bacterium, assembly GCA_947463915.1. Lineage (GTDB taxonomy): Bacteria > Planctomycetota > Planctomycetia > Pirellulales > Pirellulaceae > JBKCUI01. The sequence goes on from CANHVO010000053.1 coordinate 1,339, forward strand.
GATTCTTAAGAATTTCCAAAGTGGCATCGGACGCATCGCTGTTTTTTGTTCTTCTATTCGTAATGCGTTGCCTCAACGTCTCTTCCTCGGCTTGAAAGTCTTGAATTCGAAACTCAGCCCCTTCGGATTCCGCCAGCAAACGAAATCGTTGGCGGTCCGATTGCTTCAAGAACGTAGCATCGACGATCACGTTGAATCCCGATTGAAGAATACTCTTAGTTAGATCGTAGAGCCTTGTGTAAGTCGCTTCGGAGGCCGTTGGAGAATACATTCCCTCCCCTGGTGCGTATTGCTCTCGGCTTGACCGGGATGTCTTGAAAAGTCGCTTTCGTTCGACATCCGATCGAAGCCGAATCGCTCCCTCCTGTTCGACAATCTGCAAGCTACCAGTTGTCTTGCCGCTTCCGCTCACTCCGTGGGTGATCCAAAGTTTTCGTGGACTTTTTTGACTCATTTTTTCCGCCAATCGAATGTAGGTTCTGGCCGGAGCAATTTGTTGCATGCTTAGTCGCTGAACCTCATAAAGTTGCCGTGCACGCATCACGGCGACTTTCGCGCGCACGAGAGCTCGATACACCAAGTACCATTTCAGAACTCGAAGCGATTGATAGTCTCCCGTGTGCTCCAGGTACGCATTCAGAAAAACAGCCGACAGTTCAGGATGCCCGTACTCCTGCAAATCCATTACCAAGAATGCGATATCGTTCATGACATCGATCCACGAGTAATCTGCATTAAATTCAATACCGTCAAAAGGTACCCAATGTCCCTTCCAGTAAACAATATTGCCGCAGTGAAGATCTCCATGGCATTCTCGGATCGCCCCGTTCAATATGCGATTTTCGAAATGTTGCCGATGGCTTTCAAAATAGGCTGTAGTCCAGCTTTCCAACTTTCGAATCACCGGGTCTTGGGAAAGCAACGGTTCACTGAGAAGAAAATCAAAATTTTGTTTCGCCTGTGCGAGTGTTCTCTGAGCGAAATCTTCGCGAGATTGTTCCAGTCGAAAAGCGTTGCCATGAATGGTAGCCATCGTGGCCGCCAACTGGATCACGTCGTCCGCGGAGACGAGGTTCTTTGCGAGTTTGTCGCCTAAAAGTGCATTGTCGTCAAATCGGCGCATGCGGACGGCAAACTCGATCGGCTGAGCATCGCCGTCCATTCGAACTTGACCATCCTCGAATGTGATCGGAACGATATCGAGGTACATTCCCATCGCATAGCGACTGCCGAGCCTAAGTTCTTCACAGCATGAATGATGACGCTTTTCAAGTGAACCGTAGTCAAGGAATTCCGTTTGGATGGGCTTCTTGATCTTGTAGGCATAATTACCAGCGAGGATGACCCAAGATATATGTGTTTCTCGCAGTAAAACAGGACCATCCACCGAATGTACGTAGGAAGCTGGGTCGAGCAGCGATTCGATCAGAGCGTCACGATTCGAAACATCGTTATATGCTGCGTTGGTCATTTGGGTGGCCATGGTACCGTTCCGATACTCGTGAAAGGTTAGGATGCAGTAAGGTCGCTTGTCTTGGTGAAGAAACGAGCAATGCAAAACGAGTACCAAAGGAACAAACATCGCGTCCAATGGTTGATTTCGCCGAATGACTTTGCCAATGTGCGTAGATCAGTCTCGTCTAGGCACAGGAATTGCGATTCCAGAAAACGAACTTCGCGGTGTGGCAAGGGCGCAATTTGACACACATTCGGAACAAACTTCAGCACATCTGGAATTAAGTTGCATGAAAAGTCACCGTCAAGTTCATAAGAGACACGCGATTTCGCATCGACGTCGGGGGACGACTGCGAAATTTGTGCAGTTGAGAAACGCAGGGGCGGGTGCGATTGCCTCGTTTATGGCTGTACTGGGGCCAGGATTGCTAGCTGGTCTCTCAGACGATGATCCTGCGGGAATTACGACTTACTCTCTCCTCGGGGCGGAGCATGGCTATCGGCTCCTTTGGATTATTCCTGCCTCAACAGTTCTGCTGGTGTACTTTCACTTGCTGGCAGTTCAGATCGGAGCTGCGAGCGGCAAGGGCTTTGTCGCGGTCATACGCCATCGATGGGGCCCAAAAATGGGGTACGTCGCCGTCATAGGATTGTTGCTCGCAAACTTCGGGACGATTTGCGCTGAGTATGCGGGAATTTCAGCGGCAGCTTCATTGATTAACATTCCGTCCTGGGTCAGTACGCCCATCGCAGGGCTTTTGATTTCCCTATTGGTCGTGCTTGGCTCCTTTCATCGTGTGGAGATCATTTTGCTGATCGTATCGTCCAGCTTGGCGTTGTACGTTGTGGACGGCGTTTTATCTGGTCCCGACTGGCCTCTGTTGCTAGAAAATTCCCTGATCCCGCACCTGCCAATCAATAACGCAGGCTGGATCGCGATAACTGCCACCTTGGGAACAACGCTTGCACCTTGGGGCCTTGCTTTTTTGCAATCCTACGCTGTCGACAAAAAGATCCAAGTATCCGATCTCAAATGGGAGCGGGTCGATGTCATCGTAGGCTCGGTGCTCACAGGAGTCATTGGACTTGCGATTGCTGTTGCTTGCGCCGCTACGCTTCACCGGGAGGGGATACATATCCAAGACGCAAGCGATGCGGCGATTGCGCTCAGGCCACTTGCTGGCTCCTTCGCCACAATTCTTTTTGGGACAGGGCTGCTTGGCGCGTCGCTACTGGCGGCAGCTATTGTACCGCTTGCAACGGCATATTCGATCGCGGAAGGGATTGGAGCACCCGCCTCATTGGACCTGGATTCGAAACACTTCCAATTCTTTTATGCTGCCTTTATCGGGCTGACAGTAGCCTCGGTAAGCGTTGTTTCGCTTCCAAATCTCCCCTTGGTTCCGTTGATTTATTCGAGCCAAGTAGTCAACGCTGTTTTGTTACCCTTTCATGTGATTGCGCTCCAGCTTCTGGCAAATGATCCGAAGGTTGTTGGCACAACAAGGATTGGCAAATGGACCAACGTTTTCGGCTGGATCGGAGTCGTGTTGATCACAGCCTGCGTTGCCTCACTCGCAATCAGTTGGATTGTTGATTAGTCGTTTAACCGTCAGCCGTAGGCGTACTGAGATTCTTTGACAGTAGACCTACGACGGTTGACTGTAAAACGAAATACATATGTGCAAGGAGTAAAGCAACAAGCCCTAATGCGTTTGGTGAGTGCCGCGAAACCGGAGGGCTCGCGCACTTCCACTACAAAAACACAATCGAAAGTCAGTGCAGTTAGGCGATCACCTCTGTTCTCGACGTGTGTTGAGCACATGGAAAACCGGGGCTATCGCCCAACGGCTAATTCACATGCGGTTGCGCTTAGCTCTGCTTGCGAACTAATAAAACAGAACAGGGGGCGTGGTGCAAAAGAACTCGCGAGACGCTTCCGAGGAAAAAACGACCGATAGCCGATCGCCCCTTGTCTCCGACAACAACGATATCCGTCGGATGGTTCTGAATAAAAGTGAGGATGCAGCTAGCTACGTGCAATTTCTCAAAAACATGCTTTTCGATATGGTCTGAACATGAACTAAGCTCACTGGCCAATCGATCCAAAGATAGCCCTGTGTCGCGACGAAGTTGAGCATCAAACTCAAGTGCTGGCTGCAAAAGGTAGGGATGCTCCATCACCGAAATCAAATTGATCCTAACTTTTTCGGCTAGGTTGAGCGAGCTGACTTGAGACGCAATTTGACGATCGGCATCGGAACAATCGGAAGCAACAGTGAAACGAAGCTGGGTGTCGTGGCGTGGCTCCTTCGGAGGCTTTGTGCGAACGACGAGAACGGAACATGGGGCATGTCGGGCTACCGATTCGCTCGTGCTGCCGATAAGCATCTGCTCCAAGAGACTCACCCCATGTGCCCCCACGACGATCAATTCCATTTTCGCATCTTGGGCATAGCGTATGATTTCGTCAGCCGGTTGACCTAGGCACGTAACTTGCAATGCATCTATCCCGACCTCTTCCAAAATAGCTGCCGCTCTCTGGAACGATTCGAATGCGTGGATACTCTCCAGCCGAACAAATTCATCGTGGACTTGGGCAGGCACCATTCCATAGACTTGATAGGTTGAAACCGTCATGACCTCGTAGGCAATGCCGTGCTTGATCGGCAGACGCGAGAACCAGCGGATCGCTTCTTCTGCAGATTCGGAGCCGTCTGTGGTGAGTAGTACTTTCATAGCAGTTCTCTATATCCATTGGCATACGAGCAGCCGGTTACCGCAACATGTGATAAGTCCGACTGCCGCTCAGAGCCACATGTAGCAAACTTAGTGCCAACTGGAATTTCCGTATTTGGCCGGCTGGGCAGTAAGCATTTTGTAGCGAAACTCGTCAAGAGTTTCGGTCGTTCGGCGATGAAACCGAAAGTCTTGACGACTTTCGCTACGCATAGGCCTGCTTTAGAAACGCAAGATGCCTTTTTTACGCTACCGAAGAAGAGTGAGCGGCCAAAGTCAAAAGATATCGGTGTCGCCATCGGCGCTAGCCCCGGTTCTCGCGTTTCTCAAAGCGAGTTGATTTGAAACATAAATGTGTGCATCTGTGCCACAAGTGTTGTGCAAAAAAGGATAGTGAAAATGGGCATTTCCACCGACACGCCGAATTCAATTCTTGTTGCGTTTTTGCAGCAGATTGCGTTGAAGCTAATCAGGAAATGTTTCGATACATTTTACTGAGAGCAAACAGATCGATAGTAACCAATCTTGAATGGGTGCGATATGACAATAAAACGAATATGGGTTGGGACGACGACTGCGGTTGTGGTTCTTGCAGGCGCCTGTCTTTTGACAAACGCCAAAGCGAACAACAACCAACAGGAGCCCAATGTACCGGGTTTGATGCTGGCCAAGTTAGCAAGCACCCAGCGGGTCGTAACCGGACTGGTTTCGAAGAACTTTGACGAAATCAAACGAGGAGCAAAGGATATGATCAGTATCTGCGATGCCTCCCAATGGGAATCGCATTCCGATCCGCTTTATGGCCACTACAAAGCCGAACTGCGACGACAAGCGTCAGGGTTAAGCGAGTTAGCCGATCAACAGAATTTAGACGGGGCGGCCTTCAGCTATATTCAAACCATTGGGACCTGTGTTAGTTGCCATACTCATTGCCGCGATGTTCTTCGAATCGCTGCAGTTCCAAACCGCGTTATTCAAATTCCAGTTGTCGAGGGGGAACAAGAACGCTTTGGAATGCCATTCCGCGGAACCTTTACCAGGTAAAGCGAATAGCTCATCGCTGCAATCCAAACGAATAAAGTCAACCCAACTTGGCCATCGCAACTTATCAAGGCGTCAGTTGTGCCACCGAGCGCATACGGCCCCTTGGCTCCGCTTACTTTCACAACATTCTCCCAACATCGCTAGCCAGTGGCCTTTTCGCAAATGGCCTCGCAATACTACGAAACAAATAGTGCAACGCCCGACCCATCATCCACAAGGCATGAACCAAGATCAACACGACTCCGGTCGGAATGAGTGCCATCCAAAACAGGTGCCAAAACTCTCGATAGGTATAAGTCGTCTCAATTATTCCTAGCGGGAAACAGATCAGAAAAAACAACGGAAGGAAAACCACGAACAGTCCGTACAAACTTGTCGACAAGATCCTCCGACGCCGCGATCTAAAGAGTTCTAAGATCGGCAAAGTAACTACGATACACCAAACGGCTGTTGCGACCGCAATCGACAATGCGCCTAGGTAGCCGTTTAAGTTCTGGTCTGTCGGGAATTGATTTTTGTCCGCGATTACCAGCCCAAGCGCAATCGCAACAACCGTCGATATGGCGATCAAGTGACGGACATTGAACTGTCTCCGCATGCAATTCCAAATGACGACGACTGGCAAAAGAAAAACGCCCAAGGCCAGTTTGAGAATACGACTCCATCCATAATTCAAAACATCTCGCCCTGCTTCCCAAAACAAGCCCTTTGCACTCACAACCCACGGCAGCAATCGAACGTAACGCGGGTCGATTTCCGCTTGCCCGCTGGACTTGCTCTTCTTGTCTTGCGTTGCATTCCTAAGTCGCAAGGCCGATACCCTACTGTTGGGATAATCCCATGTGATAAAACTCCGGTTGGCTGAGCTTTCAGTGTTCATTAAAAAACTCAGAGGCTGGCCCTTCCAATCGTCACGTTCTTCCCCCGTACCCTCATCCACGATGATCGATTTAGCGGTAGGCGATTGTGCTAAAAGGTACTTGCGATTCCCCGCTTCCCAACGGAAGAAAACTTCATGCGTTTTCGGAAGTGCTGGCCGATGCCAAATGGCTTCACCCGTTAGCGAAAGGCGGTCCATTCCTGCGTCAGAGCTCACTACCCAATCGGAGGCTCCATCTCTATCCCGGTCGACTAACGAGACGTATGCATACGCAGAGCTTGAAAGAATCGGTGCGGCAATGGTCTGGTCACAAGTAACATGCGAGGATTCGTCCAAAGCAAAAAGTTTGACACCAAGACTTTCTTGCACCTTGGTGACGATACCGATCCGTTCTTGGTTATCTTGCGTTCGCACAACTATTGGCTTGTTAAGATAGATCGAGCTTTGAATCCAACTCTTCAAAGCTGGGCTTTCCACGCCGCTATTGGTCTCGGTCCAATAGTCGACCAGTTTGGATGACTTATCCACCAGCCATAAATCAGTTTTGTATTCAAGCGTCGCACCTGTAGGGTCCCGCGGATCGTCGCACTTGGTCGTCGCTTGAATCGCGAATAACTCGCGGTCTCCTAACCGAATCCTTGCAGGCATCACGACTTGTTGCCGATTTTTACCTTTTGCGTTCGGATCTTCGAGTGGAATCTGCGACAGGATCTCACCTGTCTCTGCGTTCACAAAATTAGCAATTTCGCCTTTGGGATCTTTTATGACAGAAAACCAAACGAGCTGGTCCGCATGCTTCCAAAAGGTCGTTGAAGCCGGCGATCGATACCAATACCAAAATTCTCCGGCAAAGGCATCGCTAGTCCACGCGATCGTTCGCGATTCAAGATCGATGCATGTTACTTTCTTGCTTTTGTTGCTCTGATAAGCGATGAGAGGTAGTCTGCCAGGTCCACGATCGAACTCCCCAATGTAATTCGCCCTGCCTGCCTCAAGGGCGGATTGCTGCCAGATAGTTGCTCCTGTGCTACCGCTGACGATTTCAATGGAAGCCACTATTCCTTTTCGATTGTTCCCTTTACGTAACGCAATTACGACCGGGTTTTGGGTAAGCGGATCGTCATCGATCGTGTCGGAAATCATTGAAATCAAGTCGTCGATCCCATCGTTGTCGATATCATGCTTAAGGCTTGCCCAATACACGAAGGTATCGGGGGCAGACTCTTTTTTCCATCGAATCTCACCGGTTGTTCCGTTGAGCAATACACTCTCGCGACGTTCGGAATACTGACCAATAACTTCATTATTACCATCATGGTCCAAATCATCACAAAAAATGGGTGAGACTCCGTCCACACTCCACATTGGCGAACTCGGGTAATCCCAGCCTAGCAACTTGCCGGGTAGTGGACGACGACTCGCATTACCCTGGGACAAAGACTCGGGTATCCGATGATCCAGCCAGGTCTTTTTGCCAAAAGACCTGGCACTTAGTCCTAGCCCGAATGCTTGTTCCTTTCCGGTTACCAGATCCAAAAATGCTGTCGAGTTTGGCCGAGCAATCTCTTGACCTCCTCGACGTGTTTCAGCGGCGATCAGTCCACGCTCCTCAATGGCAGTCACCCCGACAAACTCATTCCTATTATTGGACAGTTTCGTCGATTCCGTCCTGACGTTGCTGCTCCAAATGCGTTCTCCCGTTTTGCCGCTGACCATGTCGACAAAACATGCAACTCCCTGATCTACTCCTCCACCTTGAAACCGAGTGCCGAACAAAAGATCTTTCCAACTGTCGCCATCGATGTCCGAGACGGTAATCGCTTTCTCAATCATGCCGTCCATATTCGGTAAGTGAAACGGATTCGCCCAAATCGCTTCACCATTGTCTCCGCGGTGCACCATGACTGACCCAAATGGCGGGGTCAGTGTAGTCATGTTCGCGGGCCCTTGGATACTTGATGGTGAGAGCCACTCATCTACCCCGTCTCCATCGAGATCGACGACAACGGGGAAGGCCTGTTCGCGACTGTAAAAACTCGGGGGCAGCTGATTCAGATCACTTTCGATGGATTGCTTCCAAACCTCTTGCGCCGTTTCCAGGTTCCAGCCGACGAAGTCTGATGTGTTTCCTGTTGATGACCTATGAACAGTTAGCAAGATAAACTTGCCGTTTGGAATGCGAATGACTTTCGGAGCGCACAAACAATCGTCATTCAACTTCCATGTCTTGAGCAGATTTCCAGTCTTCGGATCGACGATTTGAAGATGCTCACCATCGATCCAGCACCAATGGTCTTGGCTCCCCGAAATAAAATGAAACGGACGCTCCGTCCCCAAATTCAAATTGGTTTCGTGAGGGTTATTGGACCAAAGAGTCGGGAATCGCACTGCATAACCAAAATTGTAAACGCCACCGTAGCCTGATTGATCGTGAAGGTGTGGAGGTTTTTCCAACTGTCCCCAATGCAGGTGCAATGGACGGACTGAATTTGGCAGGGCTGCAGGGATGCCAGCTTTTGGCATAAGCTGACTTCCGAAGTGCCACTGGGCCTTTCCGTCAGCAAGATCGATATTGATTAGCCACCGGTTCGCAAGTTGCTCGTCATAAGAGGCGACAACCACTCCCAAACTCGAGCGCCCAGCATCCCTACCTGGCAACTCTTGCAATACAACGGGACATGCTTTCGGGGCGGTTACTTGGATGCCAGCGGATTCGAACAAGTACGTGCGCCAAAGTATCCTGCCATCCGAACTATCTAAGCAAAGAAGTTCCGCTTTGTTTGGATGCGAGAAAACGATTTCTTGGCTTCCATCGTCATTGGTATCTTTGATAACCGTACAACGATCTGGCTGAAAGGTGGCGGGGCAGCCACGCGGGCTAAAGCCCCATTCGATCTTGTCCGGATCATGAAACGTCCAAAGCGTCTTTCCCGTCTCAGTATCGATCAACGCCAAGCCGTCGCTGCGCAAGACGATGCAATGATTCGTGGACTTGCTATTTCGAGTGATATCGGCATTTATGTACCAAAGCACATCATCCACCAGCCAACGATGCGTTTGAGGATCGTCCAGTCGAACCGACGGGTCAGTGAATTGGTCTTGCCGCCAACGCGATGGATCGATCGATTTTCTATACCCCAATCGTTGCGAGGCGATGACATCCAATCGAACTTGACTCCTCGGCAGCAGTACTTCTTCTGCGGGAGCTGAAAAAGCTGCGATTGGTCGGTCTACCGCGTCGCTTGCTGTTAGCGTCACTCGGTCGCCAGAAGCAGTTTCAAAGACCACAGGAATCAGTATAGCTCTCGAATACGATCACCAAGCCAAACTACCTAACGATAGGATCGCAACAGAACAAGCAGCGGAGAGCAAAGATACGAGCAACAGTTTTCGTTGATTTCGGATACCATTGAAACAGCGAATCAATGTGTTTTCGCCCGGGCGCAAGGCATTTGTCATATCTGTGGTTTGCGTTGGTATCTGAACCTTGGAGAAGGAGTGCAACAATAAATCATCATAACATCAACATCCGTAGCTGGATTCGCCAGAATTCAGTAGGCTCTCAACATCCGTAGCTGGATTCGCCAGAATTCAGTAGGTTCTGAATTCTGCCGAATCCAGCTACAGAAGTTTCCATCGCGCCGCTCTCCTTAATACTTCCTTCAGGCACAGAACCCTACAATCCCTCATGCCGACTTTCGGCAATCTCATCTGGTCACACGCGGAGGTCAATTTGTCCGTGGCCTTGGTCACCGCGGATGGGATCGACCAAGTTATGAGCGATACGGGGCGACTCGTAGAAGTCGATTTTAAATCGATTAGACTAGTACTTGTGCCAGTTGGCTTGCGATTTTTTTCCCCTCTCCCCGTTTCGGCAACGCTGTGAAGCATTTCAGACAACGAAAAAATTGGCTAGGTTTCAATAGTCGCGTCGGAGAGGTTCGAAATTTGGCAAGTCACTTTTTCCGACATTGACTTTTGATATTTGGCGCTTTGTCTGGCTCGGGCTTGTCCCGACCGGACACCGCTTTGGTGTTCTACTGGGCCGCGTGATGAAAATGACACATGGATTCGTCGCATCGCCAAAAGCGTTGCGACGAATCCGGAGGCGCGCGGTCGGGCGGCGTGAATCTAGAACTCCAAAGCTGCGGACGGAGGGGCAAGCCCCAGCCGTCCTGAAATACTTCACTGCTTTGCCTAAGAGGTGCGAGGGGGAGCAATGTTAAAAGATATGGGTAATGACATTGGGCGCTTGCCGCGTTACGGTTTCCATGGAAACATGGTTGTCGCGGCCAGCGCCTGCGGCTCAATTTGACCAAAGTGAGTGCCATAAGGCATCGAACGAAACTCGGAAACAGAGACATTGAATGCGTATTTTGGTGGTCGAGGATGAAATAGATCTGCAGGAATCACTCGCGCAAGCTCTTCGCGAAGATGGCTACGCCGTCGATACCGCAGACAACGGTGAAGATGGTTTGTACAAAGCCAAAAGCTGGGATTACGACGTGATCCTCCTCGACTGGATGCTTCCGAAAATGAATGGCGTTGAAGTATTACGGCGATTGCGACGCGAGAAGAAAACGCCCGTTTTGCTACTGACGGCGAAAGATGCCGTTTCGGACCGAGTTACGGGATTGGACGAAGGTGCAGATGATTACATGATCAAGCCGTTCAGCTTGGTCGAGCTATTGGCACGTGTTCGTTCGCTCATTCGGCGCGCGACAGGAAACGCTTCGAATCGAATTACCATTGGCACCGTTGAACTCGACTTGTCGAGCAAAACCGTAAAAGAGTCTGGCAATCCGGTCGAATTGACAGCACGAGAATACGCGATGCTTGAGTTGCTTGCAGTGCATGCAGGTAAGTTGGTGAGCCGAACAATGATCTACAACCACATCTTCGACGAAAACGATGACACGCTTTCGAATCTTGTGGATGTGCATATTTCCCATTTGCGCAAGAAGCTCGGCAAGGATTTCATCGAGACGCGGCGAGGCCAAGGGTACATTCTGCATGTTTAAGCTCTTCCGGTCCCTGCGATGGCGATTGCAATCTTGGCATGCGATCATACTTTGTTTGGTAGTAGCTGTTTTCGGTTCGCTGTTGCATTGGGAGATGGCTCGCGCGCATTGGGATCGAGTGGACGACGAATTGCTAGGTGCTGCGAGGCTTTTGGAAGGGGCCATGAATGCTGTCCCATCGACCGTGCTTGAGGCAATGGCAAAGGATGTGACATCGCGAACCGGGCCGCGTCGTCGACCATTTCCACCTGTCAATCGACAACGACGCGAGCCTACGGAAAACCCACCGCTTGCCGGCCCACCCCAGTTGGAGCCCCCGAGGTCCCGTCCGATCCAGGATTGGAAGTTTCCGAAAACGGCAGCCGAAAACATATCCGATCTAACTCAAGAAGAATGGGAGGCGTCGATCGAACTGCCGCCTCAGTTGCCCGAACATTTGGGACGGATGGAAGGTCCTGCCTACTTTATCATTTGGCGCAATGATGGCACCGTACTCAAGGATTCGAAGGTACCGCCACAGAGTCCTTATCCTACGTACCCAGTATCTGAAGCAATCGACCGTGATCGTTATGCAAGACAGCAACGGGGCCCATTTCGCGAGGTGTTCATTCGAGGGCCGTTCGAGACCACGATCTGTGTAGGCCGCCCTGTTCTAGGCGAGCAAGCCAAAGTCAACTCGATGACTTGGACGCTCATTTTGGCCGGGCTATCCGTTATGGGAGTTGGACTGGTTGGCGGCTGGTGGACTAGCAAACGAGCCATGGAACCGATCGAGCGTATGAGCCGAACGGCCCAGAGAGTTAGCGGCACTAGTTTGTCGGAACGTATCGAGTTGTCCGGATTCGATTCGGAGCTGGAGGGGCTCGGCGCGTCGCTCAATACGATGCTCGATCGATTGGGACAATCCTTTGAACAACAGCGTCAATTCACAGCGGATGCATCGCATGAATTTCGAACGCCACTTTCTGTTATTCTGGCCAGCAGCGAGCTTGCCCTTGCCAAACCGAGAACTGCCGACGAATACCGAGAGCATTTGAGCAAATGCCAACGTGCCGCTTTAAGAATGCAGGAACTCGGCGACTCGATGTTGACCTTGGCACGGCTCGATGCGAATCCAACACTCGAGACTGAGTCCATTGACGTGGTCAAGCTACTTGAGGAAGCGATCGACTCGATTTGGCCACTGCTGGACTCGAGTTCGCTCCGATTGGAGTCTGACTTGAAGCCTTGCCGAATCGAAGGCAATCGTTCGATGCTGCGACAAGCGATCGATAACTTGCTCTCCAACGCAATCAAATACAACAATCCAGAAGGACTAATATCGGTGCGTTGCCAGACTGTTGAGGAAACGATTGAGATGGAAGTTTCCGATACTGGAATAGGAATTCCAGAAGCGTCGATTCCCAAACTGTTCGATCGGTTCTATCGCGTTGAAGAATCTCGGTCGCGGGTAGCGGGGGGAACGGGCCTCGGTTTGTCGATCGTGGAGCAAATTGTGTTGCGGCATGGTGGCACAATCAAAGTTAAGTCGCTTGTCGGTAACGGCTCGACATTCTCGATCGTATTGCCATTGAAGCCCAACGGGCACTAGGACTTCTTCATTCTCTCGTGTAACAGTCAGCCGAAGGCGTACAGGTCCGTATAAACCCAACCACGGATTTCATCCTCATCTTTACCCACATCTTTTTGACAACCATCGTGCTCGTGCTCAATGAAATGGTGCCCTTGCTCGTAATCGATGCGTTAGTTGCAATCCACAGGGTAAAGTCTAGCCAATGTCATGAAAGCGAATGGGAATTGTCAAAAAACTGAAAGAATGCAGTTTGTTTTGAGGAACGCTGGTACCATCTCTTTCGTCTTTTTGTAGGCTGAGCCTCCGTTTGACGAAGCGGACAAGCTCTGCAGCGCAATCAATCTCTAAATACGAAAGATGGTTCTATGAAAACCCAAAATGCTATCAGCCTACTCACCCTCGTGTGGACATTCCTTATTCCCCTTTCAGTACTCGGCGTTGATCCAACGGAAGCGTCGATCAAGCGGATAGAGGACTGTGCGATTGCAGGCTTTTGGAAGGTTTCGTTCTCGCCGAATCGAGCTGTTCGAACCTATGCGATCGCAAAAGATGGAAGTGTTATCCTTGCGGAAACCGGCGGATGGAAGGCGACTCTCAAGACAACAAACAATCCGGTTGATTCCACTTATCTCAACATGCGCCAAACGGGGCTTAGGCGTAGCGAACATAAATCTACCGCCCGTTGGTATTTGCGTTTTGAAGAAGATCCTGTCGGATGCTTTGAAGTTATTTCGCTTACGGAAGAGGGTACCTTGTTTGTGGAGCACTTCAATCCAACAGTAACAGCATTGCCATTGCCAGATCAAATCGGAATCGGTCAGCGCGCGAAGGAAAAAGAGTTTGATGAAAGCCAATGTCTACGAGGCTCGACTAAGCTAAATAGCAACGGTCGGTGACGGGACATAGGCGAGTGAGTTATGGTTTACAGGGAGACGGATCGTGAATTTGGTTCCTCGTCCCACTTCGCTTTCGACGCTGATCGACCCGTTGTGTTTGCGTATGATGCCATAAGAAATGGAGAGCCCTAACCCGACCCCTTTGCCGACTGGCTTGGTCGTAAAAAAAGGATCAAAAATATGGCTCAAGTCGCTTGGGTCGATCCCTTGACCGCTATCTTCGATGATCAAAAAGACTTCGCTGTCTTCAGCGAAGCTACGAACGCGGATTTGGCCGCTGTCTTGAATGGCATGCGATGCGTTGACCAGCAAGTGGATCAGAACTTGGCCGATCTCGCCAGCGTTGCATACGACCTTCGGCAAATCTTGGCAGTCCACCACAACTTCACATCGCTCTGTCAGTTCATGCGAGATCAATGCAATGGAATTCTCGACGATCAAATTGAGATCGGCATCGGTTACGGCCCCGACGTCCACATGGGAAAATTCCTTGAGGCTCTTGACGATTGATTTGATGCGGGAAACACCTTCACGTGTTTCTGAAACGAGATGCTGAGTGTCCTCCAAAACGAAATCTAGGTCCTTGCCCTGGCTTTCCGCTCGAACTGCAGCGAGAGCGCTCAACATGTCGAGGTCGGGTGAGTTGACAGAAACACAGAGGTTTTCGTACAAACTGATCATCGATTCAATGATCGTAATGTAGTCGTTGAGCGTCGTTAGGTTGGACTCCACAAAGAAGAGTGGATTGTTGATCTCGTGGGCTACGCCGGATGCGAGCATGCCGACGGACGCCATCTTTTCGGAGTGAACGAGATGCGCCTGTTGTTGAGCCAGATGCTCGTTGGCCTGCTTGAGCTTGCTGTTGACATCCAGCAAAGAAGCCAAAGCATCATTGTAGGAAGTTGCAAGATCCAAACGCATCAGGTCGAGACAGAAGTGGCATTCCACTTCGCCGGCTGGCGTCTGAAGGACACTTCGCCCAGTCCGAAAACTTGGATATCGTATCTTTCCGAAGAAAACTCGCGGCGGGGTCAATGTTAGTTTGGCATAGGTGGCTTGCAATTGAACGAGACACTCTCCGACAACCATGTTGAGGACCTCGGAGAAAGCGTCACAGAATTGTTCTTGGATTTCGGAGCGATTCAAGTCGGTGATCTGCTCATCGATGCCGAGAATCTTCGCGGCTGTTTCTTCGTCCATGGCGAGCATATACTCGCCGTACACCGTGCCGGTATAATAGATCGAAACAATAAAGGACTTGTTCGTTATGACTGCGACGGACGCCACAACCTCGGTTGTTTCGGTCGTTTCCAGTCCGAACATGTCCATCAGGACACGTTTCGCCGTCGCTTGAAAGGCGGCGGCATTCTCGATTAAGTGACGCATTATTTAGACCGTCTTTCCAGCTGCATGCTCGAGTGCTCGGCTTAACCGTCCTAGGTCTTCCGCGTTTCCTTTACGAATCGGCTTTTGCAAAAAGCCCGCCGCCCCTGAGGCAAGGCAATTGCGGATCGTATGCTTATCTTGGACTGCTGACAGCATCACCACACGTGCGGTCGAGTTCATCTCCATGATTTTGCCGAGACATTCCAGTCCATCCATATTGGGCATGGTAATATCGAGAAGCGTTATATCGGGCCAAAACTCCATGAAGCGTTCAATCCCCTGCAGTCCATCGTGAGCTACGCCCACGACATTGAAGTCCATCTCCTCGAGAATGTTCCGCATGGCATGCGTAATGAACTTGTTGTCATCGACGATGAGGACCTTAATCATGCGAATTCTCTTAAGATGAAATGGGCATGGATGAGAGCCGAGCAAAGGGGCTATCGAAACCATATCTTTATTTCCCATGAGAAGCAAAAAAAAGGATAAAGTTGCACGCAGGTTGCAGGAACGAACCCTAAGAACATGATCGGGCAGCCCAATTGTTCGAAAACCTCTGGCAAAGCGAGGCTCCTGCCGAGCTTGCGACGCGACGGTTCGGCAGGAGCCTCGCCATCCCGTGTAACGAATTGGCAGGCAATACCGGATGAGAAAAGGACTCAAACCCTGACTAATGAAACTGTTTAGAACATTCTGTGCAGAAATCGTTTTGTTTTAGGGACTTTTTGACACAGAGTTTAATTGCGAGTCAGCTACAGCTTGCGACACACTCGCTTCGCTGTCTCTTGGCGAACACAACCTCGAAGGTAAACAATTATTATGGTGTGATTATGAACGTCATGTTCGTTGACGATGAGTCTAATGTGCTTTCCGGACTTCGACGCATGCTGCGTGGGCAGCGTACTTGGAACATGGAGTTTGTGGAAAGCGGAGCTGCCGCCATTGAGTTATTGCAACACAAGCCGATGGACGTCATCGTAACCGACATGCGTATGCCATTGATGAATGGGGCCGAACTCCTGTCGAAAATCGCCAAGCTACATCCGAACACGGTGAGGCTAGTACTGAGCGGGCAATCTGAACAGGAAAAGATACTTCGGTCGATTGGACCTGCACACCAATTTATGTCCAAGCCTTGCGACCCCGATCTTCTGATTGGCACGATCGACCGGGCTTGCACCCTTAAGAACCACCTTCAAAACGAATCGCTCTGCAATATCGTATCGCAAGTTTCGTTCCTTCCTAGTTTGCCTGAGATATATCGAAGTCTCGTTGAGGAGCTTGAGTCGGACACGAGCTCGATGGACAAGATTGGCAGCATGATCGGCAGCGACATCGCCATGTCAGCCAAGGTTTTGCAATTGGTCAATTCCTCATTCTTTGGTTTGGCCCAACATGTAAGTTGTCCAAAACACGCTGCTTCGCTGCTTGGACTCAACGTGATCCGTCCGCTGGTACTTCTTGCAGGAGCCTTTTCTCAATGCGAAGACCCTGACTTGGATGGTTACTCCTTGAAAGGTTCGATCCGTTATAGCATGTCGGTTGCAACCTTGGCCAGGAGCATTATGGCTTCTCAAACAGAGTCCTTTCATTTGATAGATGACGCCTACATTGCCGGAATGATGCATGATGTCGGCAGACTGATTCTGGCTGTGAACATGAGCGAGCGATACCAGCAAGTGATTTATGCAGCCCGCGATGAGCAAACGACGATTTGGGACAAGGAGTTTGCAATGCTGGGAACAACGCACGCCGAGGTGGGGGCGTACCTGCTGGGCCTTTGGGGATTTCCAAACTCGGTGGTCGAGGCCGTTGCGTTCCATCATCAACCTAGCAAGTCAAAAAACAAAGCTGTTTCACCGCTGACTGCAGTGCATGCAGCCGACTCGATTTTGACCTCATTAACACGGGTGCCACAACAAGAGTCAATCGGTGATATCCATTACCTGAATGAAGTTGGTGTTGCTGACTGTATGGATGAATGGAAACTTCAAGCCATCAAGCTTCGCTAGAGGCGCTGAATCAAAGAGTGTCGCACAATTGTCCCAATTGTCGCTCAAGAAGTGTTCGAAATTTGCACGCTAAGTTTGCTCTAAGGTCGATTCGCGACCTATATTTCAGTTGAAGAATTTTTTTGTTGAAGCTCGAAAAGTCTACTTGGTTGATAGGGTGAAGGAAGTACTCGTATGGCCACTAAAGTAATTGAAACGTCAGATGAAAACGCAAAGCGCATGGTCAGAAAAAGAACTCCACGAGTGTTGCTCGTAGAGGATGATCTTTGCATCATCTCTTCTATCCAACGAAACCTGCGACCCTATCGAATTGACCTCGAGGTCGCGTTTCACGGTTTTCAGGGGGTTTCCGAAGCATTGTCGTTTGAGCCCGATCTCGTGATTACGGACTTGCAAATGCCGTTGGCAAGCGGTGAGGAACTGATGCAATGCCTGGCCCACATCCCGAGGACCAGGAACGTGCCAATTATCGTCATCACGGGCAGGCCGGGTGTGACTCTTTCTCGACGCATGA
Organism: Planctomycetaceae bacterium; assembly: GCA_947463915.1. Taxonomy (GTDB): domain Bacteria; phylum Planctomycetota; class Planctomycetia; order Pirellulales; family Pirellulaceae; genus JBKCUI01. Next base: position 18,859 of record CANHVO010000053.1, read on the forward strand.
AGGAATTGGGCGTTGTGTCCGTACTGGCCAAACCGATTCCATTTGAATCGCTCTTGTCCGAGATCGGGAAGAAAGTCTGTGTTGAGCGACGTTTTGGCAAGAGTGCCACAGACTGAAGAACAGAATTCTACAGGGTGTACCGATGACTCTCTCCACGATTGACGAAAACGTCCCGAACGAAGTGCTGCTTCAATTCATCGAACGTGAACGATGCGCTCGGAAACAGGCTGAAGAACTACTTGAGCAGAAAAGCCGCGAACTCTACCTGTCCAACCTCGAACTCCAACAATCGACGATCGCTCTTGAAAAAACAGCTCAACGCTCTAAGGCCGTTTTTGATACCGCAGCAGAAGGGATCATCATTTTCGAGGGAGATGGGAGCATCGAATGCCTCAACACTGCGGCCAAGAGTATCTTTGGCCTTCATGCGGACGGCGAGGTTGCAAACATCTGCCAGCTCTTGCCCGAGGCTGCTTTCTGCAAACTCGATGACCAGAGTTGTTTTGTATCCAACTTGAAGGAATTGACCGGAGCCAACAATGAAATTTCCGGGCGTCGAGTCGATGGCTCTAGTGTGCATCTCGAATTTGTGGTTAGTACGTTTTCGCATGGCGGAATAAGTTCGCACAGTGGCATTGTTCGCGACCTGACCAGACGCAAGGCACTCGAAGCGCAATTGGCAACGGCCCAAAAATTGGAGTCCGTAGGGCAACTGGCGGCTGGGATCGCACACGAACTGAATACACCCATCCAATTCGTGGGGGATAACACACGATTCCTCCAAGAGTCCTTTATGGCAATCGAGGAGATCCTAAAACATGTCGACAAAATACTCGAAGAGGGGCAGGGAAACGACGCGGTTCGACGCGTTGCCCAAAGTGTTCAAGAAGCCTATGAGACTTTTGACCTTTCGTTCGTTCGCGAAGAAATCCCCTTGGCCATTGAGCAAACGCTCCAAGGTGCAGACAACGTAGCCAGAATTGTTCGCGCCATGAAAGTTTTTTCGCATCCAGGAACCAAAGAGTACCAAGAGGTTGATCTCAACAGTTCCTTGGACAGCACACTCACTGTTTGCCGAAACGAGTGGAAATACTGTGCCGAAGTCGAAACGCATTTCTGCTCTAACTTGCCAAGGATCATGTGCTTGCCAGGTGAATTGAACCAGGCTTTTTTGAACTTGATTGTCAACGGCGCTCATGCCATCCAAGCCAAAAAGAAAGACACTTTGGGGAAAATCACGATCACAACACGTCGTGAGGTCGATCACATCGCAATCGATATTGCGGACAACGGAACTGGAATTCCCTTGGCAATCCAGAACCGTATCTTCGACCCGTTCTTTACAACCAAAGGGGTCGGAAAAGGAACGGGGCAGGGACTTTCGATCTCCTACAGCATTGTTGTGGAAATGCACAAAGGGGCATTGACCTTCGATACCGTCGAAGGAGTCGGAACAACATTCCATATCCTGCTACCGATGGATCCTCGCGATGCGAAACCGGGAGCATTGAAGGGCCAAACATGAACAATCGAATCCTTTTGGTCGATGACGAAGCGAATTTGCTCCAATCCTTCCGGCGGACTTTTCGAGGCAAATACGATCTCGTACTCGCCGAGGGTGGAGAAGCGGGACTCCAGCAGATCGCCAAGAATGGTCCATTCGCCTTGGTGGTCAGCGACATGCAAATGCCCGAAGTCGACGGACTGAAGGTTTTATCTGCGGCCCGAAAGCACTCGCCCGATACCGTACGCATCATGCTCACGGGAAATGTGGATCAGCAGACCGCGGTCGACGCCGTGAACGATGGCTCGATTTTTCGATTCGTCAATAAGCCGTGTCCCGTTGACAAGCTAGGAGATATCCTGGACGAAGGGTTGCGGCACTATCAGTTAGTGATGGCGGAAAAGGAATTACTTTCCAAGACTCTAGCCGGTTGCGTTGGCTTGATCAACGAGTTGTTATCGGTCGCAAGCCCGAAAGCGTTTGGTAGAGGCGGACGACTGCGGCAATGGATGAAGCAGCTTTGCAAAGAACTGAATCTTCAGGATGCGTGGCAATTCGAAGTCGCGGCCATGTTATCGCAAGTTGGTTGTATCGCGAACACGGTGTGCCCGACTGTAGTCAACGATTTTGCAGCCATTCAGAAGCAATTGAGAATCCAAGCAACGACCAGCTGTTCGATCATCGGGCACATTCCACGTCTCGAGGACATCGCTGCCATGATAGGTAACCAGTACACGGACGTGCTGGACCCAAAGCTACCAAACTCGGTTAAGCTTGGCTCGAAAATGCTTCGTATGTTGGTCGACTACGATGTTTTGTCGGAGACAAACTCTACGGACCAGGCAATACGTTTTCTAAAAGATGCGGGAGCCGCGTATGACTCCTGGGCACTCGACATTTTTTCGGAAATGGTTTTCGGCAATCACGAGGTTCGATCGCTCAGAGTTTCAGAGCTACTTGTCGGTATGGTCGTAGAGACCAATGTGCTTTCTCTCGATGGTGGCATCCTGTTGAGTTACGGCCATGAGCTTTCGGAAAACATGATTCAACGATTGCGATCGTTTGACCGTAACTCGATCGGAGTACGAGAACCGATCCTCGTTCGAGTGCCGGTCGTAAGAGCGAAGTAGTGTCTCGCAATTTTAGTATCGCACAATTGTCCCAATTGTCGCTTTTTGGGTTCTTGCAACAATTGGGACAATTGTGCGACACTCTTACAGCTCATCAGGGCGGCAGAATTTAATGGGCATGTCGCTCGACGGGTTATCCAAAACCATACCCAATCGCCCAGCTAGCAATTCGTCCAGTTCCTTGCCGATGATTTCGGCTCGCCAGCCTTGCGTCAAGCATGGCGGTGGAGCGTCGTCTGCTTGTGGCTCCAGCCGATACTTCACAAAGTCTCGTAGATCGTCGGAGGTCGCAACGATGGCAGGGGCAATCCGTTTGGTTCTGCAGATATAAGCCAGTGCAGCGGACAAGAATTGAGTCAGCATCCCTGCCGGCTGGCCCTTGCCGTAACGATGTTTCTTCGGCCACGTTGGTACTGGACCGTCAAGCGACTCTTCGATCGCTTTCGAAAGTTCGGGTAGATATTGTTTCGTGTGTCGATGCTCCATGCCACGCAACGACGTCATTCTCCGAACATCCGATGTCCCTCGCCTTGCAAGCTCGATCAATAAATCGTCGCGAAGAACTTTCCGCGGTGGTACATCGCGTTCCTTTGCCTTAGCGTCGCGCCAAATCCAGAGTCCTCGGATAATAGACAGCGAGTTACCGGACAATGCCTGGATGCCGCTGATTCGGAACCAACTTTCGTTCGACTCAAAATCAGCAAGCTCCTCTTGCCGACGCTTTGTCTCTTCCTCCAACCAAGACAGTCTATCCTGCTTGAGCAAATGCTGACTGAGTGTCCTAAACAGGCGAGGCAGATCGCGAACATCCTGTGCCGCATATTGCAGTTGTTGGTTGGTCAAGGGGCGGTTTCGCCAATCGGATCGAGTTTCCTCTTTGTCCAAAACCAAGCCGGTAAATCGTTGAACTAAGTTGCCGTAGGATGCGGGATACTCGAACCCCAAAAACGCAGCAGCAATCTGAATATCGAATAATCTCGGAATCAACTTCTTGGTTGCTCGATAGCAGAACAACGTCTCTTCGCGGCCTGCATGCACAATGACCGTCGTGTTTGGATCGATCAACGAATTCCAAAATGGGGTTAGATCCGTGCAAGCATACGGGTCGATGATGGCGATCTCATCTTCCGTGGCGACCTGCACAAGACAAAGCTCTGGCCGGTACGAATCCTCGGCAACAAACTCGGTATCAAAGGCGACAAGCTTCTGGGCAGCTATCTTTTCACAAAGCTGATGGAGTGATTCTGGGTTTGTGATATAACTGAAATGTGCGTTCAAACGCTGCCCTGCGGTTGTTGTGGTTCCTGCGGATTCGCCCCGTCACAGTGGCCCTGGTGGCCCTTGGTTCTCCAACCATTCCGATGGAAATGCTAGCAAACCTTTGCTATTTGTACACGAAAAAGCGTTTGCCGACAACGACACCGGCATCCATGCCCCCAAATCAAAACCAAAAACAAATCGCAAATTGGGAATTCGCTCAATCATGAACGCAAATCCGGCGACACTTCCAACGAGTCGAAAGGTCTCGTGGGCTCCACAAACCGGCCTGCTGATTAGTGCTCGTTCTTTGCAAGAATCGAAAAGGGTCATTGAGGCTGGCGGCAAATGGCTAGATCTCAAAGAGCCCTCCTTAGGCTCTCTCGGTAGGCCATCGCTTGAGCTCATTTTTGAAGTTCTCGAGCTCGACATACCAGAATCGGTACAGGTCAGCATTGCGGGCGGAGAGTTGAGAAATTGGGCATTGGACTTGGATCATGTTTTGGCAGCCAAGCTACCTGCCCGGGCCTACCTCAAGTTGGCATTGTCAGAATGTAGTGGAACGGACTGGCAAGGAATTGCGAAGCGTATTTCCGTCGCATTGGTCCGCCGATCCCAATTGATTTTGGTGCATTACGCGGACGTTCTGAATACAAACGCACCATCCTGGGAGGAAGTCATCGAAGCGGCCAGTTCGCTAGGCGGAAAGTATGTTCTGATCGATACGTATCGCAAAGAGGCTGGTGGCCTCCTGGAGCATTACACGATGGAAAGAATTGGTGAAATGATTGAAACCGCAAGAGCACGCAAGCTTGGCGTCGCGCTGGCAGGCTCATTAAAACTAGGTCATTTGCATTCCTTGGCGAGCTTGGGACCCGATTGGGTGGGGGTTCGTGGAGCGGTATGCGAAGGGACGGATCGAACTGGAGATTTATGTCCCGATCGATTGCGGGAAGCACTTGCGTTTTTTCCTTCGCTTTCAAAGGCTGGAGATTAATTCGATGTCATCTGGTAGCGAACGAGATAGGCCCTGTGGACTTTTGCGACAAGGCAACAAGGTGGTTGGCAACGTTTCCATGCCAGAAGCTACTGAGATATTCATCAAGGAATTCAATCACTGTTACGGACAATTGCGTCTCGAGGTAAGCGAACAGCCGATGATCCGTGCAATGCCAAATGCCAACCCACACACGTTTCGTTTGCCCATGTGGTTCCGGCATGTCTGGAACGTCCGGCATCCGGAAGGAGAGTGACATCGCGACCGGAATCTTCGTTACGAGTCCTACAAACGCGACATCTTAAAAAAGAAACGTGCAGCATTCACGCAGCACATTGCCCACTCCGTGTGTTGGCGAAATCCGCGTACTAGATTTTATTCGCTGTTAATGGGTCGAAAAATCTGGCACGCGAGGTTCCTATGAAATCGTTTTTTACTTCATCTCTCGATAAAATCGATGCGCTTGAGCCCTACGTCAATGCGATGGCTTGGGATTCCTATCGCAGCCAGTTTCGGACAAGCCAAAGCAGCAAGTCAGGTAATCGAAACTGCGCGTTGGCATCAGGCAGCCTGAATCCAGATACGCCAGAGCTCGCGAATGCAGCAGGACGTGCTGTCGATTTCCCTTTGATCTTGCAAAATACGTCGAACCAACACTTCAAGATCGAAAACGGCCGAGATGTGCAATCGCTTTCGGCTCTCGACGTCGACGCATGCTTCGGAGCCGGAGAAATCAACTTCCTCGACGAAAAACGGGATTCGTGGGTCGAGGCATCGTGGCTGGAATCTGCTTCCGAAAACGAATGTTCGTATGATCAAGAGCTTGGCTTGCTGGAAAGTGTCCAGGAAATCGCAATTGCCTTGGCGCGAACGACTCCCAATCGAACGAATTTAGAAAAAGAAGAAGCGAAATAGAGGTTCTTTGCCTGCAAAAAATCCAGTTGCAGGCGATTTCTTAAGCGAATTTTGCGACCGAACCTTGCAATCCGGCCTGGACCAATGGAAGAATCCTGGCTATATTTCTAAATTCTTGGTCGTACGCTTCCCGATGTGACGCTCATCTCCCCAAATAAAGGACGGGTGGAATGAGTTGGCTGCATGGAATTGATCGGCAGCCAGGTATTTTGGATACATTGTCACATTTGAACAAAAAAGGGTGGAGGCTTTGCATGGTTAAGTTGTTAGTCCGTGACCGGGAAACGATTCAAGAGGCTGTACGCCGTTTTCGCAAACTGGTCGAACGAAGCGGACTAAAGAAAGAAATGCGTCGCCGCGAGTTTTACGAAAAGCCAAGTGAAATCAAGCGACGAAGCAAGCAGCGAGCTGAGCGACGCTCGCGACGCATGCGATTGCTGGGCATTTAGTCCGCTTCGCACCCCCCGAACATTCGGGCGAATAGCTCAATTGGTTAGAGCACCACGTTTACACCGTGGGGGTTAGGGGTTCGAGTCCCTTTTCGCCTACTTTAGTTTCCAGTCCACGTTTCTGCGTTCTACACAAGCGAACGCAACAAAGAAAACCATGAAAAACGGCATTCACCCAAACTATCAAGAAACCAAGGTCACCTGCGGCTGCGGTAGCACATTTCAGACTCGCAGTATCCGCAAAGAAATTCGCGTTGACATCTGCAATGTTTGCCACCCATTTTACACGGGTAAACTTAAGTTCGTCGATACCGCAGGCCGTATCGAAAAGTTCCAGACCAAATTTGCTGCTGGCACTTACGCCAGTCTTGGTGCGAAAAAGCCAGCCGCCAAAAAGAAGTAGCTGCTTGAGCCAATCGGCAACGCAGTTTCAAACACTCCGTTGCTTTCATGAAGTGGCTCTGGCAATCAGAATCTCAAGACCGTCGCAGATTGCCAACTGAGGCATGCGACGGTTTTGTTTTTTCCTAAGCCAAAGTACCAATGAAAATACGTCAACAACTCGAGCAAACCCTCACCCGGTTTAATGAACTCGAAGCCATGATGTCAGACCAAGCCATCTTGTCTGGCGATTCTGGCAAAATGGCCAATATCATGCGTGAACACGGCGGACTGCTCAAGGTTGCGACCATGTTCCGCAACTATGAACGAATGGCTGTCGAGATCAAAGAACTCGCACCTATGCTCGCGTCAGCTGATCCCGACGAAGCGGCGATGGCTCTCGAAGAGACCAATCGGCTCAAAGAAGAACGCCAGACCATTTGGAATGGCTTGCTCGATATGAGCATCGGTGGTGAAGACGCAGCTCGTACGCGATGCGTTCTGGAAATTCGTGCTGGCACCGGTGGCGAAGAGGCAGCTTTGTTCGCTCGCGATCTCTACGTCATGTACAAGCACCATGCCGACACCAAAGGTTGGAAGGTCGAGATTATGGATTCCAGCACCACTGAGCGAGGTGGGTTCAAGGAAATCATTCTCGGCTTCGAAGGAGAAGGTGTCTTTCGCGAACTGCAGTTTGAAAGCGGTGGGCACCGCGTGCAGCGCGTCCCTGAAACCGAAGCTCAAGGCCGAATCCATACATCGGCTGCCACTGTTGCCGTTATGGCTGAGCCAGAAGACATCGAAATCGATTTGAAAAAAGAAGATTATCGAGTCGACAAGTTTTGCGCATCGGGGCCCGGCGGTCAGCACGTCAATAAAACCGAATCTGCCATTCGGCTTACTCACTATGAGACCGGCGTCGTCGTCCAATGCCAAGACGAAAAGAGTCAGCTCAAGAATCTGGCTAAAGCATTGCGAGTTTTGAAAACTCGCCTTTACGAGGCCAAACGCGAAGCAGAAATCAA